>NC_015588.1:601407-902110 GCF_000215105.1 Isoptericola variabilis 225
CTCGTCGTGCTGTTCCTCGCCCTGGGCGTCAACGTCTTCTACGTCGCCGCGACCGGCGTGCAGCCCGCGCTGCAGAACTACTGGCTCGTGATCCACGTCGGCGTCGCCGTCGCGGCCACGGGCATCCTCACGGTCGCGTTCGTGACGTCGGTGCTCCAGCTCCTGCGCGACAGCCGTGACGCGGGGGTGCCGTTCCTCGCGCGGCCGGGCTTCCGCTGGCTCGACCAGATGCCCGCGCCCGCCGCGCTCGAGACGCTGTCGTTCCGCCTCAACGCCGTCGGGTTCGTGCTGTGGACGTTCACCCTCATCGGCGGCGCGATCTGGGCCGAGCACGCGTGGGGCCGCTACTGGGGCTGGGACCCCAAGGAGGTCTGGAGCTTCATCGTGTGGGTCGTGTACGCGGCCTACCTGCACGCGCGCACGACGCGCGGGTGGTCGGGGCGGCGGGCCGCGTGGTTCGTCGTCGTGGGCTACGCCTGCGTGCTGTTCAACTTCACCGGCGTGAACCTCATCTTCAACGGGAAGCACTCGTACTCGGGGCTGTGACTTGAGGTCATGAGCTCTGACTCCTGAGCCTTGAGCCCCGAGCGCGGCGGGGCGCCGGGACGGCGCTCAGGCCAGCGAGCTCGGGGTGTCGTCGTCCGGGTCCTGGCCGCTCTCGCGCCGGCGACGACGGCGCTCCTGCTCGAGCCGCCAGAGGAAGTCCGGGTCGTCGTCGGGCGCCACGGGGCCGGACGGACGCCGCGGCCCGCGACCGGGGCGGCCACGGCTGCCCGAGCCCCGGCCGCCCGCGCGGCGATGCTGCGCCTTGAGCACGATCCACGCGACGGCGCCGAACACGGGCAGCAGTAGGATGATGAGCACCCACAGCCACGTGGGCAGGCCGCCGCGGTCCTCCTCGTCCGACCCGGCCAGGTCGGCGAGCGAGTAGACCACGAGCCCCACGACCACCAGGGGCAGGACGACGCGTACGAACATGCCACCAGCCTAGGGCCGCGCGCGCCGCTCGCCTGCACCGCCGTCCGCCCGTGACGAGCCTCACGGATGCGGGAGAGCCCGCGCGCGGCGCCTACCCTGGAGGCGTGCCCCTCCTCGTCTACACGCTCCTGCGCCTCGCCCTGTTCGCCGCCGCGCTGGCCGCCGGGTACCTCGTCGGCCTGCGCAGCTGGCTGCTGCTGCTCGTGGCGCTCGTCGTCGCGTTCGCCGTGTCGTACCTCGCGCTGCGGCGCCAGCGCGACGCCGCGGCGCTGTGGCTCGCGCAGCGCGCCGAGCGACGCGCCGCCGCCCGGGAGCGGACGGTCGACGAGGACGCCGCGTACGAGGACTCGGTCGTCGACCAGGCCGACTCGCCGAGGTAGCGCTCGGCTCGCCGAGGTAGCGCTCGGCTCGCCGAGGTAGCGCTCGGCTCGCCGAGGTAGCGCTGCCCGCGGCGACGTAGCGCTGCATGCGCCGAGGTAGCGCTGACCGCGGCGACGTAGCGCGTTCGCCCGCGAGATTGCGCCGCGCGCGCGGATCGACGCGCGCTACCTCGCGACGTCGGGCGCTACGTCGCGACGTCGCGAGCTACCTCGGCGGGGGAGGTGCGACGTCGTCACAGGGCGAGGGCGAGGCCCAGGAGCGCGCCGTAGCCCAGCTCGAACAGCCCCGTGCCGGCGAGGACCGGCACCAGCAGCCGTCCGCGCGCCCCGGCGAGCACGGGCACCGTCAGGAGCACCGCGGGCAGCACGAGGAACACCATCGCGAGCGCCCACGGCGACCAGAACGCGCACGCCAGGCCGAGCAGCACCGACACGACGATCCACGCGACGTACAGGCGGCGCGCCCGGCGGTCGCCTACCCGCACGGCGAGGGTGCGCTTGCCGGCGACGGCGTCGGTCGGGATGTCGCGGAGGTTGTTCGCCATGAGCAGCGCGCACGCGACGAGGCCGACGCCGACGGCGCCGAGCACCGCGGGCCACGTGATGCGGTCGGCCTGCGTGTAGGTCGTACCGAGCGTCGCCACGAGCCCGAAGAACACGAACACGCCCACCTCGCCGAGGCCGGCGTACCCGTACGGGCGTCGTCCGCCCGTGTAGAACCAGCCCGCGAGCATGCACAGCGCGCCGACCGCGACGAGCCACCAGTGCCCGCTCACCGCGCACAGGGCGAGGCCCAGGACACCCGCGACGCCGAACGCCGCGAACGCCGCGGCCCTGACCTGACCGGGCCGCGCGGCCCGCGACGCGGTGAGCCGCAGCGGGCCGACGCGGTCGACGTCGGTGCCGCGCACGCCGTCGGAGTAGTCGTTGGCGTAGTTGACCCCGACCTGCAGCGCGAGAGCGACGCCGAGCGCGAGCAGCGCCGGCAGCCACGCGAACGCGTCGACCTGCGCCGCGGCCCCCGAGCCGACGAGCACCGGCGCCGTCGCGGCCGGCAGCGTGCGGGGGCGGGCCCCGGCGATCCACTCGCGGGTCGTGGCCATGCGTACTCCTTCAGGGCGTTCAGGGGGAGGTGGGTGCCTCGTGCGTCCGGACCGCCCGCGCGACGGCGGCACGGTCCACCTTCCCCGGTCCGCGCAGCGGGAGCGCGGTGGCGCGGTAGACGCGCCGGGGCGCGGACGGCGCCCCCAGCGTAGCCGTGACGGCGGCACGGACCGCCGCGAGCTCCTCGGGCCCGACGGCGGCCAGTCCGGTCGAGTTGTCAGGCTCACGCCGCGGTATATCCCGGCCTGGGCCTGACAACTCGGGTTTCACGACGGCGACCGCGACGACGGCCTGTCCCCACTCCTCGTCGGGCACCCCGACGACGCAGGCCTCGCCCGTGGCGGACGGCCCGAGCACGCGGGGGAGCACGCTCGCGAGCTCGGCCTCGACGGCGGCCGGCGCGACGTTGACCCCGCCCGTGACGACGACGTCGTCGGCCCGGCCGAGCACGCGCAGCCGCCCGTCGGGCGACCACGCGCCCAGGTCGCTCGTGCGGAACCAGCGCGTCCCGGCGTCGGGCCCGTCGGCGTCGGTGCGGAACGCGGCCGCGGTCGCGGCGGCGTCGCCCACGTACCCGGCGGCGAGCATCGGCCCCGCGAGCTCGACGACGTCGCTCCCCGGCTCGATCCGCACCCGGACGCCGGGCAGCGGGACGCCGTCGTAGACGCACCCGCCCGCCGTCTCGGACATCCCGTACGTGCGCACGACGCGCACGTGGGCGTCGTGCGAGCGCTCGAGCAGCGGGGCGGGTGCGGCGGCCCCGCCGACGAGCACCGCCGCGCACCGGGCCAGCGCCTGCAGCCCGCGCGGCGCCCCGTCGTCGGCCGCCGCGACGAGGCGGTGGAGCTGCGTGGGGACGAGCGACGTGTAGACGGGGCCGTCGGCCTCCGCGAGGACGGGCTCGAGCAGGTCGGCGAGGCCGTCGGCGGTGAACGGCGCACCGAGGTCGGCGACCGCCGGGGCCGTCCCCGCGAGCACCGACCGCACGATCACCTGCACGCCCGCGACGTGCGTGGCCGGCAGCGTGAGGACCCACCGTCCGGGGCCGCCGAGCCGCTCGTGCGTCGCGGTGGCCGAGGCGCGCAGCGCGTCCGCGGTCAGCGCGACCTCGCGCGGGGCGCCCGTCGACCCGGAGGTCCGCACCACCAGCGCCGTGCCGTCGGGCAGCGGGACGTCGGGGTTCAGGCGGGGGAGCGGGGTGACCGCCGGGCCGCCGTCGAGCGCGCGGCGCACCGCCTCGACCAGGTCCTCCAGCACGGCCTCAGGCTACGTCGTGTCAGAAATCTGGTGGGCCAGAGCCCACCAGGTTTCTGACATCAGAAGTAGTACGGGAACTGCGACCAGTCGGGGTCGCGCTTGGCCAGGAAGGCGTCGCGGCCCTCGACGGCCTCGTCGGTCATGTACGCGAGCCGGGTCGCCTCGCCGGCGAAGACCTGCTGGCCGGCCAGGCCGTCGTCGGCGAGGTTGAACGCGAACTTGAGCATGCGGATCGCCTGCGGGGACTTCGTGGCGATCGTGCGGGCGTACTCGATCGCAAGGTCCTCGACGTCGTCGTGCTCGGCGACCTCGTTGACCGCGCCCCAGCGCTCGGCGTCGTCGGCCGAGTACTCGCGGGCGAGGAAGAAGATCTCGCGGGCGCGCTTCTGCCCCACCTGGCGCGCGAGGTAGGCGGACCCGTACCCGCCGTCGAACGAGCCGACGTTCGCGTCCGTCTGCTTGAACCTGCCGTGCTGGCGGCACGCGATCGACAGGTCCGCGACGACGTGGAGCGAGTGCCCGCCGCCCGCGGCCCAGCCGTCCACGACGGCGATGACCACCTTGGGCATGGTGCGGATGAGTCGCTGCACCTCGAGGATGTGCAGGCGCCCGGCGCGGGCCGGGTCGACGCGGTCGGCCGTCTCGGCGGGGCGGCCCTCGTCGTCCGTGGTCGTGTACTGGTAGCCCGACCGGCCGCGGATGCGCTGGTCGCCGCCCGAGCAGAACGCCCAGCCGCCGTCCTTGGGGCTCGGGCCGTTGCCGGTGATCAGCACGGTCCCGACGTCGGACGTCATGCGGGCGTGGTCGAGGATCCGGTAGAGCTCGTCGACCGTGTGCGGGCGGAACGCGTTGCGCACGTCGGGGCGGTCGAACGCGACGCGCACGACCGGCAGGTCCCGCACGACCGGCGTGCCGTCGTCGGACACGCCGCGCTCGACGCCGCGGTGGTACGTCATGTCGGTGAGGTCCTCGAAGCCGGTGACCTCCCGCCAGCGCTGCGGGTCGAACGTCGCGGAGACCTGGCGGGGGAGGTTCACGGGCGTGCTGCTCACGGCGGCCAGCCTAGTGCGGCGGTCTCCGCGGGGTCGTCGCCCGACGGCGCCCGGGCCGCGGCGGACCACGGAAGCCTCACGACACGCTCACGCCGGATCCGGGTGAATTCGCTGTGAGTGACCACCGGCAGGAGCACCATGGGGGTATGCACACGATGCAGAACCCGAGCACGTCCGAGACCGAGGTGGTCGACCTCGCCGAGGTCGCGGACGACATCTACGAGTACGAGCTGGAGACCGCGCGTCGCGCTGCCGGAGCGGCGGGGGAGAAGCCCACGCCGAGCACGCTGACGTTCGACCCCCACCTGTCGGAGTTCACCGACTGAGCCGCGGGCTCGGACGTCACACCGACTGATCGGGACGGGCTCCACGCCGGCCGGAGGGTCGCGCACCCTCTGGCGTTCGAACATGCGTTCGACTAGGCTGGTCGTCATGCCGGTCCAGCCCGAGTTCGGCACGCAGGCCCGCGGCGACGGTCTCCCGGGCGGGGGCGAGGCTCGACTTGTACGCGAACCAGTCCTCGCTGCGCGGTTCGAGCTGGGTGCGCAGGGCGTCGACGAGCTCGGGCAACGGCATCTCGTGCGGGTCGCCGAACGTCAGGTCGACGTCGTCGTCCTGCCCGTCGAGCGCGCGCAGCGACAGGAAGAACGAGGTCACCGGCTCGATCGCCTCGCGCGCCGCCCGCGCCCGTGCCGACAGCTCCATGTCGCAGGCCCTTCCGCCGGGCACCGGCCGCGGTGTCGGTGCTGCCCCCATGATGACCCTCGGGCGGGCCCGGCAACACCCCCGGTGAGCGGGTCTCGCGCGTGCCCCTACGCTGGGGACGTGCCCGCACCTGACGCTGCGACGACGTCCCCGGTCGTCTGGTCGACGCCGCTGCGCACCCGCTTCCGCGGCCTCGACGTGCGCGACGGCGTGCTCCTGCGCGGCGAGGCGGGTTGGGGCGAGCTGAGCCCGTTCTGGGACTACGACGACGCCGAGTCGGCCACGTGGCTCCGCGCTGCCCGCGAGGCCGCCGACCTCGGGTGGCCCGCCCCGGTGCGCGACCGCGTGCCGGTCAACGTCACCGTGCCCGCCGTGGGCCCCGAGCGGGCGCGCGAGATCGTCCTGGGCTCGGGCGGCTGCCGCACCGCCAAGGTCAAGGTCGCGCAGCGCCTGCCCGACGGCGCGGTCGAGCCGCTCGACGCCGAGGTCGCGCGCGTGGGCGCGGTGCGCGATGCGTTCGTCGAGCTGTACGGCGAGGGGGGCGCCCGGGTCCGCGTCGACGCCAACGGCGGCTGGACCGTCGACGAGGCGCTCGCGCGCACCCCCGTGCTCGACGCCGCGGCGGGCGGGCTCGAGTACGTCGAGCAGCCGTGCGCGACCGTGGAGGAGCTCGCCGAGGTGCGCCGTCGGCTCACCGCCGCCGTGCCGGTCGCCGCGGACGAGTCGATCCGCCGCGCGGCCGACCCGCTCCGCGTGGTGCGCGAGGAGGCGGCTGACGTCGTCGTGCTCAAGGTCCAGCCGCTCGGCGGCGTGCGCGCCTGCCTCGAGCTGGCCGAGAAGGTCGGCCTGCCCGTGGTGGTGTCGTCGGCGCTCGAGTCCTCGGTGGGGCTCGCGGCGGGCGTGGCGCTCGCGGCCGCACTGCCCGACCTGCCGTACGCGTGCGGGCTCGCGACGTCGCAGCTGCTCGAGCGCGACGTCACGGCCTCGCCGCTGCTGCCGGTCGACGGCGCCCTGCCCGTGCGGCGGGTCGACCCCGACGCCGCGTCCCTCGCCGCGGCGGCTCCCTCGGACGAGGTCCGGGACCGCTGGCTCGCGAGGCACGACCGGCTCGCGGCGCTCCTCGCGGAGGACGGGCGATGAGCGCCGGGACCCCGCCGTCGGTCGTCGCCGCCCGCGCGCTCGTCGCCGAGCTCGTGCGGCACGGCGTGCACGACGTCGTCCTCGCGCCCGGGTCGCGCTCCGCGCCGCTCGCGTACGCGGTCGCGGAGGCGGCCGACGGCGGGCGCCTCGAGCTGCACGTGCGGGTCGACGAGCGGTCGGCGGGCTTCCTCGCGCTCGGCCTCGCGCGCGGCAGCGGTGCTCCCGTGGCGGTCGTGACGACGTCGGGCACCGCGGTGGCGAACCTGCACCCGGCGGTGCTCGAGGCGCACCACACCGGCGTGCCGCTGCTGCTGCTCACCGCCGACCGGCCGCACGAGCTGCGCGGCACCGGCGCGTCCCAGACCACCGACCAGGTCGGCATCTTCGGCACCGCCGTGCGGCACGCCGTCGACGTGCCCGCCCCGGACGGGCGCGACGGCGAGGTGCGCGACCTGCTCGCCGTGCTCGGACGCGCGCTCGCCGCCGCGCGCGGGCTGCGGGACCTGCACCCCGGGCCGGTGCACCTCAACCTCGCGTTCCGCGACCCCCTGCACCCGGCCACCCTCCTCACGCCGGAGCTGTCAGGCCCAGGCAGGGGTATACCCGGGCCTGGGCCTGACAGCTCGCGGAGCATGACCGTCGTGGCGCCGCGCGCCGGCGAGGGTGCCGACCCGGCGATGCCCGGGGACCCGGCCCGCACGCTCGTCGTCGCGGGCGACGGCGCCGGGCCGGACGCACGCATCGTCGCCGAGGCGCAGGGCTGGCCCCTGCTCGCCGAGCCGTCGTCCGGCGCGTGCGGCGGGCCGAACGCGATCGCGGCATACCGGTCGGTGCTCGGCGTCGACGAGCTCGTGCGCGACGTCGAGCAGGTCGTCGTCCTCGGCCGGCCCACGCTGTCCCGGCCGGTACAGCGCCTGCTCGCGCGGCCCGACGTCGCGGTGACGGTCGTCGCGCCCGGCGGCGGGCCGTGGCCCGACGCGGTCCGCAACGCCGTGCGGGTCGTGCCGGCGCTCGCCGGCCGTTGGTCGGAGCCCGCCGCGACCAGGGACGGCGCGTTCCTCGAACGGTGGCGGGTGGCCGGCCGCGCGGCGGCCGCGGTCGTCGACGCCGCGACGAGCGACGCGGCGGTCGCCGACGGCCTGCTCACCTCGCCGCACGCGGCGCTCGCGGTCGCTCGCGCGGTCACGTCGGTGCTCGGCCCGGACGACGTGCTCGTCGTCGGCTCGTCCAACCCGGTGCGCGACCTCGACCTCGTCCTCGGCCTCGACCACGCCGACCGCGAGCCGCCGTCGGTCGTCGCGAACCGCGGGCTCGCCGGCATCGACGGGACGGTCTCGACCGCGGTCGGCGTCGCGATCGCCGCCGCGCGGCCGCGCCGACCGGCTCGCCGCGGCCGGCGCACGCGCGCGCTCCTGGGCGACCTCACGTTCCTGCACGACGTCGGCGGCCTGCTCCGAGGCCCGCACGAGCCGCCCGTCGACCTCGAGATCGTCGTGGTCAACGACGACGGCGGCTCGATCTTCGCGACGCTCGAGCACGGGACGCTCGCGGCCGCGGGCGAGCGGGAGCTGCGCACCTTCGAGCGCGTCTTCGGCACGCCGCACGGCGCGAACCTCGCTCAGCTCTGCGCGGGCTACGGCGTCGACCACCAGCTCGTGCTCGACGTCGGGTCGCTGCGGCACGCGCTGCAGGCGCCGTCGCGGGGCATCCAGGTCGTCGAGGTGCGGGTGCCGCGCGCCGACCGCCTCGCCGAGACGCGCGAGCTCGCGGACCGGGTGGCCGACGCCGTGCGCGCGGCGCTCTGAGCGAACTCACAGGTTCGGTCAAGCGTCACGTCAGCCTGGGGGTGTCTCCTGGAGCACGGAGACGAGGAGGAGCCATGAGCACCGACAACACGCACGAGCCGGCCAACGGGTCGGGGACGCCGGACGAGCCGCGCCGGCCGCAGGCCGAGCAGCACGCGCCCGAGCAGCACCCGGCCGAGCAGCCGACCGCCCCGGTCCCGCCCGTGGGGCAGGAGCGGCCCCAGCCGCGCTACGGCCAGTACGCGCCGGGCCAGACGGCGCAGCAGCCGCCCGCGCTGCACCCGCCGCACGTGCGGCCGTCGGACCCGTACGCCGTGCCGCTCGGCACGGTGGGCGGTCCCGGTGCGCCGGGCGGACCGGGCGGCCCCGGCGACGACCCGGGCCGTGGCCCGCGCGGCCCGCGCGGGTGGACGCCCGTCGTCGGCGCGGCCGTGGTGGCGGCGCTCGTGGCAAGCGGCGGCACCGCGGCGCTCGTCGGCGCGCTCGACTCCGACGCCCCGGCGGCCCTGACCGACGTCGGCTCCTCGGCGCGCGAGACAGACTCCGCGCCCGTCGCCAGCTCGACGGACCAGAACCCCGACTGGGAGGCCGTCACGGCGGCCGTCGCGCCGTCGGTCGTCGCGATCCAGGTCGCGGGCCAGCAGGGCGGCTCGGAGGGGTCCGGCGTCATCTACGACGACCAGGGCCGCATCATCACGAACAACCACGTGGTCGCCTCGGCCGTCCAGGGCGGCGCGGTGCAGGTCACGCTGAGCGACGGGCGGCTCTACGAGGCCGAGATCGTGGGCCTCGACCCGACGACGGACCTCGCCGTCGTGCAGATCGTCGACCCGCCGGACGACCTCGTGGCGGCGTCCGTCGGCGACTCCGCGGCCGTGCGGGTCGGCAACGCCGTGCTGGCGGTCGGCAACCCGCTCGGGCTCGCGCACACGGCCACGACGGGCATCGTGTCCGCGCTCGACCGGCCGGTCTCGGCCCAGGGCGAGGGCGGCGGCGGGGAGCAGGTCGTGACCAACGCGATCCAGATCGACGCCGCGATCAACCCCGGCAACTCGGGCGGCCCGCTGTTCAACGCGCAGGGCCAGGTCATCGGCATCACGTCGTCGATCGCGACGCTCTCGAGCGGCCTGGGCGGCCACTCGGGCTCGATCGGGCTGGGCTTCGCCATCCCGGTCAACCTCGCGACGAGCATCGCCGACCAGCTCATCGAGGACGGCACCGCCGAGCACGCGTTCCTGGGCGTCTCGCTCCAGGACACCACGGTGACCGCCGACGGTGTCACGCGCCGCGGCGCCGAGGTCGTCGAGGTCAGCGCGGGCTCGCCCGCGGCCGAGGCCGGCCTGCAGCCGGGCGACGTCGTGGTCGCGCTCGACGACAAGCCGGTCAACGGCGCCGAGTCGCTCACCGCGTCGGTCCGCGAGCGTTCCGCGGGCGAGACGGCGACCCTGACGTACGTGCGCGACGGGCAGACCCGGACCGCGGACGTCACGTTCGCCGTGCGCGAGGAGTCGGCGGGGTCCGGGCAGGGCGGCGGCCAGGGCGGCCAGGGTCAGGGCGGAAGCCAGGGCGGCACGCAGGAGGACCAGGGCGGCACGCAGGAGGACCAGGGCGGCCAGGGGTCCGACCCGACGCAGCCGGGCAACCTCCCGGGCTGGCTCGAGGACCTGTTCGGCTTCGGCGGCTGACGCCTAGGAGCCCAGCGCCCAGCGCATGGGCTGCAGCTTGGCCTCGGACTCGGCGAGCTCGGCCGCCGGGTCCGAGGCCGCGACGATCCCGCAGCCCGCGAACAGGCGCACGTGGCGGGGGTCGTCGTCGGACAGCTCGGCCGACCGCAGGGCGATGCCCCACTCGCCGTCGCCGTCGGACCCGACCCAGCCCACCGGACCGGCGTAGCGGGAGCGGTCCATGCCCTCGATCTCGCGGATGAGCTCGCGCGCCGCGACCGTCGGCGTGCCGCACACGGCGGCGGACGGGTGGAGCGCGGCGGCCAGGGCGAGCGACGACGGCGGGCGACCGCCGTTGTACAGGCCCGAGCGGTCGAGCACGCCCGTGACGTCGGAGGCCAGGTGCATGACGTTCGGCAGGTGCAGGACGAACGGCGCGTCGGGCACGTTCATCGACGTGCAGTAGTGCTGCAGCGCGCGGGCCACGGACGCGACGGCGTACTCGTGCTCCTCGAGGTCCTTCGACGACCGGGCGAGCTGCGCCGCGTGCAGCAGCGCGTCGTCGTCGGACATCCCGGGCTCGCGGCGGATCGTGCCGGCGAGCACGCGCGAGGTCACCAGCCCCTTCTCGCTGCGCACGAGCAGCTCGGGCGTCGCGCCGACCATGCCGCCGACCGAGAACGTCCAGCACGCCTCGTACGCGTCGGCGAGCCGGGTCAGCAGGTGGCGCGCGTCGACGGGGTGCTCGGCGGTCGCGACGACGTCGCGCGCCAGGACGACCTTCTCGAGCTCGCCCGCGCGGATGCGGTCGACCGCCTCGCCCACGAGCGCGGGCCAGTCCTGCGCGGCGACCGCGCCGTCGGTGAACGTCACGGTGCCCGGCCCCGTCACGGGGGTGCGGCGGGTGCGGGCGAGCGCCGCCGCGCCGGGCGCGACGTCGAGCGCGCCGGCGGGGCGGATCGTCGTCATCCACGCGACGTCGCCGCGGCGACCGACGACGACCCGCGGCACGACGAGCGTCCCGGCGCGGCGCCCGCGGAGCGCGTCGTCGGTGAAGTGGTCCTCGTAGCCGCCGTCGTCGTCGAACGCGAACGTGCCGAACGCGACGGGCCCCGTGCCGGGGAGGCGGACGTCGTCGCGCACGACGGCGCGGGCGAGCGTGGCCTGCCAGGCCGACTCGGCGTCGGCGAACCGGCCGGGTCCGTCGGTCTCGAGGCGCAGCGCCTCGCCCCAGCCGACGATGCCGTCGCCGCGGCGCACCCACGCGAGCGGGCGCGTGTCGGGCAGCAGGTCCAGCAGGGCGGTGGGGCCGTCCGGGAGCCCGTCGATCCGGGTCGTGCGGACGACGAGGGGGAGCGGCTCGGCGGTGCCGGCGGGCTCCCCGGGTCGCGGGGCCGGCGCCGGCAGGGGCGTGGCGGACATCGGATCAAGCCTACGCGCGGGCGGCGTGCGACGATGACGCCATGTCCCGCGCCAGCCTGGAGAAGAAGCCCGCCGAGGTCGCGTCGATGTTCGACGGGATCGCCCGCCGGTACGACCTCGTCAACGACCTGATCTCCCTCGGGCAGGACCGTCGCTGGCGCCGGGCGACGGTCGACGCGGTCGCCGCGATGCCCGGCGAGAAGGTCCTCGACCTCGCCGCCGGGACGGGCACCTCGAGCGAGCCGTTCGCCGACGACGGCGCGCTCGTCGTGCCGTCGGACTTCTCGCTCGGGATGCTGCGCGTGGGCAAGGAGCGCCGCCCCGACCTGCCGTTCGTCGCCGGGGACGCGACGCGGCTGCCGTTCGCCGACGGCGCGTTCGACGCGGTGACGATCTCGTTCGGGCTGCGCAACGTCGTCGACACGGCCGCCGCGCTGCGCGAGATGCTGCGCGTGGTGCGCCCGGGCGGCCGCGTCGTCGTCTGCGAGTTCTCGCACCCGACCTGGGCGCCGTTCCGCACGGTGTACATGGAGTACCTCATGCGCGCGCTGCCGCTCGTCGCGGGCGTCGTCACCAAGCAGAAGAGCTCGTACGAGTACCTGGCCGAGTCGATCCGGGCGTGGCCCACCCAGGCCGAGCTCGCGCACCTCATGCTCGACGCCGGGTGGGAGCAGGCGCAGTACCGCAACCTCTCGGCCGGGATCGTCGCGCTGCACCGCGCCGTGCGGCCCGCCTGACGACGGGCCGTACGGGGGCTCAGAGGCCCATCGGCGGCGTGTCGACCGCCGGGCCGGTCGCCGGCGGGGTCGTCGAGGAGTCCGACGACGTGCGCTGCTTGAGGGCCGACGCCTGCTGCTTGGCGAACTGGCTCGCGGTCGACGACACCTCGGACACCTTCTCCTGCACGCGGGGGTCCTTCCAGGTCTCGCTGGCCCACCCCTTCGCCTTCTCGAGCTGCTGCCGGCCCTTGTCCGTGCCGAACAGGTACCCGAGCGCCGCACCGATCACGAACGCGGACTTCGCCTTCATCGTCGCCTCCAGAGGGGTTGGTCCGGCCGCTGCCGCGGCCTGCGCCTGGCCCGTCGAGGCTACGTGCCGGGCGGGTCGCACGCACGCCCGGCACCTCGCCTGACCTGCCGTGCCACCGGTCCGCGACGAAGGAAGGCTTGCCTTCCTACCCATCGCGCCCGGAACGTGACTAGAGTGCACGAAGGTTGTTGTGATGAGGTTCACAAGACACCGGGACAGGGCTGTCCCGGCGCTCCGAGAGCGAGGTGAGCAGTGCACGCAGGCCGACGCGACGACGCGGACGTCATCGTGGTGGGCGCCGGTCCGGCCGGCTCCGCCACGGCGCACTGGTGCGCGTCCGCAGGCCTCGACGTGCTGCTCCTCGAGAAGGCCTCCTTCCCGCGCGACAAGGTCTGCGGCGACGGGCTCACCCCCCGCGCGGTCGCCGAGCTCGCCCGCATGGGCGTCGACACGCGCGAGGACGACGGCTGGATCCGCAACGAGGGCCTGCGGGTGGTCGCGGGCGGGCGCAGCTGGGAGCTCGCGTGGCCCGACCTCGCGAGCTACCCCTCCTACGGCATGGCCCGCTCGCGCGCGACGCTCGACCACCTGCTCGCTCAGCACGCGCAGGCGAGCGGCGCCAAGCTCCTCGAGCGCACCAAGGTCACGGGTCCGCTGCTCGACGAGCGCTCGGGCCGCGTCGCCGGCGTGACCGCGCAGCTGCTCGACGGCCGCGGCCGCGCCGACGGCGAGACGCGCACCTACCGGGCGCCCGTCGTCGTGGCCGCCGACGGCGTGTCCTCGCGGTTCGCGACGGCGCTCGGCCTGACGCGCCGCGACGACCGGCCGATCGGCACCGCCGTGCGGACGTACTACCGCACCGCGGGCACCCCCCGGCACGAGGACGCGTTCATGGAGTCGCACCTCGAGCTGTGGGACGGGGCCCCGGGCGCGTCGACCCTGCTGCCCGGCTACGGCTGGATCTTCGCGCTGGGCGACGGGACCGCGAACGTCGGCCTCGGGTCGGTGAGCTCGACGCCCGCGCGCCAGTCCGCGTCCGGGCACGACTACCGCGCGCTCATGGACGCGTGGGTGCGCAGCACGCCCGCCGAGTGGGGGTTCACCCCCGAGAACCAGGTGGGTCCCGTGCGCGGCGCCGCGCTGCCGATGGGCTTCAACCGCACCCCGCTGTACCGCGACGGCGCGGTGCTCGTCGGGGACGCGGCCGGCATGGTGAGCCCCTTCAACGGCGAGGGCATCGCGTACGCGCTCCAGGCCGGCCGCGTCGCGGCCGACGCGATCACCCAGGCCCGCACCCGCACCACCGACGACGCGCGCGAGCGCACGCTCGCGACCTACGCGGACCGGATGCGCGCCGACCTCGGCGGCTACTACACGCTCGGCCGCTGGTTCGTGCGCCTCATCGAGCACCCCGCGGTGATGCGCGCGTGCGTGCGGCACGGGCTGCCGCGGCCCGTCGTGATGCGGTTCGTCCTCAAGCTGCTCTCCGACTGCTACGAGCCGCGCGGCGGTGACTGGGTCGACCGCGTGATCGCGGGGCTCACGAGGGTGGTCCCGGCGGCATGAGGCACGGTTCGGCACGAAGGAGTGACGCAGGCGTGTTCCACGCAGGCACGGACGAGGAGACGCGATGACCAACCCGTACGTCCCCATCCTGGTCCTCATGGGCCTCGCCGCGGTGCTCGCGCTCGGCGGCGTGGCGGCGAGCGCCGTCATCGGCCCCAAGCGCTACAACCGCGCCAAGCTCGACGCCTACGAGTGCGGCATCGAGCCGACGCCGCTCGCGACGGGCGGCGGCCGGCTGCCGATCAAGTACTACCTCGTCGCGATGACGTTCATCGTGTTCGACGTCGAGGTCGTCTTCCTCTACCCGTGGGCCGTCGACTTCACGGTCCTGGCCGGGTTCGGGCTCGCGGCGACGCTCGCGTTCCTGGGGCTGATCACGGTGCCGTTCGTCTACGAGTGGCGGCGCGGCGGCTTCGACTGGGTCTGACAGGCAGTTCGGCAAGGGTGCCGGTCCACCGGCACGGAATCTCCCGGGAGGAGGGGTCATGGGGCTGGAGGAGGCGCCGTCGGGCTTCCTGCTGACGACGATCGAGGACCTGGCGGGCTACGTGCGCAAGGCCTCCGTGTGGCCGGTGACGTTCGGTCTCGCGTGCTGCGCGATCGAGATGATGGCCGCGGGCGCGTCGCGGTTCGACCTGTCGCGCTTCGGCATGGAGGTGTTCCGCGCGTCGCCGCGCCAGGCCGACCTCATGATCGTCGCGGGCCGGGTGAGCCAGAAGATGGCCCCGGTCGTGCGGCAGGTCTACGACCAGATGAGCGAGCCCAAGTGGGTGCTCTCGATGGGCGTGTGCGCGTCGAGCGGCGGCATGTTCAACAACTACGCGATCGTCCAGGGCGTCGACCACATCGTCCCGGTCGACGTGTACCTGCCCGGGTGCCCGCCGCGGCCCGAGATGCTCATCAACGCGATCCTGGCGCTGCACCAGCAGATCCAGGACGCGCCGCTGGGCGTCAACCGCAAGGAGGCCGCGGCGGCGGCCGAGGCCGCCGCGCTCGAGGCCACGCCGACGTTCCAGATGAAGGGGCTGCTGCGGTGAGCGACGAGACCAGCGCGGACAAGCCGGTCCCGCAGCCGGAGGAGGTCGTCGGTCCCCGTTCCGGCGAGCTCGTGTCCGGCAGCGGGTCCGCCGGGCGCCCGGGGCGCGGGCCCGAGGTGGTCGCGGTGCGCCGCGGCATGTTCGGCGTGCACGACTCGGGCGACACCTCGGGGTACGGCGGGCTGGTGCAGGTCGTCGCGATGCCGGGCGCGGCGACGCGCCCCTACGGCGGCTGGTTCGACGAGGCCGTCGACGTGCTGGCCGAGGTCCTCGGCGCGGCGGGGATCGCGTTCGGCGACGCGGTCGAGCGCGTCGTCGTCGACCCGCCGGGCGACCACGCCGAGCTCACGCTGCACGTCGCGCGCGAGCACCTCGTGGCCGTGTGCCGGGCGCTGCGCGACGACCAGGACCTGCGGTTCGAGCTGAGCCTGGGCGTCTCGGGCGTGCACTACCCGCACGACGAGGGCCGCGAGCTGCACGCCGTCTACCACCTGACGTCCGTGACGCACGGCCGGCGCCTGCGGCTCGAGGTCGCGTGCCCCGACGACGACCCGCACATCCCGTCGACGACGTCGGTCTACCCGGCCAACGACTGGCACGAGCGCGAGACCTGGGACTTCTTCGGGATCATCTTCGACGGTCACCCCGGCCTCGCGCGCATCGAGATGCCCGACGACTGGCCGGGCCACCCGCAGCGCAAGGACTACCCGTTGGGCGGCATCCCCGTGGAGTACAAGGGCGCCACGGTGCCGCCGCCGGACACGAGGAGGAGCTACTCGTGAGCGCGACCACAGGGGTACCCCGCGCGACCCGGCCCGCCGAGAACGACGTCGACCCGTCGGTCCCGGGCTTCGAGGCATGGGGCGGCGACTGGGACGAGATCGCCCGCGAGGCGATCGGCGAGGAGCGCATCGTCGTCAACATGGGCCCGCAGCACCCGTCCACGCACGGCGTCCTGCGGCTCATGCTCGAGATCGACGGCGAGACGGTCACCGAGGCGCGGTGCGGCATCGGCTACCTGCACACCGGCATCGAGAAGAACATGGAGTTCCGGACCTGGACGCAGGGCACCACGTTCTGCACCCGGATGGACTACCTCGCGCCGTTCTTCCAGGAGACCGCGTTCTGCCTGGCGACCGAGAAGTTGCTCGACATCACCGGCGACGTGCCCGAGCGGGCGTCCGTCATCCGCGTGCTCATGATGGAGCTCAACCGCGTGGCCTCCCACCTCGTCGCCCTCGGGACCGGCGGCAACGAGATGGGCGCGACGACGGTCATGACGGTCGCGTTCACCGCGCGCGAGGAGATCCTGCGCGTCTTCGAGGCCGTGACGGGCCTGCGTATGAACCACGCGTACGTGCGCCCGGGCGGCGTCGCGACCGACGTCCCCGAGGGGATCGACGCCCAGGTGCGGCACGCGATCGCCCAGGTGCGCACGTACCTCGGCCAGCTCGGCGACCTCATGCTCGCCAACCCGATCTTCAAGGCGCGCCTGACCGACGTCGGCACGCTCGACCTCACCGGCTGCATGGCGCTGGGGGTCACCGGCCCGGTGCTGCGCTCGACCGGGCTGCCGTACGACGTGCGCAAGGCGTTCCCGTACTGCGGCTACGAGACGTACGACTTCGACGTGCCGACCGACACCGCCGCCGACAGCTACGCGCGCGTCGTGATCCGCCTCGAGGAGTGCTACCAGTCGCTGCGGATCGCCGAGCAGTGCCTCGCCCGGCTCGCGGACACCGCCGGGTCGCCCGTCATGGTGGCCGACCGCAAGATCGCCTGGCCGGCGCAGCTGTCGGTCGGGCCGGACGGCCAGGGCAACTCGCTCGACCACATCCGCACCATCATGGGCGAGTCCATGGAGGCGCTCATCCACCACTTCAAGCTGGTCACCGAGGGCTTCCGCGTCCCGGTCGGCCAGGCGTGGCAGACGGTCGAGCACCCGCGCGGCGAGCTCGGCGTGCACGTCGTCTCCGACGGCGGGACCAAGCCGTACCGGGCGCACTTCCGCGACCCGTCGTTCAACAACCTCCAGGCCGTCTCGGTCATGTGCGAGGGCGGCCAGGTGGCCGACGTCGTCGTGGCCGTCGCGAGCCTGGACCCGGTGCTGGGAGGGGTGGACCGATGACGGCCGAGCCCACGAGCGCGCGGTCCGCCACGGGGTACGACGCCGAGACGCTCGCGTCGCTCACCGCGGACGCCGCCGCGATCACGGCCCGCTACCCCGACCCGCGGTCGGGCCTGCTGCCGATGCTGCACCTCGTGCAGTCGGTCGACGGCTACGTGAGCCGCGACGGGATCCTGTTCTGCGCCGAGCAGCTCGGCCTCACGGCCGCCGAGGTGTCCGCCGTCGCGACCTTCTACACCCAGTACAAGCGGCACCCCAACGGCACCTACACGGTCGGCGTGTGCACCAACACGCTGTGCGCCGTCATGGGCGGCGACGCGATCTTCGAGGAGCTGAGCGAGCACCTCGGCGTCGGGCACGACGAGACGACGCCCGACGGCGCGATCACGCTCGAGCGCGTCGAGTGCAACGCGGCGTGCGACTACGCGCCGGTCGTGATGGTCAACTGGGAGTTCTTCGACAACCAGACGCCCGAGTCGGCCACCGAGCTCGCCGACCGCCTGCGCGCGGGCGAGGCCGTCGCGCCGACGCGCGGAGCGTCGAGCGTGTGCACGTTCAAGCAGATGAGCCGGGTCCTCGCGGGGTTCCCCGACGGCCGCGCGGACGAGGGCGTCGGCGCGGGTGAGCCCACGCTCGCCGGCCTGCGCCTCGCGCGCGAGCGCGGCTGGACCGCGCCGTCGCCGCAGCAGCCCGAGGCCCCGGCGACCGGGGCGGGCGAGACCGGCGAGCCCGAGGCGGGCGAGCCCGGATCGAGCGCCGAGCGCGAGCCGACGACGGCCGCCGACGTGGCCCCGGGGGCCAAGCCCGGCACGTCGCAGGCCGAGCCCGACGCCGAGACCGGCACCCAGGGCCGGCCCGAGGCGACCGAGGAGGAGAGCACGGATGAGTGAGCCGTCGACGTCGGTGCTGACGCCCGTCCTCACCGACACGTGGGACGCCGACCGGTCCTGGAAGCTCGCGACGTACGAGGACGCCGGCGGCTACGCCGGCCTGCGCAAGGCCCTGACCATGGAGCCGGGCGACGTCGTCCAGGCCGTCAAGGACTCGGGCCTGCGGGGGCGCGGCGGCGCCGGCTTCCCCACGGGCATGAAGTGGGGCTTCCTGCCGCCGCCCGACGGCGGGCCGCGCTACCTCGTCGTCAACGCCGACGAGTCCGAGCCCGGCACGTGCAAGGACATCCCGCTCATGCTGGCGAGCCCGCAGCACCTCATCGAGGGCGTCGTCATCACGAGCTACGCGATCGGCTGCCACCACGCCTTCATCTACGTGCGCGGCGAGGTCCTGCACGTCTACCGGCGCCTGCTCGCCGCGGTGCAGGAGGCGTACGACGCCGGGTACCTCGGCACGGACGTGCTCGGCTCGGGCTACGACCTCGACGTCACGGTCCACGCGGGCGCGGGCGCGTACATCTGCGGCGAGGAGACGGCGCTGCTCGACTCGCTCGAGGGCCTGCGCGGCCAGCCGCGGCTCAAGCCGCCGTTCCCCGCGGTCGCCGGGCTGTACGCGCGGCCCACCGTCGTCAACAACGTCGAGTCGATCGCGTCCGTGCCGGGGATCATCGCGAACGGCGCCGACTGGTTCGCCTCGATGGGCACCGAGAAGTCGCAGGGCCACGGCCTGTTCTCGCTGTCCGGGCACGTCGTGCGCCCCGGCCAGTACGAGGCCCCGCTCGGCATCACGCTGCGCGAGCTGCTCGACCTCGCGGGCGGGGTGCGTCCGGGTCACGAGCTGAAGTTCTGGACGCCGGGCGGCTCGTCGACGCCCATCTTCACGGCCGACCACCTCGACGTCCCGCTCGACTACGAGTCGGTCGGGGCCGCGGGCTCGATGCTCGGCACGCGCGCGCTGCAGATCTTCGACGACACGGTGTGCGTCGTGCGCGCCGTGTCCCGCTGGACCGACTTCTACGCGCACGAGTCGTGCGGCAAGTGCACGCCGTGCCGCGAGGGCACCTACTGGCTCAAGCAGGTGCTGCACCGCATCGAGGCGGGCCAGGGCACCGAGGGAGACCTCGACCTGCTCCTCGACCTGTGCGACAACATCCTCGGCCGCTCGTTCTGCGCCCTCGGCGACGGCGCGACGTCGCCCGTCACCTCGAGCATCCAGCTCTTCCGCGACGAGTACGAGGCCCACATCGCGGGCGGTGGGTGCCCGTTCGACCCGAGCCGTGCGGCCCTGTTCGACTACACGCCCCGGAGCCGGCGCACGCCGGCGCTCGCGGGCACGGGAGGTCACCGATGACCGCGACGACGTCCACGGGCACCGAGGCGGCGCCCGTCGAGACCGTGACGTGCACGATCGACGAGGTCGAGGTCACGGTCCCCAAGGGCACGCTCATCATCCGGGCCGCCGAGCAGGTCGGCATCCAGATCCCGCGGTTCTGCGACCACCCGCTGCTCGCCCCCGCGGGCGCGTGCCGGCAGTGCCTCGTCGAGGTCGCGATGCCGGACCGCGAGGGCAACGTCCGGCCCATGCCCAAGCCGCAGGCCTCGTGCACCATGGAGGTCACCCCCGGCATGGTGGTCAAGACGCAGCGCACGTCGCCCGTGGCGGAGAAGGCCCAGAACGGGGTCATGGAGCTGCTGCTCATCAACCACCCGCTCGACTGCCCCGTGTGCGACAAGGGCGGCGAGTGCCCGCTGCAGAACCAGGCCATGACGAACGGGCGCTCGACGTCGCGCTTCGAGGACGTCAAGCGCACGTTCCCCAAGCCCATCGCGATCTCGACCGAGATCCTGCTCGACCGCGAGCGCTGCGTGCTGTGCCAGCGCTGCACGCGCTTCAGCGAGGAGATCGCCGGCGACGCGTTCATCGCGCTGCAGCAGCGCGGCGCGATGCAGCAGATCGGCCGGTTCGACGAGGCCGTGCTCGGCTACGCGCCGCCGCCCGGCGAGCACCGCTCGCCCACTCCGGTCGACAGGCCCGCGGGCGTCGCCCTCCCCGACACCTCGGGCCTGCCGTTCTCGTCCTACTTCTCGGGCAACACGGTCCAGATCTGCCCGGTCGGCGCGCTCACGGGCGCGGCGTACCGGTTCCGGGCGCGCCCGTTCGACCTGGTCTCGACGCCGAGCATCGCCGAGCACGACTCGTGCGGGTCGGCGATCCGCATCGACCACCGCCGCGGCGTCGTCCTGCGCCGGCTGTCGGGCGACGACCCGGCGGTCAACGAGGAGTGGATCACCGACAAGGACCGCTTCGCGTTCACCTGGCAGGCCGCGCCCGACCGGATCACGACGCCGCTCGTGCGCGACCGCACGCTCGACCGGTACGGCAAGGTCGTGGCGCGCGGCGAGCTGCGCCCGGCGTCGTGGGTCGAGGCTCTCGAGCTCGCGGCCGAGGGGCTCGCGGACGCGCGCGCCGCGCGCGGCATCGGCGTCCTGGCCGGCGGGCGTCTCACGGTCGAGGACGCGTACGCGTGGTCGCGGTTCGCGCGGACCGTGCTGGGCACCGACGACGTCGACCAGCGCGCCCGCGTGCACTCCGACGAGGAGGCGCGGTTCCTCGCCCACGCCGTTGCCGGCTCGGGGGTCGGCGTGACGTTCGGTGACCTCGAGAAGGCCCCGGTGGTGCTCCTCGCGGGGCTCGAGGCCGAGGAGGAGGCGGGCGTCACCTTCCTGCGGCTGCGCAAGGGCGTGCTGCGCCACGGCGTCAAGGTCTACTCGGTGGCGCCGTTCGCGACGCGCGGCCTGGCGCGCCTCGAGGGCACGCTGCTGCCCGCGGCGCCCGGCACCGAGGCCGAGTGGCTGGGGTCGCTCGCGACCCGCGCGACCGGCGGCCTGCTGCCCGCCGACGTCGACGCCGAGACGCTCGCGTCCGTCGCCGACGGGCTCGCGCAGCCCGGCGCGGTCATCCTCGTCGGCGAGCGGCTCGCGGGCTCACCCGGCGCGTACACGCAGGCGCTGCGCCTCGCCGAGGCCACCGGCGCCCGGCTGGCGTGGATCCCGCGGCGCGCGGGCGAGCGCGGCGGCGTCGAGGCCGGCCTGCTCCCGGGCCTGCTGCCCGGCGGTCGCCCGCTGACCGACGCCGCGGCGCGCGCCGAGGTCGCGGCCGCCTGGGGCGTGGACGCGGACGCGCTGCCGTCCGAGCCGGGCCTCGACACGGGCGGCATCCTCGACGCGCTGTCGGTCGGCCAGCTCTCGGGCGCGATCGTCGGCGGCCTCGAGCTCGCCGACCTGCCTGACCCCGCGCACGCGCGGCGAGCGCTCGAGGCGGCCTCGTGGGTCGTGTCGCTCGAGGTGCGCCGCTCGGAGGTCACCGAGCTCGCCGACGTCGTGCTCCCGGTGGCGCCGCCGGCCGAGCGCGCCGGCTCCTACTGGAACTGGGAGGGCCGCGTCCGGTCCTTCGGCCGCGCGCTCGAGTCCTCGGCGCTGCCCGACCACCGCGTGCTGCACCACCTCGCGGAGCAGCTCGGCGTCGACCTCGGCTGCGACGACCCGCTGGAGGCCCACCGCGCGATCGCGGCCCTGCCGGCGTGGCGCGGCGAGCGCCCGGCGGCACCTGCGGCCGAGCAGGTCGAGCCGCCGCCCGTGGCCCCCGGCACGGCCGTCCTCGCCGCGTGGCACCTGCTGCTCGACGACGGCGCGCTGCAGGACGGCGAGCAGTTCCTCGCCGGCACGGCCAAGCGCCCGGTCGCCCGCATGTCCGCGGTCACCGCGGCCGCGGCCGACGTGTTCGACGGCGACCTCGTGACCGTCTCGACCGACCGGGGCTCGATCACGCTGCCGGTCGCGATCACCGAGATGGTCGACCACGTCGTGTGGCTGCCGCTCGCCTCGCGCGGGTGCCGCGTGCACGCGCAGCTCGGCGCGTCGCCCGGCGACGTCGTGCACGTCGCCCCCGCACCCCAGGACCTGTCAGAAGGCCGGTGGGACAGGGCCCACCAGGGTTCTGACACCGCGGAGCAGGACGGAGGGGCCGCATGATCCCCGGCGTGGTCGCCGACTTCAGCCAGGACACCTGGATCACCTACGTGGTCAAGGCCGTCCTCATCGTGGTGTTCCTGCTCACGAGCGTGCTCTTCGCGATCTGGTTCGAGCGCAAGGTCGTCGCGCGCATGCAGCTGCGCCCCGGCCCGAACTGGCACGGCCCGTTCGGCCTCCTGCAGTCGCTCGCCGACGCCATGAAGCTCCTGCTCAAGGAGGACCTGACCGTCACCCGGGCGGACCGGGTGATCTACCTGCTGGCGCCGATGATCTCGGTGTTCTGCGCGCTCCTCGTGTTCGCGGTGATCCCGTTCGGCCCGAACGTCACGATCCCGTTCACGGACTACTCGACGCCCGCGCAGCTCACCGACTTCCCCGTCGCCGTCCTGTACATCCTCGGGTGCGCGGCGCTCGGCGTGTACGGCATCGTGCTCGGCGGCTGGTCCTCCGGGTCGACCTACCCGCTGCTCGGCTCCGTGCGCTCGACCGCCCAGGTCATCAGCTACGAGCTTGCGATGGGGCTGTCGCTCGTGAGCGTGTTCGTCATGGCGGGCTCGATGTCGACGTCGTCGATCGTCGACTCGCAGACCCGGCTCTGGTGGTTCCTGCCGCTCGCGCCGGCGTTCGTCATCTACATCATCTCGATGATCGGCGAGACCAACCGCCTGCCGTTCGACCTCCCGGAGGCCGAGGGCGAGCTCGTCTCGGGCTACATGACCGAGTACTCGTCGATGAAGTTCGCGTGGTTCTTCCTCGCGGAGTACATCAACATGCTCAACGTCGCGGCCGTCGCGACGACGCTCTTCCTCGGCGGGTGGCGGGCCCCGTGGCCGCTGTCGGCGATCGGCGACGGGATGCTCAACGAGGGCTGGTGGCCGATCCTCTGGTTCCTCGCCAAGCTCTGGCTGCTCATGTTCGTGTTCGTGTGGGTGCGCGGCACGCTGCTGCGCCTGCGCTACGACCAGTTCATGACCTTCGGCTGGAAGGTGCTCATCCCGGTCGCGCTGGCCTGGGTCGTCGTGCTCGCGACGTTCCAGTGGCTAAGCCTGGCCGGCGTGACGCGCACCCAGCTGTTCGTGGGCATCGGCGTCGCCGCGGTCGTCGTCTTCGCCGTGATCTGGGTCTGGCCGGAGAAGAAGGAGCCCGCGCCACGGCGGGCCGCCGCCGGCGAGTTCGACCCGTTCGCGGGCGGCTACCCCGTGCCCCCGCTGCCGGGCCAGCACCTGCCGCGCTCGAGCCGTCGCACCGGCACCAGCGCCGTCGCCCAGTCCGTCGACCACTCCGAGGAGACGCGATGACCGACAAGCCCTACGAGCCGCTGCGCCCGAAGAAGGGGCCGATCGGCGAGCTGCTCGCGCCGGTCGCCGGCTTCGGCGTGACGTTCTCGGCGATGTTCAAGCCGACCGTCACCGAGCAGTACCCGCGCAAGAAGACGGCGCCGCCGAAGCGGTACCACGGCCGCCACCAGCTCAACCGGTACCCCGACGGGCTCGAGAAGTGCATCGGGTGCGAGCTGTGCGCGTGGGCCTGCCCCGCCGACGCCATCTACGTCGAGGGCGGCGACAACGCCGACCTGCCCGACGGCGCGCACATGAGCCCGGGGGAGCGGTACGGCCGCGTCTACCAGATCAACTACCTGCGCTGCATCTTCTGCGGGCTGTGCATCGAGGCGTGCCCCACGCGCGCGCTCACGATGACGAACGACTACGAGCTCGCCGGCCCCACCCGCGCCGGGATGATCTACGAGAAGCAGGACCTGCTGGCGCCGCTCGCCGAGGGCATGCTCGCCGCCCCGCACCCCATGGTCGAGGGCACGACCGACACCGAGTACTACCGCGGCGAGGTCACGGGGCCCACGCGCGAGCAGGTCGAGTGGGTCCGCACCCACCGGCCCGACGACCCGACGCTCGACGCCGCGGCCGACGTCGCCGACGGCAAGGCGCCGCCGCCCACCCCGCGCAAGCACGAGCTGCGCCCGTCGCAGGACCGCGCCGAGGCGACGCGCGCCGCGGCGACGCGGTCCAACGTCGACGCGCGCACGGAGACCCAGGGCGCCACGGGCGTCGCGCTCACGCCGGGTGGCCGGGCATGACCGCGTCCGGGGGCGAGGCGCTCCTGTTCTGGGTGCTCGCGCCGCTCATGGTCCTCGCGGCCTCGGGCCTGCTCGTCGTCCGCAAGGCGGTGCACGCCGCGATCTGCGTCATGTTCGTCATGGTCGGGCTCGCGATCCTCTACGTCGCGCAGGAGGCCCCGTTCCTCGGCGTCGTGCAGGTCGTCGTCTACACCGGCGCCGTCATGATGCTGTTCCTGTTCGTGCTCATGCTCGTGGGCGTCGACGCCGCGGACTCGCTCACCGAGACCATCCGCGGCCAGCGGTGGATCGGCCTGCTCCTCGGCGCCGGCCTCGCGGCCGTGCTGCTCACCGTCATCGGCCGCGCGACCTTCCGCCCCGCCGTCGGGCTCGAGGCCGCCAACGCCGCGACCAACCCGGTCGCCCTCGCGCGCGTGCTCTTCGAGCACTACGTCGTCGCGATGCAGGTCGTGGGCGTGCTGCTCGTCACCGCGGCGCTCGCCGGGCTCGTCCTGACGCACCGGCGCCGGCTGGGGCCGCGCGTGACACAGCGGACCGTCGCCCGGGCGCGCGTCGCCGCGCTCGCCGAGGGCAAGCCGCTCACGCCGCTGCCCGCGCCGGGCGTCTACGCGCAGAACAACGCGATGGACACGCCCGCGCTCGGCCCCGACGGCCGGCCGCTGCCGCACTCGGTGCCGCGCGTCCTGCGCATCCGTGGCCAGGAGCGGTCGGCGACGTCGGTGCTCGCCGCCGAGGAGACGCTCGTCGAGCGCCGCGCCGCCCGGGAGGCCGAGCGTGCCGAGCTGTCCGCGGCCGCGGGCACGTCGGGCGCCCGCGGCCCCGCGGGCACCTCCGGCACGGCCGGCGAGCCCGAGCCGTTCGAGCCCGAGACCCCCGGTGGGAAGGAGCACCGCTGATGGAGCTGACCAACTACCTGGGGCTCGCCGCGATCCTGTTCTCGATCGGGGCCGCGACGGTGCTGCTGCGCCGCAACGCGATCGTCGTGTTCATGGGCATCGAGCTCATGCTCAACGCGACGAACCTCGCGCTCGTCACGTTCGCCCGCATGCACGGCGACGTCACGGGGCAGGTCCTCGCGTTCTTCGTCATGGCCGTGGCCGCCGCCGAGGTCGTCGTCGGCCTCGCGATCATCATCACGATCTTCCGCGCCCGCCGGTCCGCGTCCGTCGACGACGTCAACCTGCTGCAGAGCTGAAAGGCCCGCGCTGATGCAGACACTCGCCCTCGCGCCCTGGCTGGTCGCGGCGCCCATGATCGGCGCCGCGCTCCTGCTGCTGACCGGTCGGCGCACCGACCGCTGGGGTCACTGGCTCGGCGTGCTCGCCAGCACCGCGACGTTCGTGCTCGGCGTGATCATGCTGCTCGACATGCTCGGCACCGCCGCCGAGGAGCGCGTCGCGCGGCACACGGTCGGCACGTGGGTCGACGCCGGACCCCTGCACGTCGACCTGGGCTTCCAGGTCGACCCGCTGTCGATGACGTTCGTCATGCTCGTGACGTTCGTCGGCACGCTCATCCACGTGTACTCGGTCGCGTACATGTCGCACGACGTCGACCGGCGGCGGTTCTTCGCGTACCTCAACCTGTTCGTCGCGGCGATGCTGCTGCTCGTCCTCGCCGACTCCTACCTGCTGCTGTTCGTCGGCTGGGAGGGCGTGGGCCTGGCCTCGTTCCTGCTCATCGGCTTCTGGGACCACGACCGGGCCAACGCCGTCGCGGGCAAGAAGGCCTTCGTCATGAACCGCGTGGGCGACATGGGCCTGCTCGTGGCGATGATGCTCATGCTCGCGACGTTCGGCGCGCTCGACTTCGGCACCGTGCTCGGCGCGCACGGCGAGGGCGCGGCGGCCGCCGGCGCGGACCAGGGCGTCATGACGGCGATCGGCCTCATGCTCCTGCTCGCCGCGTGCGGCAAGTCGGCGCAGCTCCCGCTGCAGGCGTGGCTCGGGGACGCCATGGCGGGTCCGACGCCGGTCTCGGCGCTCATCCACGCGGCCACGATGGTCACCGCGGGCGTCTACCTGCTCGTCCGGTCGGGCCCGATCCTCGAGGCCGCGCCCGACGCGCAGCTCGTCGTGGCGATCGTCGGCGCGGCGACGCTCCTGTTCGGTGCGGTCGTCGGTACCGCCAAGGACGACATCAAGAAGGCGCTCGCGGCCTCGACCATGTCGCAGATCGGCTACATGATGCTCGCCGCCGGCCTGGGCCCGGTCGGCTACGCGTTCGCCATCTTCCACCTGCTCACGCACGGCTTCTTCAAGGCGGGCCTCTTCCTCGGCGCCGGCTCGGTCATGCACGCGATGGGCGACCAGGTCGACATGCGGCGCTTCGGCGGGCTCCTGCGCGCGCTGCCGGTCACGGCGATCACGATGGGCCTCGGCTGGCTCGCGATCCTCGGCGTCCCGCCGTTCTCGGGCTTCTGGTCCAAGGACAAGATCATCGAGGCGGCGTTCGTGGGCGAGGGCTGGCGGCCCTGGGTGTTCGGCCTGGCGGCGCTGCTCGGCGCGGGCATCACCGCGTACTACATGTCCCGCCTGTTCTTCATGACGTTCATGGGGCGCCGCCGGTGGTCGACCGACGGCCCCGAGGCGCAGCACCCGCACGAGGCGCCCGCGCTCATGACCGTCCCGATGATCGTGCTCGCGCTCGGCTCTGTCGGCCTGGGCGGCCTCCTGGTGATGGGCGACCGGTTCTTCACGTGGCTCGAGCCGGTCACCGGTCACGCCGAGCACCACGACCCCGTGCTGCCGATCTGGCTCATCATGACGCTCACGCTGCTGCTCGTGGTGCTCGGGGCCGTGCTCGCCTTCCGCCAGTACGCGATGCGGCCCGTGCCGACGACGCCGCCGCCCGCGCCGGCGCTCGTGCGCGCGGCCCGCGTCGACCTGTACCAGGACACGGTCAACGAGGCGCTCGTCATGCGCCCCGGCCAGTACCTGACCCGGTCGCTCGTGTACGCGGACCGCACCGCGGTCGACGCCGGCTGGCTGGGCCTCGCGGGCGGAATCGGCCGCTTCGGCGAGGGCCTGCGGCGGCTCCAGTCCGGGTACGTGCGGCAGTACGCGGCGCAGACGCTCGCCGGTCTCGGTGTGATCGCCCTCGTGGTCTGGCTCCTGTCGGGCCTGGCGGGCTGAGGCGGCTGACGTGGAAGGGATGACGATGTCCTCAGGGTTCCCCTGGCTCACGGTCCTCATCGTGTGGCCGCTGGTCGCCGCGGCGGCGACCGCCCTCACCGGGGTCGGTCGCGGCCGGCCCGCGGCCGGCGCGGTGGGCGCCGGACGCTTCGGCGGCGCGGCGCGCACCGTCGCCCTCGTCGGCGCGCTGGTCGAGGTCGCGCTGCTCGTGGGCGCGTTCCTCGCGTTCGACACCGGCGCGGCCGGCACCCACCAGCTGACCGAGACGTACGCGTGGATCCCGGCGCTCGGCGCGAGCTACGCCGTCGGCGTCGACGGCGTCGCGCTGCTCCTCGTCGCGCTGTCGGTCGTGCTGGTCCCGCTCGTGATCCTGGCGGCGTGGCACGAGCAGGGCGGCGACCGGGCCCGCCTGCGCAAGTACCTCGCGACGGTGCTCGTGCTCGAGGCGTTCATGGTCGCGGTCTTCGCCGCGCGCGACGTGTTCCTCTTCTACGTGCTGTTCGAGGCCATGCTCATCCCCGCCTACTTCCTCATCGGCGGGTTCGGCCAGGGCACGCAGCGCCGGTACGCGGCCGTGAAGTTCCTGCTGTTCTCGCTCGCGGGCGGGCTCGTCATGCTCGCGGCCGTCGTCGCGCTGTACCTGCAGGTGCCCGCCGAGGACCGCGGCCCGCAGACCTTCCTCACGGACAACCTCACCGGGCTCGCGCTCGACCCGACGGCCGAGCGCCTCATGTTCGCGGCGTTCTTCCTCGCGTTCGCGATCAAGGCCCCGATGGTGCCCGTGCACACGTGGCTGCCCGACGTCGCGGGGAACGCGACGCCCGGCACGTCGACGCTGCTCATCTGCGTGCTCGACAAGGTCGGCACGTTCGGCATGCTGACCCTCTGCCTGCCGCTGTTCCCGGAGGCGAGCCGGTGGGCCGCGCCGTTCGTCGTCGTGCTCGCGGTGATCTCGATCCTCTACGGCGCGATCCTCGCGATCGGCCAGAGCGACCTGCTGCGGCTCGTGGGCTACACGTCGGTGTCCCACTTCGGCTTCATCATCCTGGGCATCTTCACGTTCACGTCGCTCGGCATCTCGGGGTCGAGCTTCATGATGCTCAACCACGGCCTGTCGACCGGCGCGCTGTTCCTCGTCGCGGGCTTCGTCATCGCCCGCCACCCGCTGCGCAGCCAGCGCATCGCGGACTACGGCGGCCTGCGGATCGTCGCCCCGGTGCTCGGCGGCACGTTCCTCGTCGCGGGCCTGTCGGCGCTCGCGCTGCCCGGCCTGGCGACCTTCGTCTCCGAGGTCATGGTCTTCCTCGGCGCGTTCGGTCGCTGGCCCGCCGCGGTGCTCGTGGCCGTGCCCGCCGTCGTGCTGGCCGCGGTGTACGTGCTGCTGACCTACCAGCGGATGTTCACCGGCGCGCCGCCCGGCGAGCTCGCGGACGTGCGCGACCTGGACGGCCGGGAGAAGACGGTCGCGGGCGTGCTGATCGGGGCGCTCGTCGTGCTCGGCCTCGTGCCCGGGCCCGCGCTCGACTACGTCCGCGAGCCCGGCCAGGTGTCGGTCGAGCTCGTCGGGGAGACCGACCCGGTGGCCGCCGCCACGTCCGACGCGAGCGAGGGGAGCGAGCAGTGACCGACTTCACCGCACCGGAGATCGACTGGGCCGTCGTCGCCCCGGTCCTCGTCGTGCTCGGCGCCGGCGTGCTCGGCGTCCTCCTCGAGGCGTTCGTGCCCGCGCGGGCACGCCGGACGACGCAGATCGTGCTCACGCTCGCGGCGCTCGTCGGCTCGCTCGTGTCGATCGCGCTGCTGTGGGGCCGTGTCCAGGATGACGGCTTCGCGTTCATCGTCGACGGGACCTACCTGCTCACGCCCTTCACGCTCGGCGTCCAGGCGGTCGTCGCGATCCTCGCGATCCTCGGCGTGCTCGTCATCGCCGACCGCACCCGCTCGGGGGAGGACGCGTTCGCGCCCACCGCGGCCGCGGTCCCGGGCACGGCCTACGAGGACGCCGCCCGCCAGGCGGGCCTGGAGCAGACCGAGATCTACCCGCTCGTGCTGTTCGCGACCGGCGGCATGCTGCTCTTCCCCGCGACCGACAACCTGATCGTGCTGTTCATCGCGCTCGAGGTGCTCTCGCTGCCGCTCTACGTGCTGTGCGCGACCGCGCGTCGCCGGCGCCTGCTGAGCCAGGAGGCGGCGTTCAAGTACTTCCTGCTCGGCTCGTTCGCGTCGGCGCTCATGCTGTTCGGCATCGCCCTCGTCTACGGGTTCGCGGGCACGGTCAGCCTCGAGGCCGCCGTGTTCGTGCTGCAGCACCCGCAGGTCTCGCCGCTCGGCCAGATGCCCGGTCTCATCCTCACGGGCGTGCTGCTCGTCCTCGCGGGTCTGCTCTTCAAGGTCGGCGCCGCGCCGTTCCACGCGTGGACGCCCGACGTCTACCAGGGCGCCCCCACGCCCGTCACGGGCTTCATGGCCGCGTGCACCAAGGCGGCGGCGGTCGGCGCGCTCGTGCGCGTCGTGTTCACGCTCGCCGCCGGTCTCGACGACGAGCTGCGGCGCGACGTCGTCGTGGCGCTGTGGGCCGTCGCGATCCTCACGATGCTGGTCGGCACGGTGGCCGGTGCGGTGCAGACCGACGTCAAGCGGCTGCTCGCGTACTCGTCGATCGCGCACGCGGGCTTCCTCGTGGTCGGCCTCGTCGGGTTCTCCGAGCTCGGCGCGCGCGCCGTCGTCTTCTACCTGCTCGCCTACGGCCTCGCGACGGTCGGCGCGTTCGCGGTGGTCACGCTCGTGCGCGAGCGCGACGCCTCGGGCGTCGTCCTGGGCGAGGCGACGCGCCTCGCCCAGTGGGCCGGGCTGAGCCGCAAGGCGCCCTGGCTCACCGCCGCGTTCGCGCTCTTCCTGCTGTCGATGGCGGGCATCCCGCTCACGGCCGGGTTCCTCGCCAAGTTCGGCGTGTTCCAGGCCGCGGTCGACGCCGGCGCGTGGCCGCTGGCGGTCCTCGGCGTGCTGGCGAGCGCCGTCGCCGTGTTCTTCTACGTCCGCGTGATCGTGCTCATGGTCCTCACGCCGCCGGCGGACGAGGACGTGCCCGACGCCGCGGCGGGCGTCGGTGCCCCGGACGCCGGTGCCCCGGACGCCGGTGTCCCGGACGCCGCGCCCGACGTCGACGGGCGCGGCACGACGGGCGTCGTCACGGCGGCTCGGACGGCGGTCGCGCACGCGACGGTCGTCGTGGTGGGGTCGCGCGGCCCGGCGGCGCTGGCGATCGCCGTGTGCGCCGTCGGCGTGCTGCTGCTCGGCGTCCTGCCGTCCTCGGTTCTCGATCTGGCGGCCGAGGCGGCTAAGTTCAGACCGTGACCCGCGTTCCTGCCGACCCGGCACCCTCGTCCTCCGCACCCGCGCCGACGGCGATCCCGCTCAAGGACCCCGAGCTCGCCGACCGGCTCGCCGGGCGCCTCGCGGCGGTCGACGCCGCGCTCGAGGAGGCCGTGGCGTCGGCGGACGCGCTCGCGCACGACGCGTCCCGGCACCTCGTGGCCGCGGGCGGCAAGCGGTTCCGCCCGCTGCTCACGCTCCTCGCGGGCGAGCTCGGCGACGGCACGCGCCCCGAGCTGGTCGACGCCGCGGTCGTCGTCGAGCTCACGCAGGTCGCCTCGCTGTACCACGACGACGTCATGGACTCCGCGCCCGTGCGCCGCGGCGCGCCCGCGGTCCACACGCTGTGGGGCAACAACGTCGCGATCCTCGTGGGCGACCTGCTCTTCTCGCGCGCGTCGCGGGTCGTCGCCGGCCTGGGGCCGGAGGCCGTGATGATCCAGGCGAGCACCTTCGAGCGCATGTGCCTGGGCCAGCTGCACGAGTCGGTCGGGCCGCGCGAGGGGGAGGACCCGGTCGAGCACTACCTGCAGGTCCTCTCCGACAAGACCGCGTCGCTGCTCGCGACGTCGGCCCGGTTCGGCGCCATGTTCGCGGGCTGCCCGCCCGAGATCGTCGAGGCGGTCGCCGCGTACGGCGAGCGGGTCGGCGTCGCGTTTCAGCTGGCCGACGACGTGCTCGACATCGCCTCGACCGGCGAGGAGTCGGGCAAGACGCCGGGCACGGACCTGCGCGAGCACGTGCCGACCATGCCCGTGCTGCTGCTGCGCCGGCGCGTCGAGCGCGGCGAGGGCACACCGGCCGACGCGGACCTGCTGGCCCGGCTCGACGGCGACCTCTCGGACGACGCGGTGCTCGCCGGCGTGGTCGCCGAGCTGCGCGGCCACGAGGTGCTCACCCGGACGCGCGACCTGGCCGTCCGGTGGGCGCGCGAGGCGGCGGCCGAGCTCGCCCCCCTGCCCGACGGGTCGGTCAAGGTGGCGCTCGCGGACTTCGCGACCGCGCTCGCCGACCGCGCCTCCTAGGGCCTCGCGCCGTCGGCGGCTCAGCCGGCGGACACGTCGGTCGTCAGCGCGAGCTCCCGGGCCGACTCGAACTCGTCCGGCAGGGTCTTGAGCCGACCGGCCGCGAGGCTGACGGAGTCGGAGCCGAGCAGCTGGTGCAGCGGTGCGTCGCCCCCGGTCGCGACCGTGATGATGGCGGCCGCGGCCTTGGCCGGGTCGCCGAGCTGCGTGCCGGGCATCCGCAGGTGCTGCTCGACCATCTCGCGCACGGCCGGGTAGGCGTCGCTCGTCGAGCTCGGCAGGCCGAGCGACACGGGGCGCAGGAAGTCGGTCCGCAGGTAGCCGGGCTCGACCAGGTTCACCCTGATGCCGTGGTCAGCGACCTCCGCGGCCAGGGACTCGGTGAGCCCCTCGAGCGCGAACTTCCCCGCGGCGTACAGGCCCCAGCCGGGGAAGGGCACGAGCCCCACGATGGACGACACGTTGATCACGTGACCGCCGCGCTGCTCGCGGAACCCGGGCAGCACGGCCCGCAGGACGTTCCACACGCCGAAGACCTGCACGTCGAACATCGCGCGGGCGTCGGCGTCGGGCACCTCCTCGACGGCGGCGAGGTAGCCGTAGCCGACGTTGTTGACGACCACGTCGAGGGCGCCGAAGCGCACGCGGGTCGCGGCGACGGCCCGGGCGACCTGGTCCTCGTCCGTCAGGTCCACCTCCAGCGCCAGGAGGCGGGAGGTGTCGGTCCCGGCGAGCGCGGCGGTGAGGCGCTCCGTCGAGCGGGTCGGCTACGGCTCCGAGAGCGCGTTCAGCACGGCGTTCAAGCGCGAGCTGGGCGTCTCGCCCCTGCACTACCGGCGCCAGGCGCGGGGCCTCGTGGCCGCCTCGTCCGGAGGGCCCTCCCCGGCGCCCGGCTTGAGCGACCTCTGAGGTTCCGCGGTCCCGGACCGCGAGACCGACGGTTGCTCTCGGCAGGTGGCCCCCCGCTATCCTTGCGCGGGCGACGGACCGGTCGTGGCGCAGGCCACCCTCCGTCGCCGACCAGCCCATGACACCGGGGGGAGCATTGGGCGCGTTCACGCGTTTCCAGCAGGGGGACCGCAGGACCATCGCCTCGACGGCGGCCGTCGTCGTGCTGTCCGCGGGCATCGCCACGGCGGCGGTGCTCTACGACGGCGAGGCGACGGCCGACGTCGACCTCGACGACTCCGGCGTCTGGGTCACGAAGGAGTCGGCCGGCCTCGTCGGGCGGTTCAACACGCAGGCCCAGGCCATCGACGGCACGCTCCTCGCGGGCAGCGCGGCCTTCGACGTCGCCCAGGAGGCCGGCGACGTCGTCGTCGCGGACGACGGCAACAGCGCGGCCAGCGTCGTCGACGTCGCGCGGCTCAAGTTCGCCTCCAGCACGGTCGTCCCCCCGGGTGCCCACGTCGCGATGGGCGGCGGCACGGTCGCCGTGCTCGACGACGAGAGCGCCTCGCTGTGGGTCGTGCCCGTCGACCGGCTCCCCGGCCTCGACACCGGCAAGGTGGATCCGACCGTCGAGCTCGAGGGCGCCGGCGAGGTCGTGGTCTCGCGGGACGGCACCGCGTACGCGGTCGTGCCGTCGACCGACACGCTGTGGACCGTCCCGGTCGACGGCGAGCCGAGCTCGCGCGAGCTGGGTCTGCTCGACCGCGGTGACGACGTCGTCCTGACGACCGTCGGCGACGAGCCGGTCGTCCTGGACCGCAGCGACGCGCGCCTGCGGCTCCCCGGCGGCGACGTCGTCGAGGTCGCGGACGCGCAGGGGGCGCGGCTGCAGCACCCGGGGCCCGCGACGGACGGCGTCGCCTACGCGACGTCGTCGGGCCTGGTCGTGCAGCCGCTCGACGGCGGTGCCGCGGTCACGCGGCGAGCCTCGGGCGTGCCGGCGGCGCCCGTCCAGCTCGGCGGCTGCCTCTACGGCGCGTGGTCGCAGACGGGCCAGGTGGTCCGCGACTGCGAGGGCACGGACCGCGACGTGGACCGGGTCCTCGAGGGCATCGACCAGTCGACGAGGCTCGAGTACCGGGTCAACCGCAACGCCGTCGTGCTCAACGACCTCACCTCCGGCACGCTGTGGATGGCCCTCGACGAGTACGAGAAGGTCGACGACTGGGACGTCCAGCTCCCCGAGCGCGCGGACGGCGAGGACGCCAACGCGGAGGACGCCAAGCCCGAGCTCGTCGACCAGACGGTGGTCGACCGCGAGCGCCAGGACCCGCCCGTCGCCGAGGACGACTCGTACGGCGTGCGGCCGGGCCGCTCGACCGTGCTCGACGTGCTGTCGAACGACCTCGACCCCGACGGCGACGTCATCACGGCGCGGCTCGTCGGCGACCAGCCCGCGCCGCTGACGGTCGAGCGCGTGCTCGGCGGCAAGGCGCTGCAGGCCGTCGTGCCGGGCGACGCGAGCGGGTCGGTGCGGTTCCGCTACGAGGTGTCCGACGGCCGCGGCGGCACCGACGAGGCGAACGTCGACGTCCGGGTGGTCCCGTGGGACGAGAACGCGGCGCCCGAGCAGACGGGCGAGCCGGTGCTGCGGGTGCAGCGCGGCGGCGCCGGGCAGATCAAGGTCCTGCCGTTCTTCCGCGACCCGGACGGGGACGACGTGTACCTCGCCACGGCGTCGGCGACCGTGCAGGGCGACGAGGTCCGGGCGTACCCGGACGGCACGGTCGAGTTCCGCGACGGCGGGTCGGCGACGGGCCGCAAGAAGGTCACGCTCACGGTCGGTGACGGCCGCGGCGAGGTCGTCGAGGGCACCCTGTGGGTCGACGTGCTGGGCGACGGCAACGAGCCCCCGGTCGCGGTGGGCGACCACGTGGTCGTCACGGCGGGCGAGCCGGTCACGGTCGAGCCCCTGGCCAACGACTCCGACCCGAACGGCGACGAGCTGCGTCTCGTGTCGGTGAGCCAGGACGCCCCGGCCGAGGTCACGCCCAACTACGACGCGGGCACCTTCACGTTCCTGTCCCACGAGCCGCGCTCGTACGACCTGCTCTACCAGGTGTCGGACGGCCCGGCGACGACGACGGGCGTCGTGCGCGTCGACGTGCTCGACCCCGACGCGGCGGACGGGCCGCCGGTCGTCGTGTCGGACACGGTGATGCTGCCCGCGGGCGGCTCTGCGCTGGTCGACGTGCTCGCGAACGACACCGACCCGGCGGGCGGCGTGCTCGTCGTGCAGTCGGTCCGCGTGCCCGAGGACGCCGGCGTGTCGGTCGCCGTGCTCGCGCACCAGATGCTGCGGGTCACCGAGACGCGCCGGATCGCCGACCCCGTGGTGCTCGAGTACACGGTGTCGAACGGCGCGCACACCGCCACGGGCGAGGTGCGCGTGCTGCCCGTCCCGGCACCCGAGCGTCTCCAGCCGCCCAACGCGGTGGCCGACGAGGTCACGGTGCGCGTGGGCGACTACGTGAACGTCCCGGTGCTCGCCAACGACACCCACCCCGACGGGCTCGAGCTCGAGCTCGTCGGCGACCTCGAGCAGCAGGTCGACCCCGCGCTCGGCGAGGCGTTCGTGTCGGAGGACCGCCTGCGGTTCCGGGCCGGGTCCCAGGCGGGCACGGGGTACGCCATCTACAAGGTGCGCGACCGCAACGGCCAGGAGGACTCGGCCCAGGTCACGATCCACGTGCGCGACGGCGAGGACAACGCCCCGCCCGTGCCGCGCGACGTCGAGGCGCGCGTCCTCGCCGGCGGGACGGTGCGCGTGCACGTGCCGCTCGACGGCATCGACCCCGACGGCGACTCGGTCCAGCTCACGGGCCTGGCGAGCGGCCCGACCCAGGGCCGGGCCGAGGTGGTCGACGGGTACGTCGACTACGCCGCCTCCGAGCGGGCCGAGGGCGGCGACAGCTTCCGGTACACGGTCCAGGACGCCCGCGGGGCTGTCGCGACCGGCACGGTGCGCGTCGGCATCGCGCGCCCGCCGGAGACGAACCAGCCGCCGGTCGCGGTGGACGACCACGTGACCGTCCGGCCCGAGCGTCGCGTCGCGGTGCCGGCCCTGCTCAACGACTCCGACCCGGACGGCGACCAGATCGGTCTCGTCCCGGGCGCGACCCAGGGCGGCGACGAGGTGTCGCCCGAGGTCGTCGACGACCGCATCGTCGTGCAGACGCCCGCCGACGAGGGCACCTACACGTTCTACTACTCGATCGAGGACACGTACGCGGCGCGCGCCTCGGCCGCGGTGAGCGTCACGGTCGCCGCCGACGCGCCGCTGCTGCCGCCGATCGCGCGCGACGACTCCGTGCCGGTCGCCGAGATCCTCGGGCGCACGAGCGTGACGGTCCCCGTGCTCGACAACGACGAGGACCCGGACGGGGCCGCGAGCGAGCTCGAGGTCACGACCGACGCGCCGACCGCCACGGTGACCGAGGACGGCGAGGTCGAGGTCGAGCTCACGGCGTCGCGCCAGGTCGTCACGTACATGGTGACCGACGTCGACGGGCTGCAGGCCAAGGCGTTCCTCGTCGTGCCCGGCCTGACGGACGCCGAGCCGATCCTGCGCCCGGGCCAGGCGCCGCTCGAGGTGCTCTCGGGCGAGCCGCTGGAGATCGACATCACCGACCACGTGCTGGTCGTCGAGGGCCGCACGCCGCGGCTCACCGCCTCGGACCAGGTGACGGCGGTCGAGGGCGAGGTCGCCGTGAGCGGCCCGACGACGATGACCTACACGTCGGACGAGGGCTACCAGGGCCCGGCCGCCGTGACGTTCGAGGTGACCGACGGCACGGGGCCGGACGACCCGGACGCCGCGACCGCGGTCCTGACGCTCCCGATCACGGTGCTCCCGCCGGAGAACCTGCCGCCCGAGCCGGGCTCGCCCACCGGGCAGGTCGCCGCGGGCGAGGAGAGCGCGGTCGACCTCGGCCGGTTCGCGACCGACCCCGACGAGGACGAGCTGCGCTTCGCGCTCGGCAGCCTGCCGTCCGGGCTCGGGGCCACCCTCGCGGGCTCGCGCGTCACGCTCGAGGCGGCGCCCGACGTGCCCAAGGGCACCGTGCTGAGGGTGCCGTACACGGTCACGGACGACCAGCACCCGCCGGTCGACGGCACCCTCACGGTCGAGGTGGTCGCGTCCACGCGGCCGCTCGCCCGCGCCGTCGAGGACGTCGTCGACGACGCGCACCAGGGCCGCCCGGTGTCCGTGCCCGTGCTCGCCAACGACTCGAACCCGTTCGCGGACCGTGAGCCCCTGCGCGTCGTGGGCCAGCCGATCATCGAGACGGGCGCCGGCGGCACCGTGGTCGACGGCGACCAGGTCGTCGTCACGCCCGCGCAGGACTTCGTGGGCACCATGGTCGTCCGCTACCGCGTGGAGGACGCGACCAAGGACCCGGACCGCCAGGTCGAGGGACGCATCACGATCAACGTGCTCGGCCGGCCGGAGGCACCCGCGCGTCCGCACGTCGAGGAGGTCCGCTCGCAGACCGTCGTGCTGTCGTGGACGCCGCCCGTCAACAACGGCTCCGAGATCACCTCGTACACGGTGCGCTCCGACAAGGGCGACACGTTCGAGTGCGCGACGACGACGTGCACGCTCGAGGGCCTGACCAACAACGTCACGTACACGTTCACGGTCGAGGCGACGAACGCCGTCGGGACCTCCGACCCGTCGCCCGCCTCCGCCGAGGCGCGGCCAGACCAGCGGCCGGACCCGCCCGCCGCGCCCACGCTGACGTTCGGCGACCGCTCGCTCGTCGTCACCTGGGAGAACGCGACCTACTCCGACCGGTCGCCGATCCAGTCGGTCAATCTCGAGATCTCGCCGGCGCCCGCGAACGGCCAGACGCAGAAGGTCGGCGTCACGGGCAACCGCATCGTGTGGGAGGGCCTGACGAACGGCACGGCGTACAAGGTGCGCCTGCAGGCCGTCAACCTCGCACCCGAGCCGTCCGAGTGGGGCGAGTGGTCCGCGACCGAGATCCCGGCCGGGCCGCCCGCGGCGCCCGCCGCACCGACCGCCCAGCGCGTCGACGACCCGGTGGGCGGGCGCGTGCGCGTCACGTGGCAGGCGCCCGACGGCAACGGCGACACGAACATGACCTACCACCTCGACGAGTACCGCGACGGGACGCGGACGGGGACGACGTACACGACGAAGAACACGGCGTACGCGATCGAGGGCCTCGACGACTCGTCGAACTACAGCTTCACGGTGCGCGCCGAGAACAAGGCGGGCACCGGGCAGGCGAGCCCGCGCTCGAACGCGGTCATGCCGTACGGCACGCCGACCGTCCCGCCCACGCCGAGCGCGCGCCTGCTCGCCGACACCGACGGCAAGGCCCAGGTGTCCTGGGGAGCCACGGCCGACTTCCGGGGGCCGGGCGGGTACTACCGCGTCCGGGCGATCGACGGCGCCGGCAACGTCCTCGGCCCGCGCAACGGCGCGTCGCCGTACACGTTCACCGGCCTGACCAACGGGCGGAACTACGTGTTCGAGGTCCAGGCCTGCAACGACCATACGTGCTCCGCCTGGTCGGCGCGCTCCAACTCCGTCTCCCCGTACACGGTCCCGGGCACGCCCGGCGTGACGTGGCACAAAGCGACCGCCACGGACGGCCACTTCACGGTGCGCGGCACCGCGAACGACGGCGGCCGCCCGATCCAGCGGATCGAGTGGAGGCTGTCCGGGGACGAGGTCAGAGAGGGCTCGCGCAGCGCCGGCCAGGGGTGGCCCTTCGACGTCGGCGTCGGCGGCGGGTACTCGAAGAGCTACACGCTCCAGGCGCGCGCCTGCAACGCCGCCGGCTGCGGCGCGTGGGCGAGCGACTCCGGGCGGACCGACGCCAAGCCGCAGCCCAGCTTCACCGTGGGCCGCGGCAGCAGCGCCGTCGGGCAGCCGAACTGCACGCACAGCTCGTGCGGCTGGCTCACGCTGACCATCCGGGACGCGGCGCCGAACACGTCGTTCAGCTACGTGTGCCAGTCCTCGACGGGGCAGATCTCGTCGTCGTGGCAGAACCGGATGCGCAACGGCACGCAGGCCCGCACCGACGGCAACGGCAACTTCGGCGAGGTCGAGGCGTGGTGCTACTACGGCCGACCGGGCCAGCAGGTATGGATCGAGACCAGCATCGGCACCACGCAGCGGATGACGTGGTGACGGCGCGACCGCGTCGACGAGGAAGCAGGAACCCATGAGCACCATGACCCCGGAGCAGGCCGCCTGGTTCGCCCAGACTTTCGACCGCATCGTCGGCAACGTCGCGCAGGCCGTGCTCGGCAAGGACGACCAGATCCGGCTCGCGCTCACGTGCATGCTGGCCGAGGGCCATCTGCTCCTCGAGGACGCGCCCGGTACGGGCAAGACGTCGCTCGCGCGTGCGATCGCCGCGAGCGTGCAGGGCACCCACCACCGGATCCAGTTCACGCCCGACCTGCTGCCGTCCGACGTCACGGGCGTGACGATCTACGACCAGCAGACGGGGAAGTTCGACTTCCACCCCGGCCCGGTGTTCGCCAACATCGTGCTCGCCGACGAGATCAACCGCGCCTCGCCCAAGACGCAGTCCGCGCTGCTCGAGGTCATGGAGGAGGGCCGGGTCACGGTCGACGGCGTGCCGCACGCCGTGGGCAGCCCGTTCATGGTCATCGCGACCCAGAACCCCATCGAGCAGGCCGGGACCTACCGCCTGCCCGAGGCGCAGCTCGACCGCTTCCTCATGAAGACGTCGATCGGCTACCCCGACCTCGCGTCGACCGTCGAGATCCTCGCGGGCGCGGCCGTGCGCGACCGCAGCGCCGCGCTCCAGCCCGTGATCACGGGCAACGCGGTCGTCGAGATGGCGGCGCTCGCCGCGACGACGCACGTGGACCCGGCGGTGCTCGAGTACGTCTCGCGCCTCGCCGAGGAGTCCCGCGCCGCGGCCGACGTCCACGTGGGCGTCTCGGTCCGCGGGGCGCTCGCGCTGGTGCGGTGCGTCAAGGTGTGGGCCGCCGCGCATGGCCGCAACTACGTGCTGCCCGACGACGTCAAGGAGCTCGCGCCGCACGTGTGGGCGCACCGCATCGTGCTCGACGCCGAGGCCGAGTTCGCGGGCGCGACGGCGGAGGGCGCGATCGACCGCCTGCTGGTCGACGTACCCGCCCCGCAGGAACGACGCACGGCCTGACGCGGAGCACCAGCACATGACCAGCACCTTCGAGCGGGTGACGGCCCGGGTCGACGCGGCACCCGTGGACGCGGCGGCCGCGGCCCCGGTGCCCGCGCCTGACGCCGCACCGGACGCACCGGCACCCACGCCCGGGAGCCCCAGCCTGCGAGGGCGCCTCGGCGCCGCGACGGCGGCCGTCACGGTCGCTCTGGCGCGCGCCCGGGGCCGGGTCGCGCCCGTCGTCGGCGTCGTGTCGGCGTTCGGCTGGGGCGTCCTCGTCCTCGTCGCCGCCGCGTGGTGGGCCGGTCTCGCGCTGCGCTGGCAGGAGGCGGCGGTGGTCGCCGTCGTCGGGACGGTCGCCCTGCTCGCGGCCGTCGCTTTCGTGCTCGGGCGGCTGCGCTACACCGTGACGCTCGACCTGGCGGCGCGCCGCGTCGTCGTCGGCGACCGGGCCGTCGGCCGGCTGCTCGTGCGCAACGACTCGCCGCGCCCGATGCTGCCGGCCGTGATGGAGCTCCAGGTCGGCAAGGGCATGGCGAGCTTCCCCGTCCCGCGCCTGCGGCCGGGCGGCGAGCACGAGGAGCTCTTCGCCGTCCCCACGCAGCGCCGCGCCGTCATCCCGCTCGGCCCGGTACGGTCGGTGCGCTCCGACCCGCTGGGGCTGCTGCGCCGCGAGCTCGTGTGGACGGAGCCGGAGGAGCTGTTCGTCCACCCGCGCACGCTGCCGCTGTCCGGCTCGTCGACCGGCTACCTGCACGACCTCGAGGGCCGCGTCACGCCCGACATCTCGGACTCCGACGTCTCCTTCCACGCGCTGCGCGACTACGTGCCGGGCGACGACCGCCGGCACATCCACTGGAAGTCCACGGCCCGCACGGGCCAGCTCATGGTGCGGCAGTTCGAGGAGACGCGGCGCTCGCGGCTCGCCGTCATCCTGTCGACGCGCGTCGAGGACTACGCCCACCCGGACGAGTTCGAGCTCGCCGTGTCGGTGTGCGGCTCGCTCGGCCTGCAGGCGATCCGCGAGGACGGCGGCCTGACCGTGCTGGTCCAGCAGGGGCGCGTCCGCGGCGACCACCGCACCCGCATGCTCGACGACCTCACGCGCCTCGAGCTGGCCCCGGCGCGCACGACGCTCGCCGACGTCGCCCGCGTCGCGGCAGCGACCGTGACGGACGCCTCCGTCGTCGCGGTCGTCGTGGGCAGCACCGTGACCCCGACCGACCTGCGCGCGGCCGCCGTGCGGCTGCCCGTCGACGCGCGGCTCGTCGCGCTGCGCTGCTCGGCGGGCTCGGGCGTGAGCCGCGGGCGGGTCGCCGACATGCAGGTGCTCACGCTCGGCGAGCTGGGCGACCTGCCGAACGCCCTGCGGAGGATGCATGACTGACGACCGCACCTCCGCGCGTCCCGGCGCGGACACGGGCACGACGGGCGGCACGCGCGGCACGTCGCGCACTTCGCTGCGCGCCGGCACGACGCGCGGGCGCGGCCGGGGCGACGACCGTCCCCGCGTGACCGGCCTCGGCGGCCTCGTCGACGGCGCGGTCCTCGCGGCGCTCCTCGTCGCGGTCGCGCTGGGCTTCGGCCCCGCGTGGGGCGACCGGGGGTACCTCGTGCCGGCGCTCGGCGGGGCCGCGGTCGGGCTCGCGGTCGCCTGGGCCGGGGCGTGGCGCCGCTGGTCGGTGCTCCCCGTCGCCGCGGCGACCGTCCTGGCGTACTTCCTGCTGGGCGGCGCGCTCGCCCTGCGGCACACCGTCGTCGCCGGCGTCGTCCCGACGCCGCGCACGCTGCACGAGCTCGCGGTCGGCGCGGTCCAGGGCTGGAAGCGGTTCGTGACGACGGTCCCGCCGCTGTCGTCGTTCCCCGACCTCGCCGTCGTGCCGTACCTGCTCCTGCTGCTCGTCGCCGTCCTGGCGGGCACGATCGCGTGGCGCGCGACGCACGCGGCCTGGGCGCTGCTGCCGGTCGTGGCCGGGCTCGGCACGGTCGCGCTGCTCGGCACGATCCTCGCCGCGGCGCCGCTCGTCCAGGGCCTCGTCGTCGCGGTCGTCGGTGTGCTGTGGGCCTCGTGGCGTACGGCCGAGACCCGCATGGCGGCCAACCGGCTGCTGTCCGAGGCGAGCCGCTCGGCGACCCGGCGGCTGCGGGCGCAGCGGCTGCGCGGCGGCGTCGCGATGCTCGCGGTCGGCGGCGTCGCCGCGGTGCTGCTCGCGCCGCCCCTGGTCGCCGGGGAGCGGACCGTGCTGCGCGAGATGGTCACGCCGCCGCTCGACCTGCACCGGTACACGAGCCCGCTCGTGGGGTTCCGCCAGTACACGCGGGACCTCGCCGAGACCGAGCTGTTCACCGTCACGGGCCTGCCCGAGGGCGCGCGCGTGCGGCTCGCGACGCTCGACGCGTACGCGGGAACGGTGTACGACGTGTCGAGCGGCGGCGCCGCGGGCGTCTTCAACCGCGCGGGCGAGGTCATCGACACCGTCGCGACCGGCACCCGCACGACGGTCGAGGTCGCCGTCACGGGCTACTCGGGGGTGTGGCTGCCCGACGTCGGCCAGCTCGCCGGCATCCGCTTCACGGGCGAGCGCGCGGCCGAGCTCGCCTCCAGCACCTACTACAACGCGACGTCGGGCACCGCGGTGGTCACCGCGGGCGTTCGCCCCGGCGACACCTACGAGCTCTCGGCGGTGGTGAGCCCCCCGCCCGCCGAGGACGCGCTCGCGTCCGCACGGATCCTCGACGTCGACCTCCCGAGCCCGCGCGACGTGCCCGATGCGGCGCCCGCCAAGGCCCAGCAGTTCGCCGCCGACGCGACCGACGCGTTCGAGCGGCTGGTCAACATCCGCGACACGCTCGTCGCGACCGGCGTCTACTCGAGCGGCCTCGACAACCAGCCCCCGTCGCGGCCCGGGCACTCGGCCGCGCGGATCGACGAGCTGCTCGCGCAGGACGAGATGGTCGGCGACGACGAGCAGTTCGCGGTCACGCTGGCGCTCCTCGCGCAGCAGGCCGGGATCCCGGCACGCGTCGTCATGGGGTTCTACCCCGACGAGGGCGCGTGGGAGGCCGGCGAGCCGTACGTCGCCACGGGCGCCGACGTGCACGCCTGGGTCGAGGTGCCGTTCGAGGGCTACGGCTGGGTCCCGTTCGACGTCGTGCCCGACGAGGACAACAAGGTCGAGCCGCTGCCGCGCAACCGGCAGGTCCCCAAGCCGCCCGTGCTCGAGGACCCCGAGGCGCCCGAGGAGCCGCCGCAGGCGGAGGCGGGCGACGTCGAGGACGAGGAGAAGGACGAGCAGGACGCCGCGGGCGTCGACTGGCGGCGCGTGCTGACGGTCGTCGTGAGCGTCGCCGTCCCGCTGGCGCTGCTCGTGCTGCCGTTCCTGCTCGTGCTCGGGCTCAAGGCCCGCCGGCGGCGACGTCGCCGCACCGCGCCCGTCGTCGCGGACCGGGTCAGCGGCGGCTGGCGCGAGGTGGTCGACGCCGCGACCGACCTGGGCGCGGGCGTCCCCCGCGGGGCCACGCGGCGCGAGGGCGCGCGCCTGCTCGCCGAGCAGCTCCCGGCGGCCGCGGCGCCCACGACGACGACGCTGGCGCACCGCGCCGACGCGACCGTCTTCGGCGCGGTCGAGCCGACCGAGGCCGAGGTGGAGCAGTTCTGGGCCGAGGTCGACCGCCTGGTCGGCGAGCTGCACGGCGGCGTGCCGTGGCGGCGGCGGGTCGCGGCACGGCTGTCGTTGCGCTCGCTGCGCGGCGCGGACGCGCCCCCGCTGCACGTCGCCGCCGGGCGGGTCGTGGCCGGCGTGGTCGCCGGCGCCGGTCGCCGGGCGGCCGGCCCGTGGCGGCGGGTGCAGGAGAGGACGGCGCGCGCCGCGCGCCGTCGTGCGCGGACGCGCGATCGGGAGGGTCGATGACGACGACGTGCGGCGCGTGCGGCGCCCAGGACCAGCGCGGCGCGTTCTGCACGGTGTGCGGGACGCCGACCGTGGCGACCGGTGTGCGCCCGGCGGGCACGCCCCTGAGCGCGCGCCTCGAGGTGACCACCGAGCCGGAGGCGCGCGAGCGCACCCGCCAGGCGCCTGCCGACATGCTCCGCGAGCGGGCGCTGGCGCAGCCTGGGGAGCCGCCGCTGGCGGGCGTGGGCCGCCGCGTCGGCGCGTACGTGCTCGACGCGCTCGCGGTCTCGCTCCTCGCGGGCGTCGTGGCCGGGGTCGCGGCGGCCGCCGTCGGGCTGCCCGCGCGGTACGCCGCGGTGCTCGAGGCGACCACGCAGATGGGCGCCGACGCCGCCCTGCGCGACGTCGCGGCGGCGGGCCGGACGGTCGCCGTCGTCGTCGGGCTCGTCGGCCTCGCGGCGTGGGTCGGCCTCGCCGTGTGGGAGGGCCGCACCGGCAGCACCGTGGGCAACCGGCTGCTCGGGATCCGCACGCACGACGCGCGCACGGGCGACCCGGCGGGCGTCGGCCACGCGCTGCTGCGCTGGCTCGTGCTCTGGGCCTCCGGCGTCGTCCCGGTCCTCGGACCCGTCCTCGTGCTGCTGTCCCCGCTCTTCGACGGCACCGGCCGGCGCCAGGGCTGGCACGACAAGGCCGCCGGGACGGTCGTGCACGACGTCCGCTCCGTCCCGCCGCGCACGTTCGCGCCGGCCGTACCCCCCGCGTCCGCCGCCGGTGCGCCGCCCGCCGCCGGTGCGCCGCCGGCCCCGGCCGCGCCCGTGCCGTCGGCGCCCGCGGCTGCGCCGGTCGCGGCGTCGCGGCCCGGACCGGCGGACCCGTGGGGCTTCCCCGCCGTCCCGCGCGGCGAGGCCACCGGACTCATCACCGGAGTTCCGGGCCTCAGCTCCGCCCCGAGCGCGACGTCGCCTGCCAGCGCGACGTCGCCTGCCAGCGCGACGTCGCCTGCCAGCGCGACGTCGCCTGCCAGCGCGACGTCGCCCGCGAGCGCGGCGTCGCCCGCGCCGGTCCCGAGCGCGGCGTCGCCCGAGCCGGTCCCCGTGGAGGACGTCGACGACGTCGAGGCGACGCGCTTCAGCGTCTCGTCGCGCCGCGGGACGGGCGAGGCGGCACCGCGCCCGCCGGCGACGAGCATCGACCTGCCCTCGGGCGAGCGCGTGCGCGTCGCCGAGCGCACCCTGCTCGGCCGCAACCCGCAGCCCGCCGACGGCGCCCCGGCGGCCCTGCTGCGCGTCGACGACCCGACGCGGTCGGTGTCCAAGACGCACCTCGAGCTCGTCCCGACCGCCGACGGCCTGCGGCTGACCGACCTGCGCAGCACCAACGGCACGGCCGCGATCGCCCCGGGCGGCGAGGTGCACGAGCTGGTGCCGGGCACGCCCTTCACCGTCACGGCGGGCTGGGCCGTGCAGGCGGGCGACCTGCGCTTCACCGTCGTCGGACCGGTCGACGCATGACCGCCGGGGTCGCCCTGCTCTGGGGCGCCGCGACCCACACCGGCGCCCGGCGGGTCCTCAACGAGGACGCCTTCCTCGCGGGCGGGTCGGTCTTCTTCGTCGCCGACGGGATGGGCGGGCACGACGCGGGCGAGGTCGCGAGCGCTGCCGCGGTCGAGGCGCTGCGCCCGCTCGTGGGCACCGCCGTCGTGGGCGCCGACGTCGTGCGCGACCGCGTCCGCCTCGCGCACGACGCGGTCCGCGCGATCGAGACCGCACCCGGCCGGGGTGCGGGCACGACGCTGTCGGGCATCGCGCTGACCGAGCAGGACGGCGAGCCGTACTGGCTCGTCGTCAACCTCGGCGACTCGCGCACCTACCGGCTCGCGCACGGCCGCCTCGAGCAGGTCAGCGTCGACCACTCGGAGGTCCAGGAGCTCGTCGACGCGGGCACCATCACCGTGGACGAGGCGCGCAGGCACCCGCGGCGCAACGTCGTCACGCGCGCGCTCGGCGCGCCCGAGGACCCGGTGCCCGACTTCTGGTACCTGCCCGTGGCCGCGCGCGACCGGCTCCTCGTGTGCTCCGACGGGCTGACCATCGAGCTCCCGGACCGCCGGATCGCCGCGGTGCTGCTCACCGAGCCCGACCCGCAGGCGGCCGCCGACCGGCTCGTCGAGGAGGCGGTCGCCGCCGGGGGCCGGGATAACATCACGGTCATCGTGATCGACGCCACGGGGGCCTCCGACGCCCTCGAGCGGACCGCGCCGCGCGACGGGCGCGTGGTCGACGACGAGGACACGGTGCCGCGGGCCGACCAGTGGAGAGGGGCGCCGGCATGACGCTGCGCTACGTGACCGGACCGTCCTACGCCGTCGTGCGCGGCGGGGCGGTCGTGATGCTGCCCGAGAAGGTCTCGCCCGAGCTCGTCGACGAGCTGTGGCGCGTGCTCGGTCGCGGGGCCGGGGTCGTGCCCCTGCTGGAGGTGCTCACCGGCTCGTTCGGCGCGAGCCTCGCGTCCCTGCCGCCCTTCGCGGTCGTCGTCACCGGCGGCGGCGGTGCAGGCGACGACGGCGCGGGCGGGACCCGCGTGCAGGTCGCGGTCCGCGGCGCGACGACGGTCCACGTCGGCACGGCCGACGGGGAGCGCGTCACGGTCACGGGCGAGGCGGTCACGACGTGGGCCGAGCGCACGTTCGACGACGTCGCGGAGCTCGCCGTGCACGGCGCGCTCGCCGGGGCGGGCGACACGCTCGTCGACGACCGTGGGCTGCCGCTCGACGCCGGCGTCGTGCTTGCGGCGTCGGTGGGCGCGGTGCTGGCCGAGCGCCGGGCCGGCTCGCCGTCCGACGTCGCACGCCCGGTCGCGGACGAGCGCCCGGCGGTCGACCTGCCGGCCGCCGTCGTGGACGAGGTGCCGCTCGCCGACGCCCCGGCGGCTCCTGCGGCCGCGGTCCCCCTGACGTCCGTGGTCCCGCCCGCGGCGGAGCACGACCCGGCGCCCGAGCCGGAGCACGACCGGGCCCCCGAGCCGGTGCACGAGCCCGAGCACGCGCCGGAGCCCGCGCCCGTCGAGGAGACGAGCGGCTACGGCCACCTGTGGGGCAGCACGGTGCACCGCGGGGTCGAGGCGGCCGCCGTGCGCCCGGAGGAGGACGAGGAGGAGGCCGACGAGCAGCACGGCCCGCAGGTCGACGGGCAGGCCGGCGCGCAGGTCGACGAGCGGGACCGGGGGGACGCGGCCGGAGCGCCGTCGTCCGAGACCGCCGTCGCGGCGGAGACGATCGCACCGGTCATGACGATCGCTCCCTCGACCGTCGCGCCCGAGACCGTCGCGCCCGAGACGATCGCTCCCGAGACGATCGCCCCCGACACGGTCGCGCCCGCCTCGGCGGCGTCGCCCGCGGACGACGACGTCGACGCCAGCACCGTGCTGTCCTCCGCGATCGCCGACCTGCGCGCCGCGGCGACGCCGTCGGGCGAGGCCCCGGCCGTGCCGCCCGGTCCGGTGTTCGCCCCGGCCGCGGTGCCGGGCCGTCCGTCGATCCTCGCGCGCACGTGCCCGGGCGGGCACCCGAACCCGCCGCAGCGTGACGACTGCGCGCACTGCGGTCAGCCGCTGTCGGGCGAGGCGCGTCAGGTGCCGCGCCCGCCGCTGGGCGTCATGGCGGTGTCGAGCGGACCCCGCATCACGCTCGACCGGCCCGTCATCGTGGGGCGCCGGCCGCGCTCGCCCCGGTCCACGGGCGACGACCTGCCGCGCCTCGTCACGGTCCCGAGCCCCGAGCAGGACATCTCGCGGTCGCACGTCGAGGTGCGCCTCGAGGGCTGGCACGTGCTCGTGAGCGACATGAGCACGACCAACGGCACGACGCTGCTGCGCGCGGGGCAGCCCCCGATGCGGCTGCACCCGGGCGAGCCGGTGCTCGTCGTGTCGTCCGACGTCGTCGACCTCGGCGACGGCGTCACGCTGACCTTCGAAGGGATCGTCTGACCGCATGAGCCGCAAGCGACCGCCGTCGCCGCCGCCCGTGATCGAGGGGTTCGAGTACGTCTCCCTCATCGGCTCGGGCGGGTTCTCCGACGTCTTCCTCTACCAGCAGCGCCGCCCGCGCCGCCGCGTCGCGGTCAAGGTGCTGCTCCACGAGTGGACCGGCGACCACCAGCGCGCGGCGTTCGACGCCGAGGCCGACCTCATGGCCACGCTGTCGAACCACCCGACGATCGTCACGATGTACGAGGCCGACGTCGCGGCCGACGGCCGCCCGTACCTCGCGATGGAGTACTGCTCGCGGCCCAACCTCGGGGCCCGGTACCGCTCCGAGCGCATGAGCGTGCCCGACGTGCTGCGCATCGGCGTCCAGGTCGCGGGCGCGGTCGAGACCGCCCACCGGCTCGGCATCCTGCACCGGGACGTCAAGCCCGCGAACATCCTCGTGACCGAGTACGGCCACCCGGCGCTGACGGACTTCGGCATCTCGTCGACGCTCGACGACGCGGGCCGCGCCGAGGGCATGTCGATCCCGTGGTCGCCGCCCGAGTCGTTCGCCGAGCCGCCGCGCACGAGCGTCGCGACCGACGTGTGGGGCCTGGCCGCGACGCTCTACTCGCTGCTCGCCTCGCGCTCCCCGTTCGAGGTGCCGGGCGGGTCCAACTCGAGCGCCGACCTCGTGGCCCGGATCGAGTCGTCGCCGCTCCTGCCGACCGGGCGCAGCGACGTCCCGGCCTCGCTCGAGCGCGTGCTCGCGACGGGCATGGCCAAGACGCCCGAGGCCCGGTACCCGACCGCGCTCGCGCTGGCCCGGGCGCTGCAGCAGGTCCAGACCGAGCTGGCGCTCGCGGTGACGCCCGTCGACCTCCTCGACGAGCAGGGCCACGTGCAGGAGGACACGGTCGACGGCCTCGAGGACGAGGACGACGTCGGCACGCGGCTGCGCGAGGTCGTCTCGGTCGACCCGCGCGGCCCGGTGCCCGGGGTGCCGGGGTCGGGCCCGGGGACCCCGGCGCGCACGGCGGCGTCGTCCCCCGGCAGCGGGTCCGGCGGCGGGGCGCCCCTGGCCGTCGTCACCGGCGCCGCCGCCGTCGAGGACGACCTCGGCGACACCGTCCACCGGTCGATGGCGTCGGCCGCGACGCCGTCGGCGAGCAGCGCGGCGAGCCCCGACCCCGCCCCAGGCGAGGCCCCCGCGCCCGCCCGCCGGACCGGCGTGCTCGTCGGCGGCGGGATCGCGCTCGCGCTCGTCGTGGTCGTGGCGGTGGTGCTCGCGCTGCGGCCCGACGGCGGCGCCCCGGCCGAGGAGGCCGAGCGCCCGGCCGCGACGGACGTCGTCGAGCAGGGCGGGCCGCCCGCCGACAACCTCGGCGGCATCGTGCCGGCCGTGACGAACCTTGAGGGCGTCGACAACGGCGACGGCACCGTGACGTTCACGTGGGAGAACCCGGAGCCGCGGCCCGGCGACACCTACGGCTGGAAGGTGCCCGACCCGCTCGAGGAGACCCGGTACGTGGAGGTCCTCGAGCCGACGAAGACCCTCGACGCCGACCCGTCGGGCCGGACCTGCATCGAGGTGGTCGTCAACCGCGACGGCGCGCCGTCGTTCACGCCGAAGGCCGCGTGCGTGCCATGAGCGAGCTGGCGATCGAGTTCGCGGGGGAGTGGTTCCGGCCCGACCCCGACGCAGGCTTCGAGATCGGGCGCGAGGGCGACCTCGCGCTCGACGACAACCCCTACCTGCACCGGCGCTTCCTGCGCGTGACGCACGAGTCGGGGCTGTGGTGGCTCGTCAACGTGGGGGCGCGCCTGTCGGCCACGGTGTGCGACGCCGCGGGCGGCGTCCAGTCCTGGCTGTCGCCCGGCACGTCGCTGCCGCTCGTGTTCCCGTCGACGTCGATCGTGTTCACGGCGGGGCCCACGACGTACGAGCTGCTCGCCCGGCTCGAGCCCGCCCCGTACGCGGAGATCCGCTCGGAGGAGCCCGAGGGTGGTGCGACGACGATCGGGATGATCCCGTTCACGACGAGCCAGCGGCAGCTCATCGTCGCCCTGTGCGAGCCGCTGCTGCGGCGCGACGGCACCGGGCTGTCCGAGATCCCCTCGTCGGCCGAGGCCGCGGCCCGGCTCGGCTGGACCACGACCCGCTTCAACCGCAAGCTCGACAACGTCTGCGAGAAGCTCGACCGCGTGGGCGTCAAGGGCCTGCGCGGCGGCACGGGCGGCCTCGCGACCAACCGCCGCGCACGGCTCGTCGAGTACGCGGTCGCGTCGCGCCTCGTGACCGCCGCCGACCTCGACCTGCTCGACGTCACGACCGAGGAGGCCGAGTGAGCCCCGGGCCCGCACGCCGGCGCCCCCGCCGGGGCGAGCGCACGGTCGTGGTCGCCGTCGGTGCCGCGGCGGTCGCGCTCGTCGTCGTCGTGACCGTGGGCCTGCTGCGCGACGGCGTCGGGACGGGCGACCCGCTCGACCCGTGGCGCGCACTGGGCAGGGTCCTCACCGACCCGGCCGCGTGGCGCGTCGTCGGGCTCGCGGCGGCGCTCGGCGCCGCCGTGACGGCCCTGGTCGGGCGGGTCCGGCGAGGAAGCAAGGGATCGACCGAAGGAGACCGATGCGCGTCAAGGTGACGCTGCGGCGCCCCGACAGCACCCAGGACGACGTCGTCATCACCGCCGACGCCGGCGCGACGATCGGCGAGGTCGCGTCGACGCTCGCGCGCGTCGACCCGCGCCACCCTGCCCCCGACGGCGCCCGGCGCACGCTCGAGGCGCGCCTGCCCGGCCAGGAGCGGCCCGTGCGACTGCCCGCCGACGCCGCGCTCGGCGAGGCATGGATCGGCTCCGGCGCCGAGATCGCCGTCGTCGACCTCGACCGGCCCGGCTTCGACTACCCCGGCTCGCGCGACGTGCGCGCGACGCTGCACTTCGACGGCGGCCAGACGATCGACCTCGCCGAGGGCAGTTGGGTCGTCGGGCGCGCGCCGTCGTGCGACGTCGTCCTCAACGACCCGCTCGTGTCCAAGCGGCACCTGCGCGTCGACGTGGGCGACGTCGTCGAGGTCGTCGACCTGGGCTCGGCCAACGGTGTGCTCGTCGACGGCGCGCACGTGCAGCGGCTGCGCGTCGAGGGGCGGCAGAAGGTCGTCGTCGGCGACACGGCGATCACGGTCGAGCGCCGGCGGCCCACGACGCTGACCGGCGTCGCGCCCAAGGCGGGTCCCGTGCCGTTCACGCGCTCGCCGCGCGTCGAGCCGCGGTACAAGGGCCAGGAGTTCGAGGCGCCCGAGGTCCCGCAGGAGACCGAGCCCAAGGACTTCCCGTACCTCCTGCTGCTCGCGCCGATTCTCATGGGCGGCGCGATGTACGTCGCGACGGGCCGCGTCATGGCGCTGATGTTCGTCTTCCTCGCGCCGCTCATGATGATCGGCAACCACGTCACGCGCGGGCGTCAGGAGCGCAAGCGCAAGGAGCGCGACGTCGCGCGGTTCGACGAGCGGCTCCAGGGCCTGCGCGACGCGCTCGGCGGCGAGGAGGAGACCGAGCGGTCGGTCCGCCTGCGTGAGGCGCCGGCCACGCAGCACGTGTTCGTCGAGGCCATGCGGCACGGCCCGCTGCTGTGGACCCGCAGGCCCGAGCACTGGAGCTTCCTCAACGTGCGGTTCGGCGTCGGCACGATGCCGTCGCGCAACTCGGTCAAGACGGGCGGCAAGGGCGCGCTCATCAAGGAGTACCAGGAGCGGCTCGACGCGGTCGTGGACCGGCACACGGACGTCTCGGGCGTGCCGGTCGTCGAGAACCTCTACGACGCGGGTGCCCTCGGCTTCGCCGGGCCGCCCGCCCAGGTCATCGGCAGCCTCAACGCGGTGCTGCTCCAGCTCACGGGCCTGCACGCGCCGTCGGAGCTCGTCGTGACGGGCATGGTGAGCCCGGTGTGGACCTCGCACCTGCAGTGGCTCACGTGGATCCCGCACACCTCGTCGCCGCACAGCCCGATCGAGGGGCACCACCTCGCCGACTCGGCGACGGGGGCCGCACGTCTCGTGGCCGAGCTCGAGGAGCTGGTGACGACGCGGCTGCGCGCGCAGCGCGGCCGCGCCCGCCGTCGCGGCGCGATCGACGAGGACGACGCCGCGCTCGAGCGGGGCGCGGACGTCGGCAGCACGAGCCAGGAGGCCGGGACGAAGTCGCCCGTGCCCGCCGTCGTCGTGGTCGTCTCCGACGACATCGACGTCGACCGCGCCCGGCTCGTCCAGCTCGCGGAGCAGGGCCCCGACGCCGGCGTGTACCTCCTGTGGATCGCCGCCGACACGGCCCGGCTGCCCGCCGCGTGCCGCACGTTCGTCGACCTCGGCGAGCACGGCCCGCGCGTGGGCATGGTCCGCCTCGGCCGGTGGGTCGACGACGTCGAGCTCGAGGAGGTCGACGCGCCGACCGCGCTCGAGTACGGCCGTCGCCTCGCGCCCGTGTACGACGCCGGCGCGATCGTCGAGGACGCGAGCGACCTGCCGCGCTCGATCTCGCTGCCCGCGCTCCTGGGCCACGACCTGTTCGAGGACCCGCGCGCGGTGCTCGAGCGGTGGCGGCAGAACCAGTCGGTCTACGACCGCACGACGCCGCGACCGCGCAAGCGCGCGGGGAGCCTGCGCGCGATCGTCGGCTCGGCCGGCGTCGACGCCCAGCACCTCGACCTGCGCTCGCAGGGCCCGCACGCGCTCGTGGGCGGCACGACGGGCGCGGGCAAGTCCGAGTTCCTCCAGGCGTGGGTGCTCGGCATGGCCGCGGAGTACAGCCCCGACCGCGTGACGTTCCTCTTCGTCGACTACAAGGGCGGCTCGGCGTTCGCCGACTGCGTCAACCTGCCGCACTGCGTCGGCCTCGTGACCGACCTGTCGCCGCACCTCGTGCTGCGCGCCCTGACGAGCCTGCGGGCCGAGCTGCACCACCGCGAGCACCTGTTCAACCGCAAGAAGGCCAAGGACCTGCTCGAGCTCGAGAAGCGCGGCGACCCCGAGACGCCGCCCGCGCTCGTCATCGTCATCGACGAGTTCGCTGCGCTCGTGGGCGACGTGCCGGAGTTCGTCGACGGGGTCGTCGACGTCGCGCAGCGCGGCCGCTCGCTGGGCATCCACCTCATCATGGCGACCCAGCGCCCCGCGGGCGTCATCAAGGACAACCTGCGGGCCAACACCAACCTGCGCGTCGCGCTCCGTATGGCCGACGAGTCCGACTCGAGCGACGTCGTCGACATCAAGGACGCCGCCCACATCGACCCCGGCATCCCGGGGCGGGGTGTGGTCAAGACGGGGCCCGGTCGCGTGCAGGCGTTCCAGTCCGGGTACGCGGGCGGGTGGAGCACGCGCGCGCCCGAGCGGACGGCGATCGAGGTCGCGGGCCTGCACTTCGGCCGCGAGGAGCGCTGGGAGGAGCCGGTCGCCCCGTCGCGCGACGACGACGTCGACCTCGGCCCGAACGACCAGCAGCGGCTCGTCGCGCGCATCACCGAGGCGTTCCGGATGGGCGGCCTGCCGACGCCGCGGCGGCCCTGGCTCGACTCGCTCGCCGACGTCTACGACCTCACGCGCCTGCACCAGCGGACCGACACCGAGCTGCTCGTCGGCGTGGCGGACGTCCCCGAGCAGCAGGCGCAGCGGCCCGTCTACTTCGTGCCCGACCTTGACGGCCACCTGGGCGTGTACGGCACGAGCGGCGCGGGCAAGAGCACCGCGCTGCGCTCGATCGCCACGGCCGCGGGCATCACGCCGCGCGGCGGGCCCGTCCACGTGTACGGGCTCGACTTCGCGGCCGGCTCGCTGCGCATGCTGCGGGCGCTGCCGCACGTCGGCACGGTCGCGCGCGGCGACGACACCGAGCGCGTCGTCGGCCTGCTGCGCATGCTGCGCGACGAGCTCGCCCGCCGCGGCGAGGAGTTCGCCGCGGTCTCGGCGTCGAGCGTGACGGAGTACCGCCGGCTCACGGGGCGCGCCGACGTGCCGCGCATCCTGCTGCTCGTCGACGGGTTCCCCGCGTTCCGCGACGACTTCGAGACGGGCGCCGGCCGCGCCGAGTGGTTCGACGTCTTCCGCGACATCCTCAACGACGGGCGCGGCCTGGGCATGCACGTGGTGTTCAGCGCCGACCGCTCGGGCGCCGTGCCGACGTACGTGCGCTCGATGGTCCAGCGCAACCTGCTGCTGCGCCTCACCGACGACGGCTACCTCGCCTTCAACGCGCCGCGCGACGTCATCACCGCGGAGTCGCCCGCGGGCCGCGGCCTGCTCGACGGCCTGGAGGTCCAGGTCGCGGTCGTCGGGGGCACGACGTCGGTCTCCGCGCAGGCCGCCGCGACCGAGAAGCTGGGCGCGTCGATGCGCGCCGCGGGCGTCCTCGAGGCGCCGGCGGTGCGCGTGCTGCCCACGGAGTACCCGGCGGCCGACCTGCCCGACCACGTGGACGGGCGTCCGGTGCTGGGCCTTGAGGGCATCGGGCTGACGCCGCAGCCGTTCGACCCGACGGGCACGATCGTCGTGGCCGGGCCGCCCGGGTCGGGACGCAGCAACGCGCTCGTCACCATCGCCTCGGCCGTGCGCCGCGCCAACCCGTCGGCGCGCTGCTACCTCTTCGGTCAGCCGCGGTCCGCGATCGCGGGCGCGCTGCCGTGGGAGGAGGTCGCGAGCGGCCCGGACAAGGTCGCGGCGCTCGCCAAGGACCTGCTCGCCGCGGTCCAGGACGAGGACGTCGAGCCGGGCATCGTCGTCGTGGTCGAGGGCATCAACGACTACCTCCAGTCGCCTGCCGACAAGCCGATCCAGGACCTCACCAAGGCGATCCGGGCCAGCGACCACCTGCTGGTCGCCGAGGCGGAGACGGCGGCGTGGACCTCGACGTGGCCGCTGCTGTCGGAGGTCAAGAACGGGCGTCGCGGCCTGCTGCTGCAGCCCGAGAACCTCGACGGCGACACGATCCTCAAGACGTCGCTGCCGCGGTCCGGCAAGGGCGAGTTTCCCGTCGGCCGCGGCGCGTGGGTCGCGCGGGGCAAGCACGTGCGCGTGCAGCTCCCGCTCGTCCTCGGCGGCGGGTCGTGAGCGTCGACGGTCCGGCGCCGGAACGGCCGCCGGGGCGATGGGGAGTTCTCCCCATCGACGGTTGCCCGGGTGGTCAGTAAGGTCGTCGCCGACGACGGATCGGCCGAGGGGGCCGGCCGACGAGACGGAGGAGAGATCCCATGGCGAACATGAACGTCACGTACGAGGAGCTGCGGAGCCAGGCGAACCAGCTGCGCCTCGGTCAGCAGACCATCACCGAGACGCTGACCAACCTGCAGACGCAGGTCAACAACCTCGTGGCGTCGGGCTTCCAGACGGACGCCGCCTCGGGTGCGTTCCAGGCCTCGTACGAGGAGTTCACGTCGGGCGCGACCCAGGCGATCGAGGGCCTCGAGGGGATGGCCTCGTTCCTGGAGCAGGCAGCGCAGACGCTGCAGGACGTCGACTCGCAGCTCGCCTCGGGCATCGGCGGCTGACGCCGTCGTCGTCCGCGGGCGCGAGCCCGCTCCGCGGCGGGGTGGTCCGAGCACTCGGACCACCCCGCCGCGTCGTCTTCGGTGGGTCACGCGCCGGCCAGGCGGGCCCACGACACGGCGAGCGCGGTGCCCGCGAGCATGTACGGGCCGAAGGCGAGGGCGGTGCTGCGCGACGCGCGCCGGGTCGCGAGGAGCACGAGCGCGACCGTCCCGCCCAAGAGGAACGGAAGCGCCGCCGCGCCCGCCAGCACGCCCCAGCCGTACCACCCGGCGACGCCGCCGGTGAGCACGGCGAGCTTGACGTCCCCGAGCCCGAGCCCCGAGCGGTGCGCCAGGTGCAGCAGCAGGTAGGCGCCGCCGAGCACGGCGGCTCCGGCGGCCGCTCGACCCGCCGCGCCGAGATCGCCCCCGACGAGCGCGGCCAGGACGAGCAGCAGCGCGGTCGCCGCCGACGTCGGCAGCAGGACCGCGTCCGGCAGGCGGTGGGTGCGCGCGTCGACCACCCCGAGCGCCGCGCCGCCCGCCGCGGCGACGGCGAGCGCCGGCGTCGACCAGGCGAGACCGCCCGCCCAGGCGGCCCAGGCGACGGCGACGACGCCCGCGACGGCCGCGCGGCGCCGGTGCGGCGCGAGTTCGAGCGCGCCGCGCCGGGCGAGCGACGTCGGGCGCGGAGGACGTGTGTGCGTCTCGGGCGGTGCCACGCCGGAATGCTAGGTCCGGAGAGCGTCTCGGCGCGGTTGTCCACAGGGTTGTCCCCAGACGCCGGCCCAGATGACCGCCACGTGAGACGCCCTGTTCACGCCCCGAGACGGATGTGAGAACCTAGGGGCCGAGCCTGCATGCTCGACCGGGCGGAGGTTAGGTGGACCTCACCCGTGAACGTAGAATCGAACGCCACGCAAGCCCCGATCCGGAAGGCGTACCTCGCAGTGAGCAGCACCCGACCTCTGCGCGTCGCGATCGTCGGCGCAGGTCCCGCTGGCATCTACGCCGCGGACATCCTGTCCAAGACGGACCTCGACGTCAGCATCGACCTCTTCGAGCGTCTGCCCGCCCCCTTCGGCCTCGTCCGCTACGGCGTCGCGCCGGACCACCCGCGCATCAAGCAGATCATCCTGGCGCTGCACAAGGTGCTGAGCAAGGGCGACGTGCGCCTGCTCGCGAACGTGGACTACGGCGTCGACCTCAAGCTCGAGGACCTGCGCCAGTTCTACGACGCCGTCATCTTCTCGACGGGCGCGATCAAGGACGCCGAGCTGCCGATCCCGGGCATCGACCTCGACGGCTCGTACGGCGCGGCCGACTTCGTCTCCTGGTACGACGGCCACCCGGACGTCCCGCGCACCTGGCCGCTCGAGGCCAAGGAGGTCGCGGTGCTGGGCGCGGGCAACGTCGCGCTCGACGTCGCGCGCATCCTCGCCAAGCACGCGGACGACCTGCTGCCGACCGAGATCCCGGCCAACGTCTACGACGGGCTCAAGGCCTCGCCCGTGACGGACGTCCACGTCTTCGCGCGTCGCGGCCCGGCCCAGGTGAAGTTCTCGCCGCTCGAGCTGCGCGAGCTGGGCCACGTGCCCGACGTCGACATCGTCGTCTACCCCGAGGACTTCGACTTCGACGAGGGCTCGATGGCCGCGATCGAGTCGTCGAACCAGACCAAGCAGGTCGTCAAGACGCTCACGGACTGGACGCTCGTCGACCCGTCGACGCAGAAGGCCTCGCGCCGCATCCACCTGCACTTCCTGCACAAGCCGGACGCCATCCTCGGCGAGGACGGCAAGGTCACCGGCCTGCGCACCGAGCGCACCGCGCTCCAGGGCGACGGGACCGTCACGGGCACCGGCGAGTTCCACGAGTGGTCCGTCCAGGCGGTCTACCGCGCGGTCGGCTACTTCGGTTCGCCGCTGCCCGAGATCCCGTTCGACGACTACAAGGGCGTCATCTCGAACCGCGAGGGCCGCGTCGTCGACCTCGACGGCGAGCACCTGCCCGGTGTCTACACCACGGGCTGGATCAAGCGCGGCCCGGTGGGCCTCATCGGCCACACCAAGTCCGACGCGTCGGAGACGGTCCGGCACCTCGTCGAGGACGTCACGGGCGTCGGCGACGGCGGCGACGTCTCGACGGGCGACCTGGACGGCGGCCGCACCGCGCCCCAGGGCGACCCGCAGGCCGTGCTCGAGTTCCTCTCCGACCGCGGCGTCGACGTCGTCGAGTGGAGGCACTTCGAGGTGCTCGACGCCCACGAGAAGGCGCTCGGCGAGCCGCACGGCCGCGAGCGCATCAAGGTCGTCCCGCGCGACGAGATGATCGCGATCGCCAAGGCCCGCGGCTGACCTGACGCCCGAGGCCGCGAGGCCCGACGACGGTGGGAACCGTCGTCGGGCCTCGTGCGTTCCACCGTGGGATCCTGTCGGGCAGGCAGCCCGACCGGGCACATGGAAGGAGACACCGGCGAGCATGGGTCATCGACACTTCAACGGGCTCAAGACGGCCGCGCTGTTCGGCGTCCTGTGGGCCATCCTCCTCGGTCTGTGGGCGCTCTTCTTCCGCGGAAGCAGCGGGATGCTCCTGCTGTTCACGGGCGTCGGCCTGGTGATGACGTTCGTCAGCTACTGGAACTCCGACAAGATCGCCATCCGGGCGATGCACGCCTACCCGGTCACCGAGCTCGAGGCGCCCGAGATGCACCGCATCGTGCGCGAGCTGTCGACGGCGGCGCGCCAGCCGATGCCGCGCCTCTACATCTCGCCGACCCAGGCGCCCAACGCGTTCGCGACCGGACGCAACCCGAAGAACGCGGCGGTGTGCTGCACCGAGGGGATCCTGCGGATCCTCGACGAGCGCGAGCTCCGCGGCGTGCTCGGCCACGAGCTCATGCACATCTACAACCGCGACATCCTCACCTCGTCGGTCGCCGCCGCGATCGCCGGCGTCATCACGTCGTTCGCGCAGTTCCTCATGTTCTTCGGCGGGGGAGACCGGCGCGAGGGCGGCAACCCGCTCGCGGCGCTCGCGCTCGCGATCCTCGCGCCGTTCGCGGCGATGCTCATCCAGATGGCGATCTCGCGCACGCGCGAGTACGACGCGGACGAGGACGGCGCGAAGCTCACCGGCGACCCGCTCGCGCTGGCGTCGGCCCTGCGCAAGATCGAGGCCGGCACCGCGGCCGCGCCGCTGCCGCAGACGCGCGAGCTCGAGAACGTCTCGCACCTCATGCTCGCGAACCCGTTCCGCGGCGGCGGCATCGCGAAGCTCTTCGCGACGCACCCGCCCATGGCCGACCGCATCCGCCGGCTCGAGGCCATGGCCGGGGGCGACACCGGGTTCGGCTACGGCGGCATCACGCGGTACTGAGCCGGTGCCGGGGCCGGCGCCGCTCGCGCCCACGGCCCCGGGGTGGCTACGCCCCGAGGAGGTGGCCCCCGACGCCCGCGAAGAAGAGCACGGACCACCAGGCGGTCTCGGGCGTGATCCACCAGACGAACGCGGTCGCCGCCGCGGGGTGGGCGACGGCCCTCGTCCGCGTGCCCGACGCCGAGCCCGGCGGCCGCGCGTACGCGCAGCGTTGGCGCCTGCCGTGGCTCCTGGGCGGGGTGGCGCTCGTGCTGTCGAGCGTTCCAGGCCACGTTCGACTCGGCCGACCCGCAGTTCTGGTCGTTGGGCGGGACCGCCTACGACTACCAGAACTGCGGGAACCACGACACGAAGTCGGCGGACCTCGACGGCGACGGATGGGACGAGGTCGTGCTCAAGGCGATGGTCCTCAAACTGGACGCCGACAAGACGAAGATCCTGCCGAAGGTGCTCAACGGCGACGTCATGCCGACGATCGAGGGTTTCGGCGGCGTGCCCCCGGTCGCCGGGAGCTTCCAGTTCGCCACGGACGAGGTGCGGGACAACCCGCTGAACGTCTGGGCGCCGCTGCGGCACGGCGACCGCACCGCCCTGCTCCCCGTCGACAAGACCGGCAAGGTCATGATGTGGTCGGGCAGCGAGGAGCATCTCCTGGACGACATGCGCACCGGCCGTCATCTCGGCTGGATCCCCGGCCCGGAGGCCCACGACCCGATGAAGGGCAAGCGGCTCGACGCCGACGGTCAGGTCGTGCACGAGAACTCGCTCCTCTACGGGGTCTACCAGGGGAGCGACGACGAGGGCAGCGTCGCGGGCAACTACTCGAACCGCTGGCCCGGCGCGCAGGCCGGTTCGGCGGCGTCGACGCGCGAGGTCCGGAGCCTGGTCACGGGAGAGGTCCTGACGACCACCGCCACCTCGCGCGGCATCGCCCAGGGTCAGAACGCCATCTGGTTCGGCGGAGGCCTCACGCACATGGGGGTCAACGGGGCGACGGTCAACCGCATCGACGACCTGACCTTCGCGGCCACGTCGTACCTGGCGACGGGGATGACGTCGACCGGCAACAAGAGCACGCCGACCCTCAAGGCCGACCTGTTCGGCGACTGGCGGGAAGAGCTCGTCCTGCGCGCGGGCGGCAACCGCCTGGGCATCGTCACGACGCTCGCGCCGACGCAGTACGGCATCCGCACGCTGATGCACGACCCGATGTACCGCCTGGGCGTGGCGAACAAGAACAACGGCTACGACCAGGTGGGCTTCGCGAGCTTCTACCTCGGCGACGAGGCTCCGCTCCCGTCGATGCGGACCGACATCGCCGTCCCGAGGTACGAGCCGTCCGAGACGACCGTGTCCGTGCCCCGCACTGACGTGGTGGCCGCACAGCGGGTGCCGGTCACCGTGCCCGCCGGCGCGCCGCTGCCGGTGGCGGGTGCGACCGTCCAGCTCGTGCTGGACGGCGTCGCCGTCGGTGACCCGGTCGCGCTCGACGAGGAGGGCGTCGCGAGGTCGGTCGTGGGGCCGCTCACGGCCGGGACCCACGAGTTCACGGCAGAGTTCGCCGGCGTGCGGCCCGAGACCGCAGGGGCCGACGGCGTCGCGGAGTCCGTCAGCGAGCCGGTGACGCTCACGGTCCGGCCGGTCGGACCGGCCGCGTCGTAGTTCCGGGTGCTGCGCGGCAGGGCGGGCCGACCGCCCTGCCGCGCGGCACGGCCTCCGTTCAGCGGCTCGACAGCGCCTCCTCGAGAGCCGCGGCGACGCCGTCCTCGTCGTGCGAGCCGACGATCGCGTCGGCGCACGCGAGCACGTCCGGATGGGCGTTGGCGACGGCGATGCCGCGTCCGGCCCAGCGCAGCATCGGCAGGTCGTTCGGCATGTCGCCGAACGCCCAGACGTCCGCCCGGTCGACGCCGAGCCGCGCGCACCAGCGCGCGAGCGCGGCGTCCTTGGTGACGCCCGGCGCGAGCAGCTCGGCCAGGCCCGCCGCACCGGAGAACGCCAGGTGCGCCCGTTCGCCGACGGTGCCACGCACGCGCGCGAAGAACTCGTCCTGCACGGCGTCGGCCGTCGCGCCCCGCACGACGTCGCCGGGTCGCGTCGAGAGGCCCGACCCTGGGCGCAGCGCGAGCAGCTTGCCGACCGGGGCGCCGCCGTCGAGCACCTCCTCGACGGGCACGGCGCGCAGCGCCGCGGGAAGGTGGGGCTCGTCCTTCGGGAACCAGGGGTCGAACGCCGGGCCGTCGGTGCGCTCGACGGCGAGCGCGACGCCCGGGACGGCGCTGCGGAGGTCGGCGACCAGCTCGAGCGCCGTCGCGGCGTCGAACCCCGTCACCTCGAGCGCGCTGCAGCCGGCGAGGTCCCACACGGCCGCGCCGCCCAGGCAGATGACCCGTCCGTGCCGACCGACGACGTGCGCGAGCGCGTCCAGCCAGCGCGGCGGGCGCGCGGTGACGAAGACGACCTCGACACCCGCCTCCTCGACCGCCGCGAGCACCCGGCGTGTGCGGTCCGAGACCGTGCCGTCCGATCGGAGGAGCGTGCCGTCGAGGTCGGTCGCGACCAGCCGGGGGAGCGCGACGGGCATCGGCGCCCGGGCCTAGCGGTAGTTGGTGAACTGCAGCGCGACGTCGAGGTCGGCGGACTTGAGCATCGAGATGACGGCCTGGAGGTCGTCGCGCGACTTGCTCGTCACGCGCACCTCGTCGCCGGTGATCTGCGTCTTGACGCCCTTGGGGCCCTCGTCGCGGATCAGCTTGGTGATCTTCTTGGCGTTCTCGCCGCTCAGCCCCTCCTTGAGGGTGGCGGCGAGGCGGTACTCCTTGCCCGACGCCTGCGGCTCGCCGTCGCCCGTGTCGATCGCCTTGAGCGAGACGCCGCGCTTGATGAGCTTGCTCTGGAAGACGTCGAGGACGGCCTTCACGCGCTCGGCGGAGTTGGCGACCATGAGGATGCTGTCGCCGCTCCACGAGATCGACGCGCCGACGCCCTTGAAGTCGTAGCGCTGCGAGATCTCCTTGGCGGCCTGGTTGAGCGCGTTGTCGACCTCCTGGCGGTCGACCTTGCTCACGATGTCGAACGACGAGTCGGCCACGGGATGCTCCTTCTGGTGCTGTCGGTCAGGTCCTGGGGACCACCGTAGTGGCTTCGACCGTGGACAGCCGGGCCGCGCGGGCGGCCCGCGTGCCGTCCACCGTGAGGATGACGAGTGCCACCCAGACGAGGCCGAAGCCGACCCAGCGGGTGGGCGGCATGTGCTCGTGGAAGACGAGCAGCCCGAAGAGGAACTGCAGCGCGGGCCCGAGGTACTGGAGCATCCCGACGACGCTGAGCGGCAGTCGCCGGGCCGCGCCGGAGAAGAGCAGCAGCGGCAGGCCGGTGATGATGCCGGTCGCGGCGAGCAGGAGCGCGTGCCCGGTCCCGTGCACGCCGAACGTGCTGGCCCCCGTGGCCACGAGCCACCCGAGGTACACGAGCGCGACGGGCGTCGCGACAGCCGTCTCGACCGCGAGGCCGGGCAGCGCGCCGACCGTGCGGCCGACCCGGTTCTTGAGCAGCGAGTAGGTGCCGAACGACCCTGCGAGCGCGAGCGCGATCCAGGGCAGCCCGCCCACGCCCGTCGAGATGACCACGACCGCGAGGGCGCCGAAGCCGACCGCGACCCACTGCGCGGGACGCAGCCGCTCGCGGAGCACGACGACGCCGAGCAGCACGGTGAGCAGCGGGTTGATGAAGTAGCCGAGCGCGGCGTCGAGCACGTGCCCGGTGAGCACGCCGTAGACGTAGACGGTCCAGTTCGTCACGATGAGCGCGGACGCGACGGCGAGCACGCCGAGCGTGCGCGGCGTCCGCAGGACGGCGACCAGGCCGCCGAAGCCGCGCGTGACGGCCAGGAGCAGGACGCAGAACACGAGCGACCACACGATGCGGTGCGCGATGATCTCGAGCGAGCCCGCCGGCTCGAGCAGCGGAAAGAAGAGGGGCATGCCGCCCCACAGCACGAAGGCGCCGACACCCAGCGGCAGGCCCCAGCGGTCCGGGGCGGACGGGTTGGTCACGAGCACACAGTACGACCGCCCTCCGACGGTCCCGGCCGGGTGGTGACCGGCGCCACCGCGGACGGATTTCTCGCCGGGCCCCTCGGGACGTTATTGTTCTGTTCCGCGAGGCCGTCCGCGGCCCGCACGGCAGGTTGCCCGAGCGGCCAAAGGGAGCTGACTGTAAATCAGCCGCGTCATGCTTCGGGGGTTCGAATCCCTCACCTGCCACAGCGTCGGACGGGGAGGACTCCCGGTGACCGGCCCGACGGTGTGATCCAGCGGACGTCCGCACGGATTTCACGTGGCGCCGGAAGCCGTGTAAAGTCTTCCCCGCTGCCCCGATAGCTCAGTCGGCAGAGCATCTCCATGGTAAGGAGAAGGTCAAGGGTTCGATTCCCTTTCGGGGCTCTGTGAACATCGCGGGACCGCCCTCCGGAATACGGGCGGGCGGTCCTGCGTTGTGTCACGCGCGGCGGGGTAGCTCAGCTGGTCAGAGCGCACGACTCATAATCGTGAGGTCGCGGGTTCGAGCCCCGCCCTCGCTACCAACCATCACGGTCCGACGGCCGGCGTCGGACCGACCTGTTCCTTGACGCACGTTGCGCCTTCCGGGGGCGCGAGAGGTGACACACCATGGCTTCCAAGAGCGCGGACGTCCGCCCGAAGATCACGCTCGCCTGCGTGGACTGCAAGGAGCGGAACTACATCACGAAGAAGAACCGTCGCAACGACCCGGACCGCCTCGAGCTGGCGAAGTTCTGCCCGCGCTGCGGCAAGCACACCTCGCACCGCGAGACCCGCTGACGGTCTGACGACTCTTCACCGACCAGATGGCGAACCCTGACTTCGCGGGCCGGGAGTACCCGGTCACCGCCCCCTACAGCGTGGGGCGCGAGAAGGTCCGCGAGTTCGCCACCGCCGTCGGCGCCACGCACCCCGCGCACCACGACCTCGTGGCGGCGCGGGGTGCGGGCTATCCGGACCTCGTCGCACCGCCGACGTTCGCCGTCGTGATCGCGCAGCGCGCCGAGGCGCAGTACGTGACCGACCCTGAGGCCGACGTCGACTTCTCGCGCGTCGTCCACGCCGACGAGAAGTTCGTGCACCACCGTCCGATCGTCGCCGGCGACGAGCTCGTCACGGTGCTGCACGTCGACTCCGTGACGCACCGTGGGTCGATCGGGATGGTCACGACCCGCTGCGAGATCTACGCGGCGGCCTCGTCCGACGACGCCACGCCCGGCGAGCACGTCGCCACGGTGACGTCGAGCCTCGTCATCCGCGGGGAGGACTCCTGATGAGCACCCGCCCCGTCCTCGGCGAGCTCGCGGTCGGCGACGTGGTCGGCACCCGGACGATCGAGTTCGACCGCGCCGCGCTCGTGCGCTACGCCGGTGCGAGCGGCGACCTCAACCCCATCCACTGGGACGAGTCGTTCGCGACGGAGGTCGGCCTGCCCGGCGTCATCGCCCACGGGATGCTGACCATGGGCGCCGTCGTGAACGTGGTGGTCGACTGGGCCGGCGATCCCGGCGCGGTCGTCGAGTACCAGACGCGCTTCACCCGGCCCGTGCCGGTGCCCGCCCGCGGCACCGCCGTCGTCGAGGTCACCGCGACCGTCGGCGCGATCGACGCCGACGCCGGCACGGTGCGCGTCGACCTGGCCGCGACGCACGGGGGCGTCAAGGTCCTCGGACGAGCGCAGGCCGTCGTCCGCCTCTGACGACGGCGCGCGTCCTCCTTCTCTCTCTTCCGCTCCACGGACCCGCGCCCTAAGGTGTGCGTGGTAGCGCTCCCACCGAGGAGCCCGATCACGCATCGAAGGAGATGCCCGTGGACCTCACCACCGCACGCACGCCCCTGGCCCGCCGCACGGTCCTCGCCGCCGGAGCGGCGGGGGTCGCCGCGCTCGCCGGGGCCGCCCTCGCGCCGGCCGCCGGGGCGAGCACCGCCGCGCCGCTACGCACCGCCCCGGCCGGGCCGTCGTCGCGCGCCGACTCGCTCGCGCGCGCCCAGGCGTTCCTCGACGCCGCGACCGACGCCTACCCCGACGTCAACCCCGGCGCGCGCCTGCCGCAGTCGTACGCCGACCAGCTCGGCCTGTTCTCGACGGCGTTCGTCTACGACAGCGCGCTCGCGGTGTGCGCGTCGCTCGCGGGCGGACGCGTGGACCGCGCGCGCGTCATCGCCGACGGGCTGCTGTTCGCGCAGGAGAACGACCCGGTGCACGACGACGGGCGCCTGCGCCAGGCGTACAACGTCGGCCCGTACACCTTCTACGACGGCTCGCCGCAGCCGCACGGGCTCGCCCTGCCCGACGGCACCGCGAACATCGGGTGGCAGTTCGGGTTCCTCGGCACGGCGGTCGGCGACATGGCGTGGCCGGGGCTCGCGCTGCTGCACGCCCACGCCGCGACAGGCGACGTCCGCTACCTCGACGGGGCGGTGCGGATCGGCGAGTGGATCGTCGCCACCACCTGGTCGGAGCGCCCGCTCGGCGGGTTCTCGTTCGGCGTCGACGGCGCGAACGCGCCGATCCCGAACGGCTCGACCGAGCACAACGTCGACTGCGTGGCGTTCTTCCGCCACCTGCGCGCGGCGACGGGCGAGCGGCGCTGGGCCCGCGCCGCCGAGCACGCGCGGGCCTTCGTCGACCGCATGTGGGAGCCGCGCGGCGGCTACCTCTACACGGGTACGAACGACGGCGAGGAGATCAACCGCGACCCGCTGCCGCTCGACCCGCAGACCTGGGGCTGGCTCGCGATGCGCGACGCGCGGTACGCCCGGGCGCTCGACTGGGCGGCCTCGGCGCTCGCCGCGCGCGACGTGGCGGGTCAGGGCACCTCGCAGCTGCCCGCCGGCACCACGGTGGAGGGCGTGATGTTCTCGAGCGCGAGCCTGACGTCGTCGGCGTCGTACAACGGCCTGCCGGTGCACCCGGACGGGGTGTGGCTCGAGGGCACGGCCCAGCTCGCCGCCGCGCTCGCCGACCGGGGCCGCGGACCGGACGCCGGTCGCGCCGCGGCGCTGCTCGACCAGGTCGCGGTGGCCCAGGACGAGGTCGGGGCGGGCCAGACGATCGGGGGCGCGCCCCTGCCGCCCGCCTCCGGCGTCGTCGCGGCGTCGAGCCTCCTCGACACCGGCTTCGGCTTCGGCTACTTCCAGGTCCAGCACGTCGGCGCGACGTCGTGGTACGTCATGGCGGCCGAGGGGGTGAACCCGCTCCAGGTCGGTGGCCTGCGCTGACACCCCGGCGCCGCGTGGACGGCTCCGTCCACGCGGCGCCGCGACCTGCTACGTTGTGCGCGATCCCACGGGAGCCCTCGCAGGGGCTGAGATCGGGCTGACGCGGCCCGGACCGTCGAACCTGACCGGGTCATGCCGGCGTAGGAAGTTGGAGCAGCATGTCGCATCTTGCGCAGTCGCGAGCGCTCGCCTTCGAGCGAGACGACGAGTCCGGGATCTGCGTCCCGGTCACCGAGATCAGCCTGGCGCCGTCGCCCGACGGCACCCCCAACCCGCCCGTGCGCGTCTACCGGACCGAGGGTCTGGGCGGCGACCCGACGCGCGGGCTCCCGCCGCAGCGGTCCGCATGGATCGAGGCGCGCGGGGACACCGAGGTCTACGAGGGTCGCCCGCACGACCTCGCCGACGACGGGCGGGGCGCCCGGCGTCGGGGCGCGGCGTCGGCGGAGTGGCGCGGCGAGCGCCGGCCGCCGCGGCGCGCCGTCCCCGGGCGCACCGTCACCCAGATGCACTACGCCCGCCGCGGCGAGGTCACGCCCGAGATGCGGTTCGTCGCGCTGCGCGAGGGCGTCGACGTCGAGCTCGTCCGCAGCGAGGTCGCGGCCGGGCGGGCGATCATTCCCGCCAACGTCAACCACCCCGAGTCCGAGCCCATGATCATCGGGCGGGCGTTCACCGTGAAGGTCAACGCCAACATCGGCAACTCGGCCGTGCACTCGTCGATCGCCGAGGAGGTGGAGAAGCTCCAGTGGGCCACCCGCTGGGGCGCCGACACGGTCATGGACCTGTCGACGGGCGACGACATCCACACCACGCGCGAGTGGATCCTGCGCAACTCGCCCGTGCCGATCGGCACGGTGCCGGTCTACCAGGCACTCGAGAAGGTCGACGGCGACGCGTCCCGGCTGAGCTGGGAGGTCTACCGCGACACGGTCATCGAGCAGTGCGAGCAGGGCGTCGACTACATGACCGTCCACGCGGGCGTGCTCCTGCGGTACGTGCCGCTCACGGCGAACCGCGTGACCGGCATCGTCTCGCGCGGCGGCTCGATCATGGCCGGCTGGTGCCTCGCTCACCACGAGGAGAACTTCCTCTACACGCACTTCGACGAGCTGTGCGAGATCTTCGCGCGGTACGACGTCGCGTTCTCGCTCGGCGACGGCCTGCGGCCCGGCTCGCTCGCCGACGCGAACGACGCCGCGCAGTTCGCCGAGCTCGACACGCTGGCCGAGCTGACGAAGCGGGCGTGGGAGCACGACGTGCAGGTCATGGTCGAGGGCCCGGGCCACGTGCCGCTGCACCTCGTGCGCGAGAACGTCGAGCGCCAGCAGGAGCTGTGCGACGGCGCCCCGTTCTACACGCTCGGGCCGCTCGTGACCGACATCGCCCCCGGCTACGACCACATCACCTCCGCGATCGGCGCGACCGAGATCGCCCGGTACGGCACGGCGATGCTGTGCTACGTCACGCCCAAGGAGCACCTGGGCCTGCCGAACCGCGACGACGTGCGCACCGGCGTCGTGACGTACAAGATCGCCGCGCACGCGGCCGACGTCGCGAAGGGCCACCCGGGCGCGCGCGACCGGGACGACGCGCTGTCCAAGGCGCGGTTCGAGTTCCGCTGGCGCGACCAGTTCGCGCTCTCGCTCGACCCCGAGCGCGCGGAGGAGTACCACGACGAGACGCTCCCGGCCGAGGCCGCCAAGACCGCGCACTTCTGCTCGATGTGCGGGCCGAAGTTCTGCTCGATGCGCATCTCGCAGGACATCCGCGAGGAGTTCGGCGGCGCCGAGCAGCAGGAGGCGATCGCCGGGATGGCGGCCAAGGCGGCCGAGTTCCGCGCCGCCGGCGGCCAGGTCTACCTCCCTACCCCCACGGCGAGGTAGAGCCCGACCCGTCGAGAGAGAAGAAGGCCCGCCGAGGGAGGAGCGCGCACCGCCTCCCTCGGCGGGTTTCCTCTCTCCGGGGCTTTCCGGGGGAGTTCACCGGCGACGTCCGGGCTTCTCACATCGTGGATCCAGTATGGTCCTCTCGCTTAGGCGCGCCTAACTTAGGCGCGCCTCACCTTACTTCCTACACCGATCCTCCGAGGAGACCTGGATGCCCACTCCGTTGCCGACGACGGTCACCGGCGCGCTGCTGCGCGGCCCGAGCTCCGCGCACTACGCCGCCACGCTGCACGACGTCGTCGACGACGTCGCGGCGCGCGTCGCCGCCGCGAGCCAGCCGTTCTGCGGCGCGAGCCGCGCGGAGCTCGCGGCGCTGGTCGACGCCGTCGACCTCGACGCCCCCGGCGTGGGCGACGGCCCGGCGCTGCGCGAGGTCGCGGACCTGTACGCGTCGCACGCCGTGTGGTTCCACCACCCCGCCTACGCGGCCCACCTCAACTGCCCGGTCGCGGTCTCGGCGGTCGGCGCGGAGGCGATGCTCGCGGCGGTCAACACCTCGGTCGACACCTACGACCAGTCGACCGTCGCGACGCTCATGGAGCGCCGGCTCGTCGCGTGGACCGCCGCCCGCATCGGGTTCGGCGACGGCGAGGGCGTGTTCACCTCCGGCGGCACGCAGTCCAACCTCCAGGCGCTGTACTGCGCACGTGAGCGGGCGCTCACCGCGCCCGACGGCACCCGCCTGCGCGGAGCCGAGCGGCGGGAGCGGCTCGCCCGCCTGCGCGTGCTGGCGACCGGGGCGAGCCACTTCTCCGTCGCGAAGTCCGCGCTCCTGCTCGGGCTCGACGACGAGGCGGTCGTCGAGGTGGCGACCGACGCCGACGGGCGCATGGACCCGGACGCGCTCGCCGACGCGCTCGTCACGACCGCGCGCGCGGGCGACGTCGTCATGGCCGTCGTCGCGACGGCCGGCACGACCGACCGCGGCTGCGTCGACCCGCTGGCCCCGGTGGCCGACGCGTGCGACGCCGCCGACGCGTGGCTGCACGTCGACGCCGCGTACGGCGGCGGGCTGCTCGTCTCGCCGACGCGCCGCCACCTGCTCGACGGGATCGAGCGCGCCTGCAGCGTCACGGTCGACTTCCACAAGACGTTCTTCCAGCCGGTCTCGTCGAGCGCGCTGATCGTGCGCGACCCTGCCGACCTCGCGCGCACCGCGTGGCACGCCGACTACCTCAACCCGGCCGCGGACGCGGAGATCAACCAGGTCGACCGGTCGCTGCAGACCACGCGGCGCTTCGACGCGCTCAAGCTGTGGGCCACGCTGCGGGCCGTGGGCGCGGACGGCGTCGGGCGCATGGTCGACGCCGTGTGCGACCTCGCCGCGGCCGTCCACGCCGACCTGGAGGGCGACCGCGAGCTCCGGCTCGTCGCGCGCACGGACCTGTCGACGGTCCTGTTCCGTTACGAGCCCGACGGCGTGACGCCCGAGCAGGCCGACGCGCTCGTGCCGCAGGTGCGCCGCGTCCTGTTCGACTCCGGCCGCGCGCTCGTGGCCAAGACCGTGCTCGACGGCCGCCCCTGCCTCAAGCTCACGCTGCTCAACCCGGACGCGACGCTCGACGACGTGCGCGCGGTGCTCGACCTCGTCCGCGACGCGGCGCACGGCCTGCTCGCGGGTCAGGCGCTCGCGGCCGACGTCGCGCCGCCGTGCCGGGACGTGCACCCGCGGCTCGACCGCCTCGTGCCCGCCGCGGCGCCCGCCCGGACCGCGGAGGGCGCCCGATGACCCGCACGACCCCGGCCGGCGCAGGGCACCGGACGTACGACGTCGTGGGCGTCGGCATCGGCCCGTTCAACCTCGGGCTCGCGGCGCTCGCCGACCCGCTGCCCGACGTCGACGCCGTCTTCCTCGACCAGCGCCCGGGGTTCAGCTGGCACCCCGGGATGATGCTCGAGGGCGCCACGATCCAGGTGCCGTTCCTCGCCGACCTCGTGACCATGGCGGATCCGACGTCGCCGTACTCGTTCCTCGCGTTCCTCAAGGCCACGGGCCGGCTCTACCCGTTCTACGTGCGCGAGTCCTTCTACCCGCTGCGCTCGGAGTACGACCAGTACTGCCGGTGGGTGGCGGACCGGCTGCCGGCGCTGCGCTGGGGCCGGCGCGTGGTCGCCGTCGAGCACGACCCCGCCACCGACGAGCACGTGGTGACCGCGGTGCGCACGGGCGGGCCGCACGACGGCGAGCGCGAGACGTACCGCGCGCGCCACGTGGTGCTCGGCGTCGGGACGACGCCCCGGATGCCCGCGCCGCTGGCCGACCTCGCCGCGGCGTGGCGCTCGGGCGAGGCGGGCGCCGGGCCGGTCGTCCACTCGGCCGAGTACCTGCCGCACCGCGACGCCCTCCAGGCCGCGGGCGCGGTCACCGTGGTCGGGTCGGGGCAGTCGGCGGCCGAGGTGTACCGGGACCTGCTCGAGGAGGTCCACGGCACCGCGGGCCGGCCCGGGTACCGGCTCGACTGGGTGACCCGCTCGCCGCGGTTCTTCCCCATGGAGTACACGAAGCTCACGCTCGAGATGACCTCGCCCGAGTACACCGACCACCACCACGCGCTGCCGCCGGACCTGCGGGACGCGCTCGGGCGCGAGCAGCGCACCCTGTACAAGGGCATCAGCGGCGACCTCGTCGACGACATCTACGACACCCTCTACCGCAAGTCCGCGCTCGGCCGGCACGTCCCGACGACGCTGCTCACCGAGACCGAGGTCGTCGCCGCGCGGTACGACGGCGCCACGGGGGAGCACGTGCTGACGCTGCGGCACGCGCAGCTCGGCCGCGAGGTCGAGCACCGCACGCGCGCGGTCGTCGCCGCGACGGGGTACGGCGCGGGCGTGCCCGACTTCCTCGACCCGGTGCGCGACCGGCTGCGCCTCGACGCGCGCGGCCGCCTCGACGTCACGCGGGACTACTCGGTCGACGTCGCAGGACGGATCCACACGCTCAACGGCGAGGAGCACACGCACGGCGTGACCGCCCCGGACCTGGGGTTCGGGCCCTGGCGCAACTCCGTGGTGCTCGCCAAGATCACCGGCCGCGAGCCGTACCCGGTCGAGCGCCGCATCGCGTTCCAGACGTTCGGCCTGCCGGACGACGCCGCGGATGCGCCCGCCGCGCGCGAGGACGAGGTCCCGGCCCAGGAGACGACGGAGGCGGTCCGATGACCACGACGACGCTGCCCACCCTCCCGGCGGCCGCCGGGGCGGCCCCCGTCCGGCCGTTCACGGCCCGGACCCGCGTCGGCGAGCTGACGATCGAGCCGGTCGTGCCGGCGCGTGACGCCGCGCTCGTGCAGGGGTGGCTCGCGCACCCGGCGTCGGCGTTCTGGCGCATGACCGAGCTCGACGTCGACCAGGTGCGCGCCTACCTCGAGGGCGTCGTGGCCGATCCGCACCAGGACGCGTGGCTGGGCCGCCGCGACGGGGAGCCGGTCTTCCTCGTCGAGACGTACGACCCGTCGCGGGTGCTGCTCGCCGGGGTCCACGACGCGCTGCCGGGCGACCTCGGCATGCACCTGCTCGTCGCGCCCCCGCCGCCCGAGGCGGGCGAGCGCGTGCCGGGCCTGACCGACGCGGTGATGTCCGCCGTCGTGCGGTTCTGCCTCGCCCCGGCGTCCGACGGCGGGCGGGGCGCGGCGCGCGTCGTCGTCGAGCCCGACGTCGACAACGCGGCGATCGCGGCGAAGAACGCGGCGGCCGGGTTCCGCGTGCTGCGCGAGGTCGAGCTCACCGACGGCGGGCACACCAAGCGGGCGGCGCTCTCGGTGTGCACGCGCGACGACTTCGCCGCCTCGCCGCTCGGCGACGGCGTCGAGCCCGCCTCGCACCTGCGGCCCGACCTCGCGGAGCACGCGCACCGGCACCTCGTGGCCAAGGCGCTCGCCGAGCTCGCGCACGAGCGGCTGTTCCGCCCCGAGCCGGATCCGAGCGCCGAGGGGTGGTTCGTGCTCGCGCTCGACGGCGTCACGTACCGGTTCGCGGCGCGCACGTTCGTGCTCGAGCACTGGGTCGTGGACCCGGCGTCGATCACGCGCACCGCGTCCCGGCCGGACGGCGCGGTCGAGCTGCCCGTCGACGTGCTCGAGCTCGTCGCCGAGCTGCAGCCGCTGCTGCGCGTGCCGGACGACCTCCTGCCCGTCTACCTCGAGGAGCTGTCCTCGACGCTCGCCGCCGCCGCGGCCAAGCGCGAGCGGGAGCTCGCCGGCGAGGCGCCCGACGTCGCGGCGCTCGTCCGTGCGCTCGCGCCGTCCGCGACCCGCGCCGAGGGCGAGCACGACGCCCGGCGCGACGACCGCCGTCGGGCCGACGCGTTCCAGACCGTCGAGGCCGCGATGACCGAGGGCCACCCGGGCTTCCTCGCGAACAACGGGCGCATCGGGTTCTCGCTCGACGACTACCGGGCCTACGCGCCCGAGCGCGGCGGACGGCTGCGGCTGCTGTGGCTCGCCGCGCGGCGCGAGCACACGCACCTCGCTCTGGGCGCCGACCAGAGCGAGGCGGGCCTCTACGGCGCCGAGCTGAGCGGCGCGGAGCGGGCCGCGTTCGCCGACCGGCTGGCCGCGCGCGGGCTCGACCCGGCCGACTACCTCTACCTGCCCGTCCACCCGTGGCAGTGGCAGCACCGCGTGCCGGTCACGTTCGCCGCCGACGTCGCGCGCGGGGACCTGGTCCCGCTGGGGCCGGGCGCCGACGAGTACCAGCCGCAGCAGTCGATCCGCACGATGTTCAACCGCACGCGCCCGCACCGGCACTACGTCAAGGTCGCGCTCGCCATCCAGAACATGGGCTTCCTGCGGGGCCTGTCGCCCGCGTACATGCGCGCGACGCCCGCGATCAACGACTGGGTCGCCGGGCTCGTCGACGGCGACGCCACGCTGCGCGAGGCCGGGTTCGGCGTCCTGCGCGAGGTCGCGTCGATCGGCTACACGGGCGACGTCTACCACCGCACGCCCACGGCGAGCCCGCACCGCAAGATGCTCGCGGCGCTGTGGCGCGAGTCCCCGCTGCCGCGCACCGCGCCCGGCGAGCGGCTCGCGACCATGGCGAGCCTGCTGCACCGCGACGCGTCGGGCGCCGCGCTCGTGACCGCCCTCGTGCGTGCGTCGGGCGTCGGGGCCGAGGACTGGGTCCGCGCGTACCTCGACGCCTACCTCCACCCGCTCGTGCACTGCCTGCTCGCCCACGACCTCGCGTTCATGCCGCACGGCGAGAACCTCGTGCTCGTGCTGCGCGACGGCGTGGTACGCAGGGTGTTCATGAAGGACGTCGGCGAGGAGGTCGCGGTGCTGGGGGAGCGTGCGCTGCCCGACGGCGTCGAGCGGGTCCGCGCGGTCGTCGACGACGCGGAGAAGGCGCTCGCGATCTTCACCGACGTGTTCGACGGCGTGCTGCGGCACCTCGCGGGCATCCTCGCGGTCGACGGCGTGCTCGGCGAGGACCGGTTCTGGGCGCTCGTGGCCGCGACGATCGACCGGCACCGGTCCGAGCACCCCGACCTGCACGGGCGGGTCGACCTGCGGGCGGCCCGGTTCGCGCACTCGTGCCTCAACCGGCTCCAGCTGCGCAACACGCTGCAGATGGTCGACCTGGCCGACCAGTCGTCGTCGCTCATCTACGCGGGGACCCTGGCCAACCCGGTGGCGCGATGAGGCCGTTCGAGGTCTTCCGCGACGGGCTCGGCGTGCCGCACGTGCGGGCGCAGGGCGAGCTCGACCTCGCGTTCGGCCAGGGGTACGTCACCGCGCGCGACCGCGGCTGGCAGGTCGAGGTCGACCGGTGGCGTGCCGAGGGCCGGCTCGCCGCCCGGTTCGGGTCCGGCGGGCTCGAGTGGGACCGGTTCGCCGTGCGCGTGCGGCTCGCCGACACCGCGCGACGGGTGTGGGACGCGCTCGAGGGGCCCGAGCGGGACTGGGTCGCCGCGTTCGCGGCGGGCGTCAGCGCCGGGCTCGACGCCGGCGGGCGCGACGTGCCCGAGCTGCGGGCGCTCGAGCGCGCCTGCGCCGGCGCGCCGCTGCCGCCCCACGAGCCCTGGCCCGACTGGGCGCCGATCGGCGTCTTCCTCGTCAACCACGTGCTGTTCAGCGGCTTCCCGCACCTGCTCTGGCGCGAGCACGTCGCGCGGACCCTGAGCCCCGACCCGTCCGTCGCGGCGCTGTTCGCCGCCGACGGCGGACCGGCGTCGGGCTCGAACGCGTGGGCGCTCGCGGGCTCCCGCACGGCGTCCGGACGGCCCCTGCTCGCGGGAGACCCGCACCGCTTCCTCGAGCTGCCCGGCGTCTACCAGCAGGTGCGCCTCGCGTGCGACGAGTACGACGTGCTCGGCCTCGCGTTCCCGGGCGTGCCGGGGGTGCTGCACTTCGGGCACGCGCAGGTACCCGACGACGGCGGGCCCGGCGGGGGAGGGTCCGTCGCGTGGGGCATCACCAACGCCATGGCGCACCACGTCGAGCTGGTCCGCGAGGACGCGGCGTCGGTGGCCGCGGCCGCGACCGGGACCGAGCGCGTGCCCGTGCGCGGCGCCGCTCCCGTCGACGTGACGTGGGGGGAGACCGCGCGCGGACCGCTGGTGACCGACGAGCACGCCCTGTGCTGGCCCGTGCGCGTCACCGCGGACGCGGGCGTCGCCGCGTGGCGGCGGCTCCAGCGGGCACGCACCGCGCACGACGTCGCGGCCGCCTTCGCCGCCTGGGTCGACCCGGTCAACCGCGTGCTCACCGCCGACTCGTCGGGCGAGGTCCTGAGCCTCACGGCCGGGCGGGTGCCCGAGCGCGAGGCGGGGGAGCGGGTCGTGCCGCTGCCCGCCGAGGCGGCGCCGCCGCGCTGGCGCTCGCTGCCGCCTCCCGTCCGCGTGACCGACGTGGCCGTCGACGCCAACGAACGCCCGGCACGCGCGGAGATCGCGCTCGGGTACGCGTACGCGCCGCACCGCGCGGACCGGATCCGTGCGCTGCTCGCGGCGCCGCCGGCCGGAGGGGAGACGCCCGAGAGCCAGGGGCGCGTGCACGGCGACGTGCAGGACGCGGGGGCCGCGGCGCTGGTCGGGTGGCTCGACGGCGTCGTGCCCGGCGCGGCGGCACCGCCGGTCGCGGGCGCGGCCGAGCGGCTGCGCGCCTGGGCGGCGGCGGGAGCGCCGATGCACGCCGGCTCGACCGACGCCGGCCTGTTCGCCCGTTGGCGGCACGCGCTCGTGCGGCGCGTGGCGGCGCACCCGGCGCTCGCGCCGCTGCACGCTCCGCACGGCCTGCCGGCCGTCTTCGCGCCGTGGCTCGACGTGACCGCACGCGTGGGCGAGGGGCTGGCGCGGCTGCTCGGTGCCGGCCGGCTCGTCGCGGACGGCCCGGTGCTCGACGGCCGGGCCGAGGCGGCCGCCGCGCTGACCGAGGTCGTCGCCGAGGGCGCCGAGCTCTCCTGGGGCGAGCTGCACGCCGTCGCGCCGCTGCACGCCCTCGCCGACGCGACCGGCGTCGCGCACGACGACGTCCCGGGCGTGCCCGAGCAGCTGCGCGCCCCGCTGTCCGGGGCGGGCGACACGGTGCGGTGCACCGGCTCGGTGCCCGGCGTCACCCACCTCGCCGCGCGCGGGTCCGTCGCGCGCTGGGTGTGGGACCTGTCCGACCGCCGGCGCAGCCGGTGGGGCGTGCCGTTCGGCGCGAGCGGCGACCCGCGCTCGCCCCGCTTCGCCGACCAGCACCCGACGTGGGCGGCGGCCGGGACGGCACCGATCGAGACCGACTGGGCGCGGTTGCGCCCCGAGCCCGTGGAGGGACCCGCATGACCGAGCCCGCGACGACCGCGACGACCGCACCGACGACGGAGCCCGCGACGACCGGGCGGCGGCTGCGCACCGGGGCGCGCGGCGAGGAGGTGTGGCGCCTCGACGTCGGCGCGGCCGGCACCGTCACGGCGCACGTGCTCGACCCGGTCGCCGACCTGGACGTGCTCCACGCGTGGGTCACGCGCCCGCACGCCGGCTTCTGGGGGCTCGGCGGCCTCACGCGCGACGAGCTGCGCGAGACCTACGAGTTCGTCGACTCGCTGCCGACGCACCACGCGTACCTGCTGCGGTGGGACGGCGACCCCGTCGTGCTGCTCCAGCTGTACCACCCCGAGGACGACCCCGTCGCGACCGCGTACGACGTGCGGCCCGGCGACCTCGGGCTGCACTTCTTCAGGGGCGGCGACGGCCCGGCGGACCGCCCGGACGGCACGACGACCTGGGACGTGCTCGGGCCGGCGGTGCTCCGCTTCGTGTTCGCCGAGCCCGGCGTGCGACGGATCGTCGTCGAGCCCGACGCGCGCAACGGTGCCGCGATCTCCCGGATGGTGGCGCTCGGGTTCGAGCCCGCCGGCCAGGTCTCGTTCGAGTCGCCGCAGGGTCCCAAGACCGCGCTGCTCGCCTTCCTCACGCGCGAGGCGGCGCTCGGCGCCGCGACGTAGCGCTCGGCGTCGCGACATAGCGCTCGGCGCCGCGACATAGCGCTCGGCGCCGCGACATAGCGCTCGGCGCCGCGGCGTCGCGCTACCGCGGCGCGGGGCCGGTCGTGGTCCCGGGCCGGAGGCCGACGCCGAGCGTCACGGTCGTCGGCTCCTTGCCGGCGAGGAGGTCGATGACGGCGCGCCCGAGCGCGGCGCCCTTCTCGCGCAGCGGCTGGTGCACGCTCGTGAGGACGTCGGGCGAGAGCCACGGCAGGTCGAGGCCGTCGAACCCGGCGATCGAGACGTCGTCGGGCACGCGCAGCCCGAGCTCGCGCGCGGCGATGACGGCGCCGGCCGCGAGCAGGTCCGAGTGGGCGATGATCGCGGTGGGTCGCTCGTCGGCGGGCACCCACGCGCCGAGGATCTCGGCCGCCGCGTCGCGCCCGTGCTCGACGAGCGACGCGGGCGTCTCCCACGACAGGACCGGCTCGACGACGTCGCGCACCCCGGCCAGCCGGTGGCGCGTCGGCGTGCGGTCCACCTGGGCCAGGCGCGCGGCGTCGACCGGGCCGGACCGCTCGCCGCGCCCGAACGGCAGCGTGATCTCGGCGATGCGCGTGTGCCCCAGCTCGACGAGGTGGCGCACCACCTCGGCGGTCCCGGCGCGGTCCTCGAGCGCGACGAGCGGGGCGCCCTCGACCGGTCGGCCCTCGCCGACGACGACGGGCACGCCGCGCCGCTGCAGCGCGTCGAGCGTGGGGTCCTCCTCGAGCACACCCCACACGAGCACGGCGACGTCCATGGCGGCACCGTCGACCAGGGGGTCGACCGCGACGAGCCCCGTGGCGGCGTCCGGGCCGCTCGCGCACACGCCGGGGATGAGCAGGACGCCGAGGCCCTCCTCGCCGAGCACCTGCACGAGCCCGTCGAGCACCTGGACCGACACCGGGTCGCGGAACGAGCGCCCGAGCTGGTCGCCGATGACGACGCCCACGATGCCCGAGCGTCCCGACCGCAGCTGACGCCCGAGCGGGTTGGGTCCCGTGTAGCCGAGCTCGGCCGCGGCGGCGAGCACCTTGTCGCGGGTCTCCGGGGTGATCGGACCGGCGCCCGAGAACGCGAGCGACGCCGTCGACACCGACACGCCCGCGACCTCGGCGACCTTGGCGAGCGTGGGGCGGCTGGGGTGGGTGCGGCCCATGGGGCTCCCTTCCGTCCGGTCGGTGGGCCAGCCTACCGCCGTCGTGCCCGTCGCGCCCGAAACGATTTGACTACCACGGCGCGAGGGGCGAACGTCAGGGGGTGAGCACCCCTTCGCCCGCGTCCACGGGACCGTCGGCGCGCGCCGTGCGCGCCGCCTCCTGGGCCGTCCTCCTCGTCTTCGCGCTCAACGGCTTCGGCTTCGCCAGCTGGGCGTCGCGCATCCCGTCGGTGCGCGACGGGCTCGACTTCTCGCACGCCCAGATGGGTCTGCTGCTGCTCACGGGCGCGATCGGGTCGATGGTCGCCCTGCCGCTGTCGGGCATGATCTCGGCGCGGCTCGGCGCCGCCCGGACCGTGCTCGTCTTCGCCGCCGTGTGCGCCGTCGGGTACACGATCGCGTGCTTCGGCGTCGAGGCCGAGGCGCCGCTGTGGGTGCGCGTCGGGCTGTTCGTCGGCGGCGCCGGCGTGGGGGTCTGGGACGCGGCGATGAACCTCGAGGGCGCGGTCGTCGAGCAGCACCTCGGACGCTCGATCATGCCGCGCTTCCACGCCGGGTTCTCGCTCGGCACCGTCGCGGGAGCGGGCGTCGGCAGCCTCGTCGCGCACGTGCAGGTGCCGCTGACCTGGCACCTCATCACCGTCATGGTCGTCGACGTCGTCGTCGTCGCGTTCTGCGTACGCGCGTTCCTGCCCACCGAGGGCGCCGACGGCGCGGCGCACGCGTCCGCCGACGCGCACGCGGTCGACCCCGCGGCCGACCCCGCGACCGCCGTCGAGCCGTCGTGCGGCCACTCGCTGCGCGAGACCCTTGGCACGTGGCGCGAGCCGCGAACGCTGCTCGTCGGGCTCGTCGTGCTCGCGGCCGCCCTCACCGAGGGCGCGGCGAACGACTGGGTGAGCCTCGCGGTCGTCGACGGCTTCGGGACCACCGAGAGCGTCGGCGCGCTCGGCCTCGCCGTGTTCCTCGCCTCGATGACGGGGGCGCGCCTCGTGGGCACGTCGCTCATCGACCGGCTGGGCCGCGTGCCGGTGCTGCGCCTCAGCGGGCTTGCGGCGCTCGTCGGCGTCGCGGTCTTCGCGCTCGTGCCCGTGCTGTGGGTCGCGCTGCTCGGCGTCGTGGTCTGGGGCGCGGGCGCCGCGCTCGGCTTCCCGATGGGCATGTCGGCGGCCGCGGACGACCCGCGCCGGGCCGCGCTGCGCGTGTCCGTCGTCTCGACGATCGGCTACTCGGCGTTCTTCGTCGGGCCCGCGCTCATCGGCTTCCTCGCCGAGCACACGGGCTACCGCCTCGCGCTGCTCGTCATCGCCGTGCCCGTGGCGATCGGCCTCCTCGTCGCGGGTGCGGCGCGGCCGCTGCCGCAGGCACGCCAGGACGCGCCGTCTACGCTGGACGCGTGAGCCTTCCTACCCAGAGCACCCCGGCGCCGGCGCCCGCCGACCTCGCGCCCGCGCGCGACGTCGCCTCCCGCCCGAGCCTCGCCGAGCTGACCACGCTGCGCGTGGGCGGCCCCGTGGGCGAGTACGTCGAGGCGGAGTCGGAGGCCGAGCTCATCGACGCGGTCCGCGCGGCGGACGACGCCGGCGTGCCGCTGCTCGTCGTCGGCGGGGGGTCGAACCTGCTCGTCGCGGACGAGGGGTTCGACGGCGTCGTCGTGCGCGACGTGCGCCAGGGCGTCGACGCGGACCTCGAGGACTCGTGCGGCACCGACGGCGCGTGCGGCGGGGCGAGCCTGCGGCTGCCGGCCGGGCAGGACTGGGACACGTTCGTCGCCGAGGCCGTGGCCAACGAGTGGGTCGGCGTCGAGGCGCTGTCCGGGATCCCGGGCACGGTCGGGGCGGCCCCGGTGCAGAACATCGGCGCGTACGGGCAGGAGGTCTCGGGTGTCGTCGCCTCGGTGCGCACGTGGGACCGCGCGACCGGGCAGCGCCGGACGCTGCCGCTGAGCGCGCTCGGGTTCGGGTACCGCACGTCGGTGCTCAAGCGCTCGATGCGCTCCTCCGAGCAGGGCGGCCCCTGGTACCCGACGCCGCGCTACGTCGTGCTCGAGGTGCACCTCATGATGCGCCTGGGCTCGCTGTCGGCCCCCGTCGGGTACGCCGAGCTCGCCCGGCGCCTCGGCGTGCAGGTCGGCGAGCGGGCGCCGGCGGCCGACGTCCGGCAGGCCGTCCTGGAGCTGCGCGCGGGCAAGGGCATGCTGCTCGACGGCGTCGGCGGCGCGCCCACGCCGGACCACGACCGGTGGAGCGCAGGCTCGTTCTTCACCAACCCGGTGCTGCCGGCCGACCTCGCCGACGAGCTGCCCGAGGACGCCCCGCGCTACCCGGTGCGCTCGGCGACGCCGGTCACCACGACGGGCCCGAGCCTCGGCGCGGTCGACGCGTCGCTCGTGAAGACGAGCGCGGCGTGGCTCATCGAGCGGGCCGGCTTCACCAAGGGCTTCGGCGTCGCGGGCGAGCACAGCCCGGCACGCCTGTCGACCAAGCACACCCTCGCGCTGACCAACCGCGGGGGAGCGACGGCGCAGGACCTCGTCGCGCTCGCGCGCACCGTGCGCGACGGCGTGCTCGACACGTTCGGCATCGAGCTCGAGCCCGAGCCCGTGCTCGTCGGCCTCGCGCTCTGAGCGATCGCGCGCGGACGGGGGTCAGTGCACGACGACGGTCGTGCCCTTCGGCATGCCCCACGAGTCCCAGAGCCAGTTCATGGCCGAGTTGGAGACGCGCACGCACCCGTGCGACGCGGGGTAGGGCGGGATCGACGGCGACCCGTGCACGGCGATGCCGCCCGTGAAGTACTTCGGCCGGTACATCGCGCCGAGCTCGAGGGTCGACTCGTGCAGGTAGTCGCGCTCCATGTACACCGCGAAGGTGCCGCGCGGCGTGGTCGCCCGGTAGGTGCGCCCCAGCGCCTCGAACGTCTCGCCGTTGCCCGACGAGGCGTTGATCGTGCGCACGACCCGGCCGTCCTCGACCGCGAGGAGCAGCTGGCGGTCGAGGTCGATCTCCACGACCTTGCCCGACGACGAGACCGGCGACGGGCGCACGCCCTGGTCGAGCGCCGCCTGCGTCTTGGGCCCGACCACGCCGTCGCGGTGCAGGCCGGCCGCCTTCTGCAGCGCCCAGACGGCCTGCTGCGTCGCGGGCCCGAACGACCCGTCGACCTCGGGCAGGAAGTAGCCGAGGTCCTGCAGGCGCTGCTGCAGCGCGGCGACACGTTCGCCCGTCGCCCCGCGCTCGAGGTGCTCGGGCTTCTCCTCCTGCGCGTCCTTCCCGTTGCCCTTGCCGTTGCCGTTCGCGTTGCCGTTCGCGTTGCCGTTCCCGTTGGTCTGACCGTTCCCGGCTCCCTCGCCGGGCGCGTCGTCGCCCTCGGCGGACGGGCTCGCCGAGGGTCCGGCCCCCGGGTCGGGCGCGTCGGCCTCGGCGGACGGCGTGCTCGACGGCGTCGTGGACGGGGCGGCGGACGGTGCCGACGACGCGTCGGGCTCGGCGGACGTCTCGCCGCTCGGCGTCGCGGACGGCGCCGCGGTGGTGGGCGCCTCGGCCGCGGGCGCGGACCCGGGCTCGGGCTCCGCGCCGTCGTCGAGCATCGCGCAGCCGGGCAGCAGGAACAGCGCCAGGGCCGTGGCCGCTGCCGCGGCGGGCCGGCGTCGCCGGGCGGTCGTCCGTTCGGTCGTCATCGTTCTCGTTCCCCCGTGTCCGTGACCGGCGCAGCCGCGGGTCGCGGACTCCTACCGTGCCGTGCGACGGCCTCGAAGGCGAGCCGACGACGCCTCCGTACCGCGGATCGTCACCGTGTCGTGATCTGCCGTGCCCTCGCACGACCGTCTCGTGACCTGTGACGCCCCGCGGCACGGAAACGTTGGGTCCTGCGTCAGCCCTTGGTCTCGCCCCGCAGCACCGACAGCCGGTGCCGGTACTCGGACTCGTCGATCTCGCCGCGGGCGTACCGCTCGCCGAGCACGGACGCCGGCGATCCCTCGCGGCCCCACGGCGGGCCGAAGCCGCGACGCGCGCGCCGTGCGACGAGCACGACGATCGCGACGAACAGCAGGAACCACAGGATCGGGAACACGACCCACCAGCCCGGGCCCCCGCCCGCGGCACCCCAGGCGTGCGGGTGCCCCGCGAGCGAGGCGGCCAGGGCGCTCGTCGTGAGCATGTCGGTCTCCTTCGTGACGGTGGCCCGCCCGGTGCGGGCCGTCGGTACCACCGTCCTGCGCGGGTTGCGTCGCCGTCGTCCCCCGGGCGTGCCGTCCCGCGTCCACCTCCGGTGCCGTCTTCCGGTGGACCGGTCAGCCCGACCAGCCGGGGCGGACGACGCCGCCCTCGTACGCGGCGACGACGAGCTGCGCCCGGTCGCGCGCCCCGAGCTTGGTCATGACGCGCGAGACGTGCGTCTTGACCGTCGACTCCGACAGGTAGAGGCGGCGGGCGATCTCCTCGTTGGACCAGCCGCCCGCGACCTCGACGAGCACCTCGTGCTCGCGCGCGGTGAGCCGGTCGAGCCCGGGCGGGGAGGCGACGTCGCGGGTCGCGTCCGCGACGCGCGCGAGCAGGCGGCGCGTCACGCCGGGGGACAGGAGCGCGTCGCCCGCGGCCGCCACGCGCACCGCGCGCACGAGATCGGCGGGCTCGGTGTCCTTGACGAGGAAGCCGCTCGCGCCGCCGCGGATCGCCTCGGCCACGTACTCGTCGAGCTCGAACGTCGTGACCACGACGACGTGCACCCCGCCCGCGCGGGGGTCCGCGACGATGCGCCGGGTCGCCTCGAGCCCGTCGAGCCCGGGCATGCGCACGTCCATGAGCACGACGTCGGGCAGCGTCTCGAGCGTGCGCGCGACCGCCTCGTCGCCCGTCGCCGCCTCCGCCACGACGGTCATGTCCGGCTCGGAGTCGACGAGCGCGCGGAAGCCGCCGCGCACCAGGGCCTGGTCGTCGGCCAGCAGCACCCGGATCATGCCGTTCCTCCCTCTCCCGCTCCCGAGCTGTCAGGCCCACGCGCCGGTATACCGGGGCGTGGGCCTGACAGCTCCGAGGGGTGGCGGGGGATCGGGATGGTCGCGTCGACGACGAACCCCGGCCCCTGCGGTCCCGCCCGCAGCGTGCCGCCGACGCCCTCGACCCGCTCCCGCATGCCGCGCAGCCCGTAGCCGGGCGGGCCCGGGGCGACCGGGCCGCCGTCGTCGGACACGCGCACGCGGAGCACCGCGGGGTCGCTCTCGTCGTCGCGCCCCACGTGCACGACGACGGCGCTCGCGCCGGGCGCGTGCCGGCCCACGTTGGTCAGGGCCTCCTGGACGACGCGGTACGCCACGCCGACGAGGTGCCGCGGGACCTGCGCCGGCGGCGACGGGTGGACGGCCAGGTCGACGTCGAGCGTCACGTCGACGCCCCGGTCGCGCAGCGGCCCGGCCAGCCGGTCCAGGCCGCCCAGGTCCCAGGTCGGCGTGCGCGGCTCGCCCGCCTCGCCTCGCACGACCCCCAGCACCGCGCGCACCTCGTCGAGCGCGTCGCGGCTCGTGGCCTTGATCGAGGTGAGGGCCGAGCGCGCCTGCTCCGGGTCGCGCTCGAGCAGGTGGAGGCCCACGCCCGCCTGCACGTTGATGGCGGAGAGCGAGTGGGCGAGCACGTCGTGCACCTCGCGCGCGATGCGCAGCCGCTCGGTCGCCACGGCGGTGCGCTCGCGCTCCTCGCGCGCGGCCCGCAGCGCCGCGGCGCGCGCGACGCGCTCCCGGATCGCGCCCGCGATGAGCAGCGCGACGACGGTCCACGCGGCCCCGCCGAGCAGGCCGGCGGGGCGCGGCGCGTCGTCGCGCAGGGTCGCGGCCGCCACCACCGCGCCGCCGACGACGGCCGCGCCCGCCCAGGCGAGGACGCGGGCGCGGCGCGCCGGCCCGGTGAGCACGACCATGACCAGCACGGCCACGGCCGCGCCGACGACCGGGCCCCAGGCGTACCCCAGCGAGAGGTACGTGCCGAGCGCGCCCGCGGCGGCGAGGACGGCGGCCGCCGGCCGGCGCGGCAGGGTCGCGACGACGAGCGGCGGCACGAGCGCGAGCGCCAGGCCGAGCGCGTCGAGGTCCCGGGACCCCGGCCGCCAGTGCGACGCACCCGACGTCCCGACGACCACGACGACCGCGAGCGCCACCGCGAGGAACAGGCGCGGGCGGCGCCGGTCGAGCGGGCCACGGTCCATGCGTCGCACGGTACGCCGGGGCGGGGCGGGGCGCGTCCGACCGGGGTGCCGCCCGGTGTCGTACCGGCGTCGTACCGGGGGAGTAGCGTGCGGGGCGTGAGGACGCCCGTGCGCCTGACGCGCGCGCAGGCCCGCCGCGTCGCGGTGCGGGCCCAGCTGCTCGACGCCCGGCGCCCGGACGACCTGCTCGCGGTCGTCGAGCACCTGACCTTCCTGCCCGTGGGCCCGACGGCGGCCGTCGCGCCCTCGGTCGACCTCGTGCCGTGGTCGCGGCTCGGCGAGGCGCACTGGCCGGGCGCGGTCGACGACGCGGTCGCCGACGGGATGCTCTTCCAGCTCGCCGGGGGAGTCCGCTCCATGGAGGACCTCCCGCTCCACCTCCCCGTCATGGCGGCGTTCCCGCCCGCCGACGACTGGCGGCGCGCGTGGTGGGACGACAACGCGGCGTTCCGGGCCGACGTGCTGCGGCTGCTCGAGGCCGACGGCCCGCTCACCTCGCGCGAGATCCCCGACACGAGCGTGCGGCCGTGGCGGTCGACGGGCTGGACGGGCGACCGCAACGTCACCCAGGTGCTCGAGCTGCTCGCGCTGGCGGGGCAGGTGGCGATCGCCGGGCGCCGGGGACGCGAGCGGCTGTGGGACCTCGCCGCGCGCGTGTACCCCGACGTCGAGCCCGTCCCGTACGCGGAGGCGGTCGCCGAGCGCGCCGCACGCCGCCTGCGGGCGCTGGGGCTCGCACGCCCGCGGCTCCCGGGGCTGCCCGGCGAGCCGCACCGTGTCGCCCTGCCGGGCGTGCCGGCCGAGGTCGAGGGCGCCGACGGCGCGTGGGTCGTCGACCCCGAGGCTCTCGAGCGGGCGGACGAGCCGCTCGAGCCGCGCACGGCCGTGCTCTCGCCCTTCGACGGTCTCGTCGCCGACCGCGAGCGCCTGCTGCAGGTCTTCGACTGGGAGTACGCGCTCGAGATGTACAAGCCGCGGGCGAGCCGGCGCTGGGGCTACTTCGCGCTGCCCGTGCTGCACGGTGAGCGGTTCGTCGCCAAGGTCGACGCGGCCGCCGACCGCCGGGCCGGCGTGCTGCGCGTCGCCGCGGTCCACGAGGACGTGCCGTTCGACGCCGACCTCACCGCCGCCGTGACCGGCGAGCTCGAGGGCCTCGCGCGCTGGCTGCGGCTCGACCTCGACCTCTGACCTCGACGTCTGGATCCGACCCCGCGACGCCCCGCCAGGGCGCAGGTCAGGCCGGCGACGCCAGCCACTCGTCGACGCCCGCGAGCAGCCGCGCCTTGGTGGCCGACGACGCGCGCGAGGCCCGGATCGACGACCGCGCCAGGTCGGCGAGCTCGGGGTCGGAGAAGCCGTGGACGTGCCGGGCGGTCTCGTACTGGTCGAGCAGCCGCGAGCCGAAGAGCAACGGGTCGTCCGCGCCGAGCGCCACCTGGGCCCCGGCGTCGACCAGGCTGCCGAGCGGCACGTCCGCGAGCGCGGGGTACACGCCGAGGCCCACGTTCGACGCGGGGCACACCTCGAACGCGACGCCGTCCGCGACGAGCTCGGCCAGCAGCCGCGGGTCCTCGCCGGCCCGCACGCCGTGGCCGAGCCGGTCGGGCCGCAGCGCCGTCACCACCTCGCGCACGTGCGACGGCCCGAGCAGCTCGCCGCCGTGCGGCACCGACGCCAGGCCCGCGCGGTGCGCGATGCGGAACGCCGCGGCGAACTCGGCGGTGTCCCCGTGCCGCTCGTCGTTGCTCAGCCCGAAGCCCACGACCTCGCCGGGTCCCTCGCCCGCGTACCGGGCGGCGAGCCGCGCGAGGGTCCGCGCGTCGAGCGGGTGGCGCATGCGCGACGCCGCGACCACGACGGCCACCTCGATCCCGTGCGCGGCGCTCGCGGCCTTGGCGGCGTCGAGCACGATCTCGACCGCGGGCGTGATGCCGCCGACGAACGGCGCGTACGACGTCGGGTCGACCTGGATCTCGAGGCGGCCGGAGCCCTCGGCGGCGTCGTCCGCGGCGGCCTCGTCCACGAGGCGGCGCATGTCGGCCTCGCCGCGCACGCACGCGCGCGCGGCGTCGTAGAGCCGCTGGAACCGGAACCACCCGCGCTCGTCGGCGGGGACGCGCAGCGGGTCGTCGTCGACGAGCGCCGACGGGACCCGGACCCGGTGCTCGGCCGCGAGCTCGCGCAGCGTCTCGACGCGCATCGACCCCGTGAAGTGCAGGTGCAGGTGGGCCTTGGGCAGCTTCGACAGGTCGCGCACCCGCCCAGTCTCGCACCGGGTCAGGGCAGCCAGCCGCGGTCCCGCGCGACCGTCACGGCGGCGGTGCGGTCGTCGACGCCGAGCTTGGCGAACACGCGCAGCAGGTGCGTCTTGACGGTCGCCTCGGCGATGAAGAGCTCGCGCCCGATCGCGGCGTTCGACAGCCCGCGCGCGACGAGCGCGAGCACCTCGGCCTCGCGCGAGGTGAGGCGCTCGCCCGCCGTGCGCACGGAGGTCACGAGGCGCGTCGCGACGCCGGGGGCCAGCACGGTCTCGCCGCGTGCGGCCGCGCGCACGCCCGCGACGAGCTGCTCGCGCGGCGTGTCCTTGAGCAGGTACCCGGTGGCCCCGGCCTCGACCGCGCGCAGGATGTCCGCGTCGGTGTCGTACGTCGTGAGCACGACGACGGACGGCCCGGTCCCGACGATGCGCGCGGTCGCGCCGACGCCGTCGAGCACGGGCATGCGCAGGTCCATGAGCACGACGTCGGGCGCGAGCTCGGCCGCGAGCGCGACCGCGGCCGCGCCGTCGGGCGCCTCGCCCACGACCTCGAGGTCGGGCTCGCCCGCGAGCATGCCGATGATGCCCGAGCGCACCACGGGGTGGTCGTCGGCGACGAGCACCCGCACGCCGGGGTGCGTCGCGCCGCTCATGCGCCGCCCGCCACGGGGACGCGCACCCGCACGCGGGTCCCGCCGCGGTCGCCGGGGCCGACGTCGATCGAGCCGCCGACGGCCGAGACGCGCTCGCGCATGCCCGACAGCCCGATGCCGTCGGCATGGCCGGGCGGCAGGCCGCGGCCGTCGTCGGTGACCTCGAGCCCCACGGTCCCGGCGTCGCGGTCGAGGCGCACCGTGACCGCGCGGGCGTCGGCGTGGCGGCGCACGTTGGCGAGCGCCTCCTGCGCCGCGCGCAGGAGCACGACGTCGGACGCGGCGTCGCGCGGGACGCCCGTGCCGCCGGCGGGGACGGCCGGGCCGCCGGTGCCGTCGTCGGCGACCTCGAGCCGGACGGCGATGCCGGTCTCGGCCGCGAAGCGGTCGGCGAGCCGGCGCAGGGCCTCGGCGAGCGTGCCGTTCTGCAGCGGGACGGGGGCGAACGCGGCGACGAGCGCGCGCGCCTCGGCGAGGTTCTCGCGCGCGGTCGACTCGACGAGCCGCAGCCGCTCGCGCGCGGCGTCGTGCTCGCCGCGGTCGAGCGCCGCGATGGCGGCCTGCGCCTGCGTCACGACCGAGGTGAAGCCCTGCGCGAGCGTGTCGTGGATCTCGCGGGCCATGCGCTCGCGCTCGGCCGCGACGCCCGCGGCGTGGTTCGACGCCGCGAGCTCGGCCTGCGCCGCCCGGAGCTCGCCGACGAGGCGCGCGTGCTCGTCCGCCCGCCGCATGGTCAGCGACGTCCACAGGCCGAGCCCGACGGCGAACACGAGCGCGACGCCCATCTGCGGGGCGACGCGCGCCAGCTCGGCGGCCTCGAACCCCTCGGTCGAGCTCAGGGCGACCGTGACCGCGAGGCCCAGGACGACGCACCCGACGATCGCGTGCCGGACGGGCTCGAGCAGCATCCACACGTGCGTGAAGCCGATGAACAGCAGGAACGTGCCCGTGCCGCCGCCCACGCCCACGACGACCGCCACGCCCGCCACCATCACGGCGACGTACGCGCGCGCCCGGCGCTGGTCGCGCGTGCGCGCGGCGGGCCCGCCCGCCGCGACGTAGGCGACCACGAGGGTCGCGAGCGCCGCGTAGGCGACGAGCAGGGGAGTGCCGCGCACGCCGTCGAGCGGCAGGGCGACCCCGGTGAGCGTCACGATGAGCGCGAAGCCGAGGTCCCACCAGACCACCTGCCGCTCCCACGCCGCGTACGGGCTGCCGGCGGGCGGCGCGTCAGCCGTCGTCACGGCGACGCCACCGGAACGTGCGGATCCCCACGACCAGGGCGACCACGAGCCATGCGACCAGTACACCAGCGGTCTCGGCGTGCTGCCAGGACCCGCCCGGCTCGAGCACGACCATCTCCTCGGGCAGGAACACCGAGCGCATGCCCTGCGCGATCCACTTCAGCGGGAACAGCGACGACGCCGTCTGCATCCACCCCGGCAGCATGTAGAACGCGAAGAACACGCCCGAGGTGAACTGCAGGACGAGCACGACGGGCGTGACGACCGCGGTCGCCGAGCGGCCCGAGCGCGGCAGCGACGAGAACGCGACCCCGCACACCGTGCCGGTGGCGGTCCCGAGCAGGAACACCCATGCGAACGTGAACCACCGCCCCGGGTCGGTGGGCAGCGGCACGTCGAAGGCGAGCGCCGCGACCGCGAGCAGGATCGCCGTCTGCACGACCGACGTCGCGATCGTGAGCACCACCTTGCCGCCGAAGTACGCCGACGCCGGCAACGGCGTCGCGCGCAGACGACGCAGCGTGCCGTCGTCCCGCTCGACGGCGATCGCGATCGCGAGCGACTGGAAGCTCGTGAGCATGACGCCCGTGGCGATCATGCCGGGCAGGAAGTACCGGGCGAAGTCGACGGTCATGCCCTGTTCGGTGCCCTGCTCGGCGGAACCGAACACCGTCGAGAAGATCGCCATCATGACGATCGGGTAGGCGAAGATGAAGATCACCGCGTCGCGCTCGCGCCAGAACTGGCGCAGCTCGAGGCCCGCGCGCACGAGGGACAGGCGCGCGGCGCCGGGCAGGGACGCGGCGGGCGTGCGGCGCGCCGCGGGGGCCGTCGTGGTGGTCATCGGTCGTCCTCCTCGGGGGCGACGAGCCCGAGGTAGACGTCCTCGAGCGTGGGGCGGGTGACGCGCAGGTCGGCGACCTCGCCGCCGGGCCCCGCGGCGGTCGACGCGAGGCGGGTGACGAGCGCCGTGGGCGTCGTGGTGCGCTCCGAGCGGTGCGTCCCGTCGGGGTCGGTCCAGGACACGACGGGCGTGCGGGCCTCGGGCCGGCCGAGCGTGTCGGGGGTGCCGGTCGCGACGACGCCGCCGTCGCGCACGACGACGACGCGGTCGGCCAGGAACGCGGCCTCGTGCAGGTCGTGCGTCGTGAGCAGGATGGTCGTGCCGTCCTCGCGCAGCCCGCGCACGAGCGCCCAGAACGTGCGGCGCGCCTGCGGGTCGAAGCCCGTGGTCGGCTCGTCGAGGAAGAGCAGCTCGGGCCGCCCGACGATCCCGAGCGCCACGTCGAGGCGCCGCCGCTGCCCGCCGGACAGGGCCCGCACGCGCGTGCGGGCCTTCTCGGCGAGCCCGACGGCGGCGATCACCTCGTGCGGGTCGGCGGGGGCCGGGTAGTAGCGCGCGGTCGAGCGCACCTCCTCGACGACCGTGAGCTCGGCGCGGTCGCGCGAGTCCTGCGCGACGACGCCGATGCGGGCGCGCCACGCCCGGCCCGCGGTCGCCGGGTCCTCGCCGAGCACGCGCACGTCGCCCTCGTCGCGCTCGCGGTAGCCCTCGAGGATCTCCACGGTCGTCGTCTTGCCCGCGCCGTTGGGACCGAGGACCGCGACGATCTCGCCGCGCGCGATGTCGAGGTCGAGGCCGTCCACGGCTCGCTTGTCGCCGTACCGCTTGCGCAGACCGCGCACGCGCACGGCGAGCTCCGTCGTCGTGCCGGTGCCGCCTGCCGGCGTGCCCGCGGTCGTGTCCGTCGTCGTCATGCTCCCAGGGTGGCCGTGCGGGGTGCGTCCGCGTGAGGCTCGGCCGGTCGAACCCGGGGTCCACCGATCGGTGGACCCCGGTCCGAGCCGGGCCGGGAGGGGGTCCACGGACCGGGTTCGACCCAGGCGCCCGCGTCGCGTACAGTTGTCCCTCGGTGGTTGACGCCCGCCATGATCGAACGCGCCCTGGGCGCACGGTCGAGGTCGGCGTGAAGCACGAAGGGTAGTGGCGCAATTGGTAGCGCAGCGGTCTCCAAAACCGCAGGTTGCAGGTTCGAGTCCTGTCTACCCTGCCAGCGTGATCCCCCGCGGGGCCGCGCGCAGCGGGGCCACGCGCCGCGTGACCCCGGAACGCCAGGAGTCTGTGCCGCTCGCGCGTCTGCCGGCAGGCGCCGTGCGTGCGGCTGATCTCGAAACGGGGTAGTGCAAGTGAGCGAGTCGCCGGCTGAGGCCGCAGGGTCCCACGTCGAGGGTGCCACGGCCGGTCCGGGCAAGAACCGCAACGTGTTCTCCCGCATCGCCCTCTTCGTCCGCCAGGTCGTCGCCGAGCTGCGCAAGGTCGTCACGCCGACGCGGTCGGAGCTGCTGAACTACACCGGCGTCGTGCTCGTCTTCGTGACGGTCGTGATGCTGTTCGTCACGGTCCTCGACTACCTCATCGGTCGGGGCACCCTGGCCCTGTTCGGCTGAGGTCCGGCAGGCGTCGCGCGGCCCGTGGTGGCCGCGTCGTCCCACCACACACTGACAGTCAGAAAGCAGGTTCGTCCGTGTCCCAGGATCCGCTGGAGCAGACCGAGAACGTCGACCCCACGCAGCCCGACGCCGCCGGCGCCGAGGCCGACCTCGACGTGCCCGGCGACACCAGCGACGTCGTCGACGGCGACGCCGCCGCCGGCGCCGAGGCCGCCGAGGAGACGGACGAGGTCGCCGAGGAGCGCCCCGCGGACGCCGACGGCGACGTCGTCACCGACCCCGTCGCGGAGTTCAAGCGCACCCTGCGCTCGCAGCCGGGCGAGTGGTACGTCATCCACTCGTACGCCGGGTACGAGAACCGTGTGAAGGCCAACCTGGAGAACCGCATCCAGAGCCTGAACATGGAGGACTACATCTTCCAGATCGAGGTCCCGATGGAGGAGGTGACCGAGATCAAGAACGCGCAGAAGAAGACCGTCCGCCGCGTCCGGATCCCGGGCTACGTCCTCGTCCGCATGGACCTCACCGACGAGTCGTGGGGCGCCGTGCGGCACACGCCCGGCGTCACCGGCTTCGTCGGGCACACGCACCAGCCCGTCCCGCTCACGCTGGACGAGGTCTTCTCGATGCTGGCGCCCACGCTGGCCCCCGCCCCCGAGGCCGGCAAGCCCGCCGCCGCGGCGTCGGGCGGGGCCGCCAAGGCGCCCGTCGAGGTCGACTTCGAGGTCGGCGAGTCGGTCACCGTCACGGACGGCCCGTTCGACACGCTGCCCGCCACGATCTCGGAGATCAACGCCGAGGCCCAGAAGCTCAAGGTCCTCGTCTCCATCTTCGGCCGGGAGACCCCGGTCGAGCTGTCGTTCAACCAGGTCGCCAAGATCTGACCGACCCGCCGGCGCCGCCGGCGTGCCGCGTCCCGCGGCGACAGCATGCAACCGGGTCATCGCCCACGGCGTCGGCCCACGAACAGAAAGCTCAGGAACGCACATGCCTCCCAAGAAGAAGGTCGCCGGCCTCATCAAGCTCCAGATCAACGCCGGTGCCGCGACGCCGGCGCCGCCGATCGGCCCCGCGCTCGGTCAGCACGGCGTGAACATCATGGAGTTCTGCAAGGCCTACAACGCGGCCACCGAGTCGCAGCGCGGCAACGTGATCCCGGTCGAGATCACGGTCTACGAGGACCGCTCGTTCACCTTCATCACGAAGACCCCGCCGGCGGCGGAGCTCATCAAGAAGGCCGCGGGCGTGACCAAGGGCTCGCCGACGCCGCACACGACGAAGGTCGCGAGCCTCACCTCGGACCAGGTCCGCGAGATCGCGCAGACCAAGATGGCCGACCTCAACGCGAACGACGTCGAGGCCGCGATGAAGATCATCGCCGGCACGGCCCGTTCCATGGGCATCACCGTCCAGGACTGACCCGTCCAGGGCTGACGCCCGCAAGTCCCGGCGACCGTCGCCGGGCACGTGGCAGGGTCCGCGCAGACCCGACGACCACGACTGCAGAAGGAGTATGCAGATGGCAAAGCGCAGCAAGGCCTACCGGGCCGCAGCCGAGAAGATCGACCGCGAGCGCCTCTACACGCCGCTCGAGGCGGTCCGCCTCGCCAAGGAGACGGCGACCACCAAGTTCGACGCGACCGTCGAGGTCGTGTTCCGCCTGGGTGTCGACCCCCGCAAGGCCGACCAGATGGTCCGCGGCACCGTCAACCTGCCGCACGGCACGGGCAAGACGGCCCGCGTGATCGTGTTCGCGAACGCCGCCAAGGCGGAGGAGGCCCGCGCGGCCGGCGCCGACGAGGTCGGCGGCGACGAGCTCATCACCAAGGTCGCCGGCGGTTACACCGACTTCGACGCGGCCGTCGCCACGCCGGACCTCATGGGCAAGGTCGGTCGCCTCGGCAAGGTGCTCGGTCCCCGCGGCCTCATGCCGAACCCGAAGACCGGCACGGTGACCATGGACGTCGCCAAGGCCGTGTCCGACATCAAGGGCGGCAAGATCGAGTTCCGCGTCGACAAGCACGCGAACCTCCACTTCATCATCGGCAAGGCCTCGTTCGACGAGAAGGCGCTGGTGGAGAACTACGCCGCCGCGCTCGAGGAGATCCTGCGCCTCAAGCCGTCGTCGTCGAAGGGCCGGTACATCACCAAGGCCACGATGGCGACGTCGATGGGCCCGGGCATCCCGCTCGACCAGTCGCGCACCACGAAGCTCCTGGAGGAGGCGGCCTGAGCCGCTGACCCGAGAGGCTGACGGCCCGGCACCCGCTCGCGGGTGCCGGGCCGTCGTGCGTCCCGAGACTTTTCACCCGCAGGTGTATCAGGACGCGCGGCGGTCCCTCCTTCCCCGTGACGACGACCGCGCCGGAGGGTGGGTGAAATGCGGATGGGCAGCACGGACGAGCGTTCCCGACGGGCCGAGACGGTCCTAGGCTCGTGGAGTCCGACGACGGGGCCGAACGGCCCCTCGACCCCCCACGAGGTGGTGCCTTCCCCCATGACCCGCCCGAGCGAGCACCGAACCGACGACCTGGAGAGCGCGGGCGAGAGCCTGGGTGACCGGGCGGCGCACGCGATCCTCGAGTACCGCGAGGGGCGGACCGACGCGCTGAGCGACCTGGTGCGCGAGGCGACGCCGCTGCTGTGGCACACGGTGCGCGCGCAGGGTGTGGACCCGCAGACCGCGGACGACGTCGTGCAGAGCACCTGGGCGGCGCTCGTGCGGCACGCGCACACGATCTCCGAACCCAAGGCCGTCCTCAAGTGGCTGCTGGTCACGGCGCGCCGCGGGGCCTGGGAGACCGTGCGCAAGGGCCGCGACGACGTCCGCCGGCGCACCGAGCTGCCGGACGACGTGGCCGAGGGCACGGCGACGCTGCCCGACGCCGGCCCGGGCCCGGAGGAGGAGGTGCTGCGCGACGAGCGCGACCGCCTCCTGTGGGCGGCGGTGCGCCGCCTCCCGGCGCGCTGCCAGGAGCTGCTGCGGCTCGTCTCGCTCGCGGACCGGCCCGACTACAGGGCGATCTCCGCGGCGATCGGCATGCCGGTGGGAAGCATCGGCGCGACTCGGGGACGCTGCCTCGCCAAGCTGCGGGCCGTCCTCACCGAAGAGGGGGAGACCTCGTGGACATGAACTGGACCGACGACCCGATGCACGACGTGCCCGGTGCCGACCAGCCGATGGACGGGACCGACGTCGCGGTGCTCTCGCGGCTGGCCCGCGTCGTCACGGCGATCGACCCCGTCCCCGACGGTCTCGTGGAGCGCTCGCTGTTCGCGATGACGCTCGCCGGGCTCGAGGCCGAGGTCATGGAGCTGCAGCTGATCGAGGCCCCCGTGGGCTCGGTGCGCGGCGAGGCCCCGCCGCTCGAGGCGCGCACCATCACCTTCACGCACGAGCGGCTGACCGTGATGATCGCGCTCTCCGCGGCCGACGACGGCGAGCACGTCCGCGTCGACGGCTGGGTCGCGCCCGCCGGCGACGGCGTCGTGGTCGAGCTGCGGCAGCCCGGTGGCACCCGCGCGACGACGACGGACGACGACGGCCGGTTCGTCTTCGAGTCCGTCGACCGGGGCCAGGCGAGCCTGCTCGTGCGCCCCGCCGAAGGCGAGGACGCCCCCGCCGTGACGACGCCCGTCGTCGAGCTCTGACCCGACCGCACGACCCGTGACCGGGCGCGTCGACGGCGACGTGCCCACGATCCAGGAGGAATTCGTGAGCTCCAGGCCCCGAGGCTCCCGCCTGCAGTGGCAGACCCGCGCGATCGACCCGCTGACCGCGCCCCGAGTCGGAACTCAGCCGTCGCCGCAGCCCACGTGGTACGTGGGGGACCGGCTGCTGCTGAGCGTCGCGGCGCCGGACCGGGACGGACCCGAGCCGCGGTGGCTCCGCCGGCTGCGGCGCGCGGCGCGGCGTGCCGACCTGGACGTGCGCATCGCCGACGAGACGTACACCGACCTCGCGCTGATCGACGAGGCGGTCCGGGCAGGACTCGACCCGGAGGTCGGCGCATCCCTGCGACCGGTCTTCGGCACCACGGTGGAGCTCGTGCGCCCGGAGCCGGGCGGGCTGCCCGACGGCTGGGACCTCATGGCCGTCCTGGGACTGGGCTGGGAGACGTTCGACGACGACGCCCAGGCGCAGAGCCAGGAAGGGCGCGGCCGCCACGAGGAGGACGGCCCCGGCGAGGTCCGCGTCGCGCTCGACCACGTCATCGTCCCGGGGGCGATCGGCGGACAGCCCGCGGCGCAGCCGGCGGCGTTCACCGACGTCCAGCCGTTCATCCGGGCCAACCCGCTCACCGCGAGCCACCCGCTGACGGCGAGCCACCCGCTCACCGCCAGCCACCCGCTCACGGCGAGCCACCCGCTGACGGCGAGCCACCCGTACGCGGGCATCGGCGAGTACGCGCTCGCCGGGCTCGGCGGGCGCCAGCCCGTGAAGTGGGTCGGGCCCGCGCCGGCACGCACCGTCGTCGGGGGACCGAACCCCTTCCGGGGTCCGAACGGCGAGCGTCGTCCCGTCGTCGCCATCATGGACACGGGCGTAGGGCGGCACGACTGGTTCCCCGCCGACGACGTCCCGGACCGCGTCGTCGTGCGCGACCCGAAGGTCGTGGGCGAGCCGGTCGGGCTGAGCCCGGATCCCGCGTTCGCGTACCAGCACCCAGAGGTCGGCGGCGTCTCGATCTACCCGATCACCGGCCCTCTCGATCCCGTCGCGGGTCATGGCACCTTCATGGCGGGCCTGGTCCACCAGCAGTGCCCCGACGCCGTGATCCTCGCGCCGCGCGTGTACGGAGGATCCGGCGTCGTGCCCGAGAGCGACCTCGTGCGGTCGCTGCGCCGGCTGCTGCTGTTCCACCTGCTCGGGCTGGCCGGGGTCGAGACGTACGCGCCGGTCGACGTCGCGGTGCTCGCGCTCGGCTACTACCACGAGCGGCCGGAGGACGCGGACTTCGACGTCCCACTGGGCGCGGTGCTCGCGGCGCTGCGCCGGTGGGGCGTGCTGGTCGTGACGTCGAGCGGCAACGACGGCCAGGTGCGCGAGACGTACCCGGCGGCGTTCGCGCCGAAGCTGAACCGGATGGCCGAGCCGCCGACGCTCGACGAGGACGAGCCGCCGCTCCGCGAGGACGAGCCGCCCATCATCGCCGTGGGCGCGCAGAACCCGGACGGCACCACGGCGCTGTTCAGCAACGACGGCCCCTGGGTCACGTGCCTGCGGCCGGGCGCCGCGCTGGTGAGCACCGCCCCGGTGACCATCGACGGCGTCATCGCACCGAGCCGGCACATGCGCGAGCTGTTCACCGGCAAGCGGCGTGCCACGATCGACCCCGAGGGGTTCCAGGGCGGGTTCGCCGTGTGGAGCGGCACGTCGTTCGCCGCGCCCGTGCTCGCGGGCGAGCTCGCAGCGTCGCTGCTCGCCGCCGGGGTCCCGGCGCCGAGGCCCCCGGCCGGCGAGGGCGACGCCGACCGCTGCCGGTGGCTGTGGCCCGCCGTCACGGACGCGACGGGCCTGGAGCCGTCGGCCGACGGGGTGACCGCGACCGGGTGATTCCGTGCCAATCCCGTGGGCCGTGGGCCCTCGGGATGACTACCGTGGGCTCGTGGAGGCAGACGGCGGAGGTGCGACCGACCTGTACGCGGTCGCGCGCGGGCACGACGACGTCGGCCGGTTCGGCGAGGCGCTCGCGACCTACCGGCGTCTGCTGAGGCTGCTCGAGGAGAGCTCGGGCGAGCCGCGCCTGCGAGCGCGCGCGCTGCTCGGCGCGGCCCACTGCGTGTACGAGGCGCAGGGCGACCTCGACGGGGCGATGCGCCTCCTCGACGACGCCGAGGCCGTGAGCCGCGAGCACGACCTGGGCACCGAGCTCATCGCCGTCCAGGGGCAGCGCGGCCTGCTCTGGCTCCGTGCGGGCGACGTCGCTCGGGCGCGCGCGGAGCTGGACCGTGCCGAGCCCCGGCTCGACCGCGAGCCCAGTCGCGACGCCGCGGTGCTGCTGCTCAACCGCGGAGCGCTGAACCTCGACGCGGGCGACGTCGCGGCCGCGGAGCGCGACCTCGCCGCCTCGTCGGCGCACGCCGCGGCGATCGGGGACCGCTCGGTCGAGGGCAAGGCGCTGCACAACCTGGGGTACGCCCACTTCCTGCGCGGCGACCTCCCGCTCGCGCTGCGCCGCATGTCCGAGGCGACGGACGCGTTCGCCCACGAGGGTCCGCAGTCGGTCGCTCTCGTCGACCGGTCCCGCGTGCTCTACGAGGCGGGCCTGGTGCGCGAGGCCGCGGAGGCGCTCGACGCCGCGGCCGCCGCGCTCGAGCAGGACGGCGCCGCCGTCGACCTCGCCCACGTCCGGCTCGACACCGCGCGCTGTCTGCTGCAGCTGCGGCGCCACGACCAGGCGCTGCGCGCGGCGCGTGCGGCGCGCGAGGCGTTCGTCGAGCAGTCCAACACGCAGTGGGCGCTGCGCGCCGAGCTCGTCGAGCTCGAGGCCGAGCTCGGCACCCTCGTGAGCGACGGCGACGTCGGTGACTGCCCGCGCGTGCTCCGGCGGGCGGGCGAGATCGCCGAGCTGGCGCACGGGCTCGCGCCGGGGCTCGTGGCGGTGCCCGCGCGGATCCTGCAGGCCGACGCGGCGGTGCTCGCGGGCGAGCTCGACGTCGCGCGCACCGCGCTCGCCGCGGCCAGGACCGACTCCTCGGTCGCGCTCTCGGTCCGCATCCAGCGCCAGGTGGTCGCGGCACGCCTCGCGTTCGCCGCGGGCGACCGGCGCCGCGGCCTCGCCGCCGTGCGTCGTGGCCACGCGCTGCTGAGCAGCCACCGCGCGCACCTCGGCTCGGTCGACGCCGTCACGGCGGCCGCGCTGCACGGCGCACGGCTCGCGATCGCGGACGTCGAGGCCGCCTTCGGCACGGGACGGCCCGCCGCCGTCTTCGACGCCGTCGAGCGCGGCCGCGCGACGTTCGCGGGCGCGGGGCGCGTGCGCCCGCCCGCGGACCCCGAGACCGCCGACCTCGTCGAGCGGGCGCGGCGGGAGCTCGAGGCGAGCCTGGCGGAGGAGGCGCTCGCCGACCGCGAGTCCCACCTGGCCGAGGCCCGGCGCCTCCAGGAGGCGGCGCGCCGGCGCGCGTGGCTCGACGGCGGCAGCCGCGGCGCTCCGCGGCCGGCCACCGCTCGCCGGGTGCGCGAGGCGCTGCGCGGCGGCGCGCCGCAGGTCACGGTCGCGAGCCTCGTTCTGCTGCACGGGGCCGTCCACGCGGTCGTCGTCGACGTGACGGGGGACCGGCTCGTCCGGCTCGCGGACTGGGACGAGGTCGCCGAGCAGGTCCGGCGCGTGCGCGCGGACCTCGGGGTCCTCTCGAACGCACTGATCCCTGAGCCGCTGCGCGCCGCCGCGGCGGCGTCGGTCGGCCGCGCGCTCGGGCGCCTCGACGGCATGCTGCTCGGCCCGCTCCACGTCACCGGAGACCTCCACCTGGTGGCGCGCGACCTGCTGCTCACCGTGCCGTGGGCGGCGCTGCCGTCGCGGCGCGGGCGGCGGACGGTCGTGAACTCGTGGCTCGACCTGCGCGCCGGCGCGCCGCCGCGACGCTCGGACCGCGCTCTCGTCGTCGCCGGGCCGGGGCTCCTGGCGTCCCACGAGGAGGCGGGCCTGGTCGCGGGGGCGTGGGACGACGTCGTCCTCCTGCGCGGCGAGGACGCGACGTGCGCCGCGACGTCGGGCCGGCTCGCCGGCGTCGGGATCGTGCACCTCGCCGCCCACGGGACGCACGAGCCCGACAACCCGTTGTTCTCGTCGGTGCGCCTCGCGGACGGGCCGCTGTTCGCCCACGAGCTCGACGGCACGGACCTGGCGGGTGCCGTCGTCGTGCTCTCGGCGTGCGAGGTCGGGCGGTCGAGCTCGCGGGTCGGTGGCGAACCGCTCGGCCTCACGAGCGTCCTGCTGCGGCACGGGGCCGGAGCGGTGATCGCGGCCGTCGCGCCGTTGCGCGACGACGTGGCGCTGCGCGTCATGCCGGCCCTGCACGCCGGCCTGCGCGAGGGGTTGCGACCGGGCCAGGCGCTCGCGCGCGCCGTCGCCGACGAGCCCGAGCCCGTGCCGCTCGTCTGCTTCGGCCCCCTCGTCGTGTGAGCCGGGCCGGGGGGGCGTGACGCAGGCCTCCGGCGGCGATTACCGCACCACCGCCGTCGTCGTGTAGAGTTCTCGGGTAACCCAAGACCGCCGGTCGTCCGACGCTGCCCAGGATCCGTCCCGGGAAGCCGAAGACCGAAGTCCCGCCGAACGCGGGGGCCTGCGCAGGTGACACGACGACGTCCCGCAGCATCGCTGCGAGCCCGAGCCCCGTGCGCCTGCGCCGGGGCTCTTTCTCGTTCCAGGGGCAGCCGGTGGCACCACCACCGGAAGGATTGCCATGGCGAGGCCGGACAAGGCAGCCACCGTCGCGGAGATCGCGGAGAAGTTCCGCGGTTCGAGCGCGGCCGTGCTGACCGAGTACCGCGGGCTCACCGTCGCGCAGCTCAAGGAGCTGCGTCGGTCGCTCAGCGGCAACGCAACCTACGCCGTGGTGAAGAACACGCTGACCAACATCGCGGCCAAGGAGGCCGGCATCGAGTCGCTCGACGCCGACCTCAAGGGTCCCTCCGCGATCGCGTTCGTGACCGGTGACCCGGTCGAGGCCGCCAAGGGTCTGCGTGACTTCGCCAAGGCGAACCCTGCACTGGTCATCAAGGGCGGTGTCCTCGACGGGAACCCGCTGACCGCTGCGGAGGTCACCAAGCTCGCGGACCTCGAGTCGCGCGAGGTCCTGCTGGCCAAGGCGGCCGGTGCGATGAAGGCCAAGCTCTACCAGGCTGCCTACGTCTTCACCGCCAAGCCCGCCGAGGCCGCCCGCGTCATCGATGCCCTGCGTCAGAAGAAGCAGGACTCGGAGGCCGCCGCCGCCTGACGGCGCGGCGCCCAGCACAACCACCCCCTGCTTCTGCCGGGCCGACCAGGCCCCAGGACGCACCAACCGAAAGGAACGCCATCATGGCGAAGCTCAGCACCGAGGAGCTCCTCGACGCGTTCAAGGAGCTCACCCTCATCGAGCTCAACGAGTTCGTGAAGGCCTTCGAGGAGACCTTCGAGGTCACCGCCGCCGCCCCCGTCGCGGTCGCCGCCGCGGGCGCCCCGGCCGCCGGTGGTGCCGGCGACGCCGGTGCCGCCGAGGAGGAGAAGGACGAGTTCGACGTCATCCTCGAGGCCGCCGGCGACAAGAAGATCCAGGTCATCAAGGAGGTGCGCGCGCTCACGTCCCTCGGCCTGAAGGAGGCCAAGGACCTCGTGGACGGTGCCCCCAAGCCGGTCCTGGAGGGCGCGAACAAGGAGACCGCCGAGAAGGCGAAGGCTGCCCTCGAGGGCGCCGGCGCGACCGTCACGCTCAAGTGACGTCAGTCCTCGGACTCCTCGCCGCCTGACGGCGGCACCCCAGGCGCAGAGGCCCGTACCCCCTCGGGGGTGCGGGCCTCTCGTCGTGCCCGACGCCGGTCCCCCCGCGCGTGTGACGCACCTCCTGGTGCGACCCGCCCGAGGCGAGGTACCGTCGTCGGACAACCGTTTCTTGGGCGGCATATGGCGGCCACCGAGACAACGTCCTCACAATCCAGAGACGAGGGCGTCCACCGGCGTGCCCGCGCGGGGTGGACAAACTCGATCGATCTGGCTACGCTAGCGCTTTGCGCTCGCCTGTGCCCCGACGCCCGTCCGCCGACGAAGTCCCGCCCACGTGGTCATCTCTTTCGTGACCCCGCGGACGGCGACCAGGTCGCGGTCCGGCGGCTGCAGCCTCGCTGAGCGTACAGCGTGCCATCGAACTGCAGGGAAGGACCCCTCTTGGCTGCCTCGCGCACCCCTTCTGCTCCGTCCGCCGACGCCATCGCGAACCGCACCGCTTCCCGCCGCGTCTCCTTCGCCAAGATCCACGAGCCGCTCGAGGTCCCCGACCTCCTCGGGCTGCAGATCGAGAGCTTCGACTGGCTCCTCGGCAACGAGGCGTGGCAGGCCCGCGTCGAGGCCGCGACCTCCGCCGGCCGCACGGACGTCCCGACGACCTCGGGCCTGGAGGAGATCTTCGAGGAGATCTCGCCCATCGAGGACTTCGGTCAGTCGATGTCCCTCTCGTTCTCCAACCACCGCTTCGAGCCGCCGAAGTACACGGCCGAGGAGTGCAAGGAGAAGGACTTCACGTACGCCGCGCCGCTGTTCGTCACCGCCGAGTTCGTCAACTACACGACCGGTGAGATCAAGAGCCAGACGGTCTTCATGGGCGACTTCCCGCTCATGACCGAGCGCGGCACGTTCATCATCAACGGCACCGAGCGCGTCGTCGTCTCGCAGCTCGTGCGCTCCCCGGGCGTCTACTTCGAGCGCGTGCCCGACAAGACGAGCGACAAGGACGTCTTCTCCGCGAAGATCATCCCGTCGCGCGGCGCCTGGCTCGAGTTCGAGATCGACAAGCGCGACGCCGTCGGCGTGCGCGTCGACCGCAAGCGCAAGCAGTCCGTCACGGTGCTGCTCAAGGCCCTCGGCATGACCGAGTCGGAGATCCGCGAGGAGTTCGCGGAGTACCCGTCGGTGCTCGACACGCTCGAGAAGGACCACGTCCACACCCAGGACGAGGCCCTCGTCGACCTGTACCGCAAGATCCGCCCGGGCGAGCCGCCGACCGTCGAGGCCGGCCGCGCGCTCGTCGAGAACTTCTACTTCAACCCGAAGCGCTACGACCTCGCGAAGGTCGGCCGCTACAAGCTGAACAAGAAGCTCGGCGTCGACGCCCCGCTCGCGGACTCCACGCTGTCGCTCACCGACGTCGTCGCGACGATCAAGTACCTCGCCGCGCTGCACGCCGACCAGGCCTCGATCGCCGGCACGCGCGACGGCCAGCCGGTCGAGGTGCGCGTCGAGACGGACGACATCGACCACTTCGGCAACCGCCGCATCCGCGCCGTCGGCGAGCTCATCCAGAACCAGGTGCGCACGGGCCTGTCCCGCATGGAGCGCGTGGTCCGCGAGCGCATGACGACGCAGGACGTCGAGGCCATCACGCCGCAGACGCTGATCAACATCCGCCCGGTCGTGGCGTCGATCCGCGAGTTCTTCGGCACCTCGCAGCTGTCGCAGTTCATGGACCAGAACAACCCGCTCGCGGGCCTGACCCACAAGCGTCGTCTGTCGGCGCTGGGCCCCGGCGGCCTGTCGCGCGACCGCGCCGGCATGGAGGTCCGTGACGTCCACCCGTCGCACTACGGCCGCATGTGCCCGATCGAGACCCCCGAGGGCCCGAACATCGGCCTCATCGGCTCGCTCGCGTCGTTCGGTCGCATCAACCCGTTCGGCTTCATCGAGACGCCGTACCGCAAGGTCGTGAACGGCCGCGTCACGGACGAGGTCGAGTACCTCACCGCCGACGACGAGGACCGCCACGTCATCGCGCAGGCCAACACGCCGCTGAACGAGGACGGCTCGTTCGCCGCCGACCGCGTCCTGGTCCGCACCAAGGGCGGCGAGACGGACGACGTCCCGGCCGCCGAGGTCGACTACATGGACGTCTCGCCGCGCCAGATGGTGTCGGTCGCGACCGCGCTCATCCCGTTCCTCGAGCACGACGACGCCAACCGCGCGCTCATGGGCGCCAACATGCAGCGCCAGGCCGTGCCGCTCGTGCGCTCGGAGGCGCCGCTCGTCGGCACCGGCATGGAGCGTCGCGCCGCGATCGACGCGGGCGACGTCATCGTCGCGACCAAGCCCGGCGTGGTCACCGAGGTCTCCGCGGACCTGATCGTCGTCGCCAACGACGACGCGACCACGACGTCGTACCGCGTGGCGAAGTTCCGCCGCTCGAACCAGGGCACGAGCTACAACCAGCGCGTGCTCGTCGACGAGGGCCAGCGCGTCGAGGTCGGCTCCGTCCTCGCCGACGGCCCGGCCACGGACGAGGGCGACCTCGCGCTCGGCCGCAACCTGCTCGTCGCGTTCATGTCGTGGGAGGGCCACAACTACGAGGACGCGATCATCCTGTCGCAGCGCCTCGTGGAGGACGACGTGCTGTCCTCGATCCACATCGAGGAGCACGAGGTCGACGCGCGCGACACCAAGCTCGGCCCCGAGGAGATCACGCGGGACATCCCGAACGTCTCCGAGGACGTCCTGGCGGACCTCGACGAGCGCGGCATCATCCGCATCGGTGCCGAGGTCGGCGCGGGCGACGTCCTGGTCGGCAAGGTCACCCCGAAGGGCGAGACCGAGCTGACCCCGGAGGAGCGCCTCCTGCGCGCGATCTTCGGCGAGAAGGCGCGCGAGGTGCGCGACACGTCGCTCAAGGTGCCCCACGGCGAGTCCGGCACGGTCATCGGCGTGCGCGAGTTCAACCGCGAGGACGGCGACGAGCTGCCCGCCGGCGTCAACCAGCTGGTGCGCGTCTACATCGCGCAGCGCCGCAAGATCACCGTCGGCGACAAGCTCGCCGGCCGTCACGGCAACAAGGGCGTCATCTCGAAGATCCTCCCGCAGGAGGACATGCCGTTCCTGCCGGACGGCACCCCGGTCGACGTGATCCTCAACCCGCTCGGCGTGCCCGGCCGCATGAACGTCGGCCAGGTGCTCGAGACCCACCTGGGCTGGGTCGCCAGCCGCGGCTGGGACATCGAGCTGGCCGACGGCGACGACCTGTCGTGGAAGGAGAACCTCCCCGAGGTCGCCGCGAAGTCCGAGCCGGGCACCCCGGTCGCGACGCCGGTGTTCGACGGCCTGCAGGAGGACGCGCTGCGCGGCCTGCTGTCGACCACGCTGCCGAACCGCGACGGCGAGCGCATGGTCGGCGTCGACGGCAAGGCCCGGCTCTTCGACGGCCGCTCCGGCGAGCCGTTCCCGGACCCCGTGTCGGTGGGCTACATGTACATCCTCAAGCTCCACCACCTGGTCGACGACAAGATCCACGCGCGCTCGACGGGCCCGTACTCGATGATCACGCAGCAGCCGCTGGGTGGTAAGGCGCAGTTCGGCGGCCAGCGCTTCGGCGAGATGGAGGTCTGGGCCCTCGAGGCGTACGGCGCCGCCTACACGCTCCAGGAGCTGCTGACCATCAAGTCGGACGACGTGCCCGGCCGCGTCAAGGTGTACGAGGCGATCGTCAAGGGCGAGAACATCCCCGACTCGGGCATCCCGGAGTCCTTCAAGGTCCTCCTCAAGGAGATGCAGTCGCTGTGCCTGAACGTCGAGGTGCTCTCGAGCGACGGCGTCTCCATCGAGATGAAGGAGTCGGACGACGAGGTGTACCGCGCTGCGGAGGAGCTCGGGATCGACCTGTCCCGGCGCCCCAACTCGGCCGCGACGATCGACGAGATCTGATCAGCGACCGGCTGAACAAGCGGACATTCGAAAAGCTTTGAGGAAGTAGGACATCTTGCTCGACGTCAACGTCTTCGACGAGCTGCGCATCGGCCTGGCAACGGCCGACGACATCCGTGCCTGGTCGCACGGTGAGGTCAAGAAGCCCGAGACCATCAACTACCGCACGCTCAAGCCGGAGAAGGACGGGCTCTTCTGCGAGAAGATCTTCGGTCCGACCCGGGACTGGGAGTGCTACTGCGGCAAGTACAAGCGCGTGCGCTTCAAGGGCATCATCTGCGAGCGCTGCGGCGTGGAGGTCACGCGCTCCAAGGTGCGCCGTGAGCGCATGGGCCACATCGAGCTCGCCGCCCCCGTGACGCACATCTGGTTCTTCAAGGGTGTGCCGTCGCGCCTGGGCTACCTGCTCGACCTGGCGCCCAAGGATCTGGAGAAGGTCATCTACTTCGCGGCCTACATGATCACGTGGGTCGACGAGGAGGCGCGCACCGAGGACCTCCCCAACCTCCAGAACGAGATCGACCTGGAGAAGAAGGAGATCGTCGATCGCCGCGACAACGACATCAACGCCCGCGCCACGAAGCTCGAGCAGGACCTCGCCGAGCTCGAGGCCGAGGGTGCCAAGGCCGACGCGCGCCGCAAGGTGCGCGACGCGGCCGAGCGCGAGATGGCGCAGATCCGCAAGCGTGCCGACGCCGAGCTCGACCGCCTCGAGCAGGTGTGGGACCGGTTCAAGAACCTCAAGGTCGCCGACCTCGAGGGTGACGAGATGCTGTACCGCCAGCTCGTCGACCGTTACGGCACCTACTTCGAGGGCCACATGGGCGCGCAGGCGATCCAGAAGCGCCTCGAGAGCTTCGACCTGGAGGCCGAGGCCGAGGCGCTGCGCGAGATCATCCGCACGGGCAAGGGCCAGCGCAAGACCCGCGCGCTCAAGCGCCTCAAGGTCGTCAACGCGTTCCTGACGACGACCAACTCGCCCACGGCGATGGTGCTCGACGTCGTCCCGGTCATCCCGCCGGACCTGCGCCCGATGGTGCAGCTCGACGGTGGCCGCTTCGCGACGTCGGACCTCAACGACCTGTACCGCCGCGTCATCAACCGCAACAACCGCCTCAAGCGGCTGCTCGACCTGGGCGCGCCGGAGATCATCGTCAACAACGAGAAGCGGATGCTCCAGGAGGCCGTCGACTCGCTGTTCGACAACGGCCGCCGCGGCCGGCCCGTCACGGGCCCGGGCAACCGCCCGCTCAAGTCGATCTCCGACATGCTCAAGGGCAAGCAGGGCCGGTTCCGCCAGAACCTGCTCGGCAAGCGCGTCGACTACTCGGGCCGTTCGGTCATCGTGGTCGGCCCGCAGCTCAAGCTGCACCAATGCGGCCTGCCCAAGCAGATGGCGCTCGAGCTGTTCAAGCCGTTCGTCATGAAGCGGCTCGTCGATCTCAACCACGCGCAGAACATCAAGAGCGCCAAGCGCATGGTCGAGCGCACCCGCCCCGTCGTGTGGGACGTGCTCGAGGAGGTCATCACCGAGCACCCGGTGCTGCTCAACCGTGCGCCGACGCTCCACCGCCTGGGCATCCAGGCGTTCGAGCCGCAGCTCGTCGAGGGCAAGGCCATCCACCTGCACCCGCTCGTGTGCGCCGCGTTCAACGCGGACTTCGACGGCGACCAGATGGCCGTGCACCTGCCGCTGAGCGCCGAGGCGCAGGCCGAGGCCCGCATCCTCATGCTCTCGAGCAACAACATCCTCAAGCCGTCGGACGGCCGTCCGGTGACCATGCCCTCGCAGGACATGATCATCGGCCTGCACCACCTGACGTCGGAGCGCCCGGGCGCCAAGGGCGAGGGCCGCGTGTTCTCCTCGCAGGCCGAGGCGATCATGGCCTTCGACCGCGGCGAGCTCGACCTCAACGCGACGATCAAGGTGCGGATGTCGGACCTCGTGCCGCCGAGCCACGACTTCGAGGCGCCCGAGGGCTGGGAGCAGGGTCAGCCGATCCTGTTCGAGACCACGCTGGGCCGCACGATCTTCAACGAGGCCCTCCCGGTCGACTACCCGTTCCAGAACGAGGTCGTCGGCAAGAAGGAGCTCTCGGCGATCGTCAACGACCTCGCGGAGCGCTACCCGAAGGTCGACGTCGCGACGTCGCTCGACGCGCTCAAGGACGCCGGCTACCGGTGGGCGACCCGCTCGGGCGTCACGATCGCGATCTCCGACGTCGCCATGCCGGAGGTCAAGAACGAGATCCTCGACGAGCACGAGCAGCGTGCCCTCAAGGTGCAGTCGCAGTTCGAGAAGGGTCTGATCACCGACGACGAGCGCCGTCAGGAGCTCATCGAGATCTGGACCCAGGCGACGGACAAGATCGCCGCGGTCATGCGCGAGAACCTCGAGAACAACTCGCGGAACACGCTGTACCGCATGGTCTCCTCGGGCGCCCGTGGTAACTGGATGCAGGTCCGCCAGATCGCGGGCATGCGCGGCCTCGTGGCCAACCCGAAGGGCGAGATCATCCCGCGCCCGATCAAGTCGAACTACCGCGAGGGCCTGTCCGTCCTCGAGTACTTCATCGCCTCGCACGGTGCCCGCAAGGGTCTGGCCGACACGGCCCTCCGTACGGCGGACTCGGGCTACCTGACGCGTCGTCTCGTGGACGTCTCGCAGGACGTCATCATCCGCGAGGAGGACTGCGGCACGGAGCGCGGCCTGACGCTGCCCGTCGCGGAGCGCATCGGCGACACCCTGGTGCCGCACCCGCGCGTCGAGACGAGCATCTACTCGCGCACGTTCGCGACCGACGTCGTGGACGGTGACGGAAACGTCATCGCCGAGGCGGGCTCGGACGCGGGCGACGTCGTGATCGGCAAGGTCATCGAGGCCGGCATCGAGAACGTCAAGGTCCGCTCGGTCCTCACGTGCGAGTCGCGCGTGGGCACGTGCGCCAAGTGCTACGGCCGCTCCCTGGCCACGGGCAAGCTCGTGGACATCGGCGAGGCCGTCGGCATCATCGCCGCGCAGTCCATCGGCGAGCCCGGCACCCAGCTGACGATGCGTACCTTCCACACCGGTGGTGTGGCGTCCGCGGAGGACATCACGCAGGGTCTGCCGCGCGTCACCGAGCTCTTCGAGGCCCGCACCCCCAAGGGTGAGGCGCCCATCGCGGAGTACACGGGCACCGTGACGATCGAGGACACGGAGCGCACGCGCCACCTCGTCCTCACGCCGGACGACGGCGGCGAGGAGATCCGCTACCCGGTCACCAAGCGTGCCCGCCTGCTGGTCGCCGACGGCGACCACGTCCAGGTCGGCACCCAGCTGGTGCAGGGTGCGGTCGACCCGAAGAAGGTGCTGCGCATCCTCGGCCCGCGTGCCGCGCAGAAGCACCTGGTGGACGAGGTCCAGGAGACCTACCGGTCGCAGGGCGTGGACATCCACGACAAGCACATCGAGGTCATCGTGCGCCAGATGCTGCGCCGCGTGACCGTGCTGGACTCGGGCGACACCGACCTCCTGCCGGGCGAGCTCGCGGAGCGCACCCGTTTCGAGGACGCCAACCGCAAGGCCGTGGCGGAGGGTGGCCAGCCGGCCTCCGGCCGTCCGGAGCTGATGGGCATCACGAAGGCCTCGCTCGCGACCGACTCGTGGCTCTCGGCCGCCTCCTTCCAGGAGACGACCCGCGTGCTCACCGAGGCGGCGATGAGCGGTCGTCGCGACCCGCTGCTGGGCCTCAAGGAGAACGTCATCATCGGTAAGCTCATCCCCGCCGGCACGGGCCTCGCCCGCTACCGGAACATCGAGGTCGAGCCGACCGAGCAGGCCAAGGCCGAGCTCTACCCGAGCTTCGGCTACGACGAGATCGACTTCCCGACGCTCGGCATGGGCTCGGGCGAGGCGATCCCGCTCGAGGACCTGGACTTCGGCGACTTCCGCTGATCTCCGCGGCTCCGCCGCGTACCGCCCGGGGCGCCCTCGTCATCACGACGGGGGCGCCCCCGGCGCGTTCCGGGTGCGTGCACCGACTCTCGCCGAGGTCGTAACGGAGGTCGCGACGTCGTACCCCCGGCGTACGACGTGGCGACCGGAGGTACGACCTCGCGGACGGGACGCGGCCGGCGGGCCGCCGGGGGAGCGGTGGGCCGCACGTCACAACGGCCACGCTTTGACCGGCCTTGCGCGGCCGGGTAGTCTTGGAAGCCGTGCCCGTGCCGTCGTGCCCGCGGTCCAGCAGGTGATCCTCCCGGGTCCCGGCCGGCCCGCCGCGCCGACCTGGTGCGCAGGCATCCCGCGAACCGCACCGCGACGCTCCCCGTGAGCGCAGGACGGTCCGGGCCATCGAGCCGGTGGTAAGTGGCGTTGCGGTTCCGTGAGGGCCGCGGGTGCCGCATGCGATCGGCACGCACAAGCCAGACAGACCACCGTCGAGGGCCGACCGGCCCTCGTGAGCTCGAGAGACGACGGAGACGTAGTGCCTACGATCCAGCAGCTCGTCCGCAAGGGCCGGACCTCGAAGGCCGGGAAGTCGAAGACCCCGGCCCTCAAGGGTTCCCCGCAGCGGCGCGGCGTGTGCACCCGTGTGTACACCACCACCCCCAAGAAGCCGAACTCGGCGCTCCGCAAGGTCGCGCGTGTGAAGCTCTCCTCCGGTACCGAGGTCACCGCGTACATCCCCGGCGTCGGCCACAACCTGCAGGAGCACTCGATCGTGCTCGTGCGCGGTGGTCGTGTGAAGGACCTCCCCGGCGTCCGCTACAAGATCGTCCGCGGCGCGCTCGACACGCAGGGCGTCAAGGGCCGCAAGCAGGCGCGGAGCCGCTACGGCGCGAAGAAGGAGAAGGCCTGATGCCTCGTAAGGGTCCGGCCCCCAAGCGGCCGCTCATCGTCGACCCGGTGTACGGGTCGCCCGTCGTGACGCAGCTCATCAACAAGGTGCTGCTCGACGGCAAGAAGTCCACCGCCGAGTCCATCGTCTACGGCGCCCTCGAGGGCGTCCGTGCCAAGACGGACCAGGACCCGGTCGTCGTGCTCAAGCGCGCGCTCGAGAACGTCCGCCCGGCGCTCGAGGTGCGTTCGCGCCGCGTCGGTGGCGCGACCTACCAGGTCCCCGTCGAGGTGCGCCCGGCGCGCTCGACGACGCTCGCGCTGCGCTGGCTCACCGACTTCTCGCGCGCCCGTCGCGAGAAGACGATGACCGAGCGCCTCATGAACGAGATCCTCGACGCCTCGAACGGCCTCGGTGCCGCGGTCAAGCGCCGCGAGGACATGCACAAGATGGCCGAGTCGAACAAGGCCTTCGCGCACTACCGCTGGTGATGCGCTCGGACGGCCCCGGGTCCCCCCCGGGGCCGTCCGCGGATCCGGAGCCGGCCGGGGGCCGGACCTCCGGCACCGGTTCCTGACGACCCACTGACCCGAGGGGTAAGACACCGTGGCACTCGACGTGCTGACCGACCTGAAGAAGGTCCGCAACATCGGCATCATGGCCCACATCGATGCCGGCAAGACCACCACCACCGAGCGCATCCTGTACTACACCGGTGTGAACTACAAGATCGGTGAGACGCACGACGGCGCGTCGACGATGGACTGGATGGAGCAGGAGCAGGAGCGCGGCATCACGATCACGTCCGCCGCGACGACGTGCTTCTGGAAGAACAACCAGATCAACATCATCGACACCCCGGGCCACGTGGACTTCACCGTCGAGGTCGAGCGCTCGCTGCGCGTGCTCGACGGCGCGGTCGCCGTCTTCGACGGCAAGGAGGGCGTGGAGCCCCAGTCCGAGACCGTGTGGCGCCAGGCGGACAAGTACGACGTCCCGCGCATCTGCTTCGTCAACAAGATGGACAAGCTGGGTGCGGACTTCTACTTCACCGTCAAGACGATCGTCGAGCGCCTCAAGGCCAAGCCGCTCGTCATCCAGCTCCCGATCGGTTCCGAGAACGACTTCATCGGTGTCGTCGACCTGGTCCAGATGAAGGCCCTCGTCTGGCACGGCGAGACGAAGCTGGGCGAGAAGTACGACGTCGAGGAGATCCCGGCCGAGCTGCAGGAGCGCGCCGAGGAGTACCGCAACGAGCTCGTCGAGGCCGTCGCGGAGGCGGACGAGGAGCTGCTCGAGAAGTACCTCGGCGGCGAGGAGATCACGGTCGACGAGATCAAGGCGGGCATCCGCAAGCTCACCGTCAACTCCGAGGCCTTCCCGGTGCTGTGCGGCTCGGCGTTCAAGAACAAGGGCGTCCAGCCCATGCTCGACGCCGTCATCGACTACCTCCCGTCGCCGCTCGACGTCCCGCCCGTCCAGGGCCACGACGTCAAGGACGAGGAGAAGGTCCTCGAGCGCCATGCCGACGCGTCGGAGCCGTTCTCGGCCCTCGCGTTCAAGGTCGCGACGCACCCGTTCTTCGGCAAGCTCACCTACGTCCGCGTCTACTCGGGCAAGGTCGAGCAGGGCGCCCAGGTCCTCAACACGACCAAGGGCAAGCGCGAGCGCATCGGCAAGCTCTTCCAGATGCACTCGAACAAGGAGAACCCGGTCCCCGAGGCCCAGGCGGGTCACATCTACGCCTTCATCGGCCTCAAGGACGTCACCACGGGCGACACCCTGTGCGACCCGGCCCACCCGATCGTGCTCGAGTCGATGACCTTCCCCGAGCCCGTCATCGACGTCGCGATCGAGCCGAAGACGAAGGCCGACCAGGAGAAGCTCTCGACGGCCATCCAGAAGCTCGCCGAGGAGGACCCGACCTTCCGCGTCAAGCTCGACGAGGAGACGGGCCAGACCGTCATCGGCGGCATGGGCGAGCTCCACCTCGACATCCTCGTGGACCGCATGCGCCGCGAGTTCAAGGTCGAGGCCAACGTCGGCAAGCCGCAGGTCGCGTACCGCGAGACCATCCGCCGCACCGCGGAGAAGGTCGAGTACACGCACAAGAAGCAGACCGGCGGCTCCGGCCAGTTCGCGAAGGTCCAGGTGACCTTCGAGCCGCTGGACACCACGGAGGGCGAGCTCTACGAGTTCGTCAACGAGGTCACCGGTGGTCGCATCCCGCGCGAGTACATCCCGTCGGTGGACGCCGGTATCCAGGCGGCCATGCAGCAGGGTGTCCTCGCCGGCTTCCCGGTCGTGGGCGTCAAGGCGACGCTCATCGACGGCGCGTACCACGACGTGGACTCCTCGGAGATGGCGTTCAAGATCGCCGGCTCCATGGTGTTCAAGGAGGGCATGAAGCGGGCCGACCCGGTCCTGCTCGAGCCCGTGATGGCCGTCGAGGTGCGGACGCCCGAGGAGTACATGGGCGACGTCATCGGCGACCTCAACTCGCGTCGTGGACTCATCCAGTCCATGGAGGACGCGACGGGCGTCAAGGTCGTGCGCGCCCAGGTACCGTTGAGCGAGATGTTCGGGTACATCGGTGACCTGCGTTCGAAGACGCAGGGCCGCGCCGTGTACTCGATGCAGTTCGACAGCTACGCCGAGGTTCCCAAGGCCGTCGCTGACGAGATCATCAAGAAGACCCGGGGCGAGTGAGTCCCCACAGGTCGACGACCAGCACAACCATCAACCTGTAGGAAACCGCAACGCCCCGAGGGTTAGGCTTGATCGGCCGACACTCGCTACGTTCGGAACATCTACCCAAGTCCCAGGAGGACCCCAGTGGCTAAGGCCAAGTTCGAGCGGACCAAGCCGCACGTCAACATCGGCACGATCGGTCACGTCGACCACGGCAAGACGACGCTGACCGCCGCGATCTCGAAGGTGCTCGCCGACACGTACCCGGACCTGCCGGCGAACGTGCAGCGCAACTTCGACGAGATCGACGCCGCGCCGGAGGAGAAGCAGCGCGGCATCACGATCAACATCGCGCACATCGAGTACGAGACGCCGAAGCGGCACTACGCGCACGTCGACGCGCCGGGTCACGCCGACTACATCAAGAACATGATCACGGGTGCGGCGCAGATGGACGGCGCCATCCTCGTGGTCGCGGCCACCGACGGCCCGATGGCCCAGACGCGCGAGCACGTCCTGCTCGCCCGCCAGGTGGGTGTTCCCTACCTGCTGGTCGCGCTGAACAAGGCCGACATGGTCGACGACGAGGAGATCCTCGAGCTCGTCGAGATGGAGGTCCGCGAGCTGCTGTCGTCGCAGGAGTTCGACGGCGACAACGCGCCGGTCGTGCGCGTGTCCGGCCTCAAGGCCCTCGAGGGCGACCCCGAGTGGACCAAGAAGATCCTTGAGCTCATGGAGGCCGTGGACGAGAACGTCCCCGAGCCGGTCCGAGAGCTCGACAAGCCGTTCCTCATGCCGATCGAGGACGTCTTCACGATCACCGGTCGTGGCACCGTCGTCACCGGCAAGGTGGAGCGCGGCACGCTCGACATCAACTCCGAGGTCGAGATCGTCGGCATCCGCCCGCCGCAGAAGACGACGGTCACCGGTATCGAGACGTTCCACAAGCAGATGGACCAGGCCCAGGCCGGCGACAACACCGGTCTGCTCCTGCGCGGCATCAAGCGCGAGGACGTCGAGCGCGGCCAGGTCGTCGTGAAGCCGGGCTCGATCACCCCGCACACGCAGTTCGAGGCGCAGGTCTACATCCTGGGCAAGGACGAGGGCGGCCGTCACAACCCGTTCTACTCGAACTACCGTCCGCAGTTCTACTTCCGGACGACGGACGTCACCGGCGTCATCACGCTGCCCGAGGGCACCGAGATGGTCATGCCGGGCGACAACACCGAGATGACGGTCGAGCTGATCCAGCCGATCGCCATGGAGGAGGGCCTCGGCTTCGCCATCCGCGAGGGTGGCCGCACGGTCGGTTCCGGCCGTGTCACCAAGATCCTCAAGTGATCTCCTGATCACTGCGGACCTCGGGAGCTGAGCTCCGTCCGACACGTCATCGAGGCCCGGGCCCGACAGGGGTCCGGGCCTCGGTGCGTGGGGGACGGGCGAGGTATCCAGGGTCACACGGGCCCCGGCTTGGAATCCCGCGGAACCATGTGGCAAGATGGTCCGGTTGCCTGTCACGGGCGCGTTCTTTCTCGTGTCGAACAGTGTGTAGCACCGCAGCGCGTGCGCCGGCCCCTCGGGCCGCACGCCTGGAGCGGTCCTCCTCCTTGGTTGGGGGAGGCGCGGGGCTTGCTGTCGACACGCACGAGCGCCCCGTGGGACACATGTCTCGGCAGGCTGGACAAACGTCGTGGTCCGCGATGCGGCCCACATCCAACGGCCCCCACCGGGTAGGTGTGCGCGCGCCCGGGTACGTCGCCCAGTGCGACACGCCCGAGCGCGGGGGTCGGACAGTAGCGGTTCGAGAGAGAGAGTCAGACGACGCCATGGCGGGACAGAAGATCCGCATCCGGCTCAAGTCCTACGACCACGAGGTGATCGACAGCTCGGCGCGCAAGATCGTCGACACGGTCACTCGCGCTGGTGCGACGGTCGTGGGCCCGGTGCCGCTGCCGACGGAGAAGAACGTCTTCACCGTCATCCGGTCGCCTCACAAGTACAAGGACAGCCGTGAGCACTTCGAGATGCGCACGCACAAGCGGCTGATCGACATCATCGACCCCACGCCGAAGGCCGTCGACTCGCTGATGCGCATCGACCTGCCGGCCGACGTGAACATCGAGATCAAGCTCTGAGGCTGGAAGAGATCATGACCAACCAGCAGAAGAACGTGACCGCGGTGCTCGGCACCAAGCTCGGCATGACGCAGCTGTGGGACGACGCCGGCCGCCTCGTGCCCGTCACCGTCGTGGCCGTCCCCACCAACGTGGTGACGCAGGTCCGCTCGGCCGACGCCGACGGCTACGCGGCAGTCCAGCTCGCCGCCGGCCAGATCGACCCGCGCAAGGTCACCAAGCCGCTCAAGGGCCACTTCGAGAAGGCCGGCGTGACGCCGCGCCGCCACGTGGCCGAGGTCCGCACCTCCGACGCGACCGAGTACACGCTCGGCCAGGAGATCACCGCCGCCGCCTTCGAGGCGGGCGCCGTGGTCGACGTCGTCGGCACCACCAAGGGCAAGGGCACCGCCGGTGTCATGAAGCGTCACGGCTTCGCCGGCGTGGGTGCCTCGCACGGTGCGCACCGCAACCACCGCAAGCCGGGCTCGATCGGTGGCGCCTCGACGCCGTCGCGCGTGTTCAAGGGCCTGCGCATGGCCGGTCGCATGGGCAACGCCCGCAAGACCGTTCAGAACCTGACCGTCCACGCGGTCGACGCCGAGAAGGGTCTGCTGCTCGTCAAGGGCGCGGTCCCCGGTCCCAAGGGCGGCGTCGTCCTCGTGCGTACCGCTGCGAAGGGTGCGTGACACCAATGGCTAACCAGACCGTCGACGTGCTCGACGCCACGGGCAAGAAGGCCGGCACCGCCGAGCTCCCCGCCGAGGTGTTCGACGTCGTCACCAACGTCCCGCTGATCCACCAGGTGGTCGTCGCGCAGCGCGCCGCGGCCCGCCAGGGCACGCACGCCACCAAGACCCGCGGCGACGTCCGCGGCGGTGGCAAGAAGCCGTACAAGCAGAAGGGCACCGGCCGCGCCCGCCAGGGTTCGACGCGCGCCCCGCAGTTCGCCGGCGGTGGCACCGTCCACGGCCCGCAGCCGCGCAAGTACGACCAGCGCACCCCGAAGAAGATGAAGGCCGCCGCGCTCCGCGGCGCTCTGTCCGACCGCGCCCGCGCCGGTCGCGTGCACGTCGTCGAGGGCTTCGGCCTGGACGGCGCGCCGTCGACCAAGACGGCGGTCGCGACGCTCGAGGCGCTGACCGACCGCACGCACGTGCTCGTGGTGACCGAGCGGACGGACGAGCTGACGATCAAGTCGCTCCGCAACGTCGAGCGGGTCCACCTGCTCCCCGCGGACCAGCTCAACACCTACGACGTGCTCGTCGCCGACGACGTCGTCTTCACGCAGGGCGCGCTCGCCGCGTTCCTGGCCGGCCCGGCCACGGGCAAGTCGGTGAAGGCCGTCGCCACGGAGAGCGAGGCCGTCGAGGCCGAGACCACCGAGGAGGCCACCAAGTGACCGCCGTGACGAAGGACCCGCGCGACATCCTGATCGCGCCGGTCGTCTCCGAGAAGTCCTACAACCTTCTCGACGAGGGCAAGTACACCTTCGTCGTGGACCCGCGGGCCAACAAGACCGAGATCAAGATCGCGGTCGAGCAGGTCTTCGGCGTCAAGGTCGCCTCGGTGAACACGATCAACCGCAAGGGCAAGACGCGCCGCACGCGCTACGGCCTGGGCAAGCGCAAGGACACGAAGCGTGCGGTCGTCACCCTCCGCGAGGGCACGATCGACATCTTCGGCGGTCCGGTCGGCTGAGCCGGACGAGAGCAGATCGAGGACAACTTCCATGGGAATCCGTAAGTACAAGCCGACGACGCCCGGCCGCCGCGGCTCGAGCGTCGCCGACTTCGTCGAGATCACGCGCTCGCAGCCGGAGAAGTCTCTGGTCCGGCCGCTGTCGAAGACGGGTGGCCGGAACAACTCCGGTCGCATCACGACGCGTCACAAGGGCGGCGGGCACAAGCGCGCCTACCGCGTGATCGACTTCCGTCGCCACGACAAGGACGGGGTGCCGGCGAAGGTCGCGCACATCGAGTACGACCCGAACCGCACGGCGCGCATCGCGCTCCTGCACTACGCGGACGGCACGAAGCGCTACATCATCGCGCCGAACAAGCTGTCGCAGGGTGACGTCGTCGAGGCCGGTGCCGGCGCCGACATCAAGCCCGGCAACAACCTGCCGCTGCGCAACATCCCGACCGGTACGGTCATCCACGCCGTCGAGCTGCGTCCCGGCGGCGGCGCGAAGATCGCCCGCTCGGCCGGTTCGTCCGTGCAGCTCGTCGCGAAGGACGGCCCGTACGCCCAGCTGCGCATGCCGTCCGGCGAGATCCGCAACGTCGACCTGCGCTGCCGCGCGACGGTCGGCGAGGTCGGCAACGCCGAGCAGTCGAACATCAACTGGGGCAAGGCCGGCCGCAAGCGCTGGAAGGGCGTCCGCCCGACCGTGCGCGGCGTCGCCATGAACCCGATCGACCACCCGCACGGTGGTGGTGAGGGCAAGACCTCCGGTGGTCGTCACCCGGTCAGCCCGTGGGGCCAGCCCGAGGGCCGCACCCGCCGTCCGAACAAGCCGAGCGACAAGCTGATCGTCCGCCGTCGTCGCACCGGCAAGAAGCGCTGATAAGGAGCCTGACAGATGCCTCGTAGCCTGAAGAAGGGCCCCTTCGTCGACGACCACCTGCAGAAGAAGGTGGACGCCCAGAACGAGAAGGGGACCAAGAACGTCATCAAGACCTGGTCCCGTCGGTCGGTCATCACGCCCGACTTCCTCGGCCACACCTTCGCCGTGCACGACGGCCGCAAGCACGTCCCGGTCTTCGTGACCGAGTCGATGGTCGGCCACAAGCTCGGCGAGTTCGCGCCCACGCGCACTTTCCGCGGCCACGTGAAGGACGACAAGAAGGGCCGTCGCCGCTGAGCGGCGCGGACCTGACGGTCTGAGAAAAGGAAGCAGGACAGCAATGGAAGCCAAGGCGCAGGCGCGGTTCGTCCGTGTCACGCCCCAGAAGGCCCGGCGCGTCGTGGACCTCATCCGTGGCAAGCAGGCCTCCGAGGCCGTCGCGGTGCTGAAGTTCGCGCCGCAGGCGGCGAGCGAGCCCGTCCGCAAGGTCGTGGAGAGCGCCGTCGCGAACGCCCGGGTGAAGGCCGACCGCGCGAGCGAGCGCTTCGACGAGTCGGACTACTTCGTCGCGGAGGCGTACGTGGACGAGGGCCCGACCCTCAAGCGGTTCCGCCCGCGGGCGCAGGGACGTGCGAGCCGGATCCTCAAGCGCACCAGCCACATCACCGTGGTCGTCGCACCGCGTGAGCAGAAGGAAGGGGCCCGATAGTGGGGCAGAAGGTTCACCCGCACGGGTACCGCCTCGGCATCACCACCGACCACCGGTCGCGCTGGTTCGCCGACAGCACCAAGCCCGGTCAGCGGTACCGCGACTACGTCCGCGAGGACGTCCAGATCCGCAAGCTCATGAGCACCGGTCTCGAGCGGGCCGGCATCTCCAAGGTCGAGATCGAGCGCACCCGTGACCGCGTCCGCGTGGACATCCACACGGCGCGCCCGGGCATCGTGATCGGCCGCCGTGGTGCCGAGGCCGACCGCATCCGCGGCGAGCTCGAGAAGCTCACGGGCAAGCAGGTCCAGCTCAACATCCTCGAGGTCAAGAACGCGGAGATCGACGCGCAGCTCGTCGCGCAGGGCATCGCCGAGCAGCTCGCGAGCCGCGTCTCCTTCCGCCGCGCCATGCGCAAGGGCATCCAGTCCGCGCAGCGCGCCGGTGCGAAGGGCATCCGCGTGCAGGTCTCGGGCCGCCTCGGCGGCGCCGAGATGAGCCGTTCGGAGTTCTACCGCGAGGGTCGTGTGCCGCTGCACACGCTGCGCGCGAACATCGACTTCGGCTTCTTCGAGGCCCGCACCACCTTCGGCCGCATCGGCGTGAAGGTGTGGATCTACAAGGGCGACATCACCGAGAAGGAGTTCGCCGCGCAGCAGGCCGCCGCCGCGCCCCGTCAGGGTCGTGGTCGCGGTGGCGAGCGTGGGGAGCGCCGCGGCGGTCGTCGTCCGGAGCGTACCGAGCGTCAGGACCGGCCGGCCGAGGCCGCCGGCTCCGACGCGGCCCCGGCCGAGCAGGCCGCGGCCCCCGAGTCCGGAACGGAGGCCTGAGTCATGCTGATCCCCCGCAGGCTCAAGCACCGCAAGCAGCACCACCCGTCGCGCTCCGGCGCGGCGAAGGGTGGCACCACGATCGCGTTCGGCGAGTACGGCATCCAGGCCCTCGAGCCTGCCTACGTCACGAACCGTCAGATCGAGGCTGCGCGTATCGCGATGACCCGCCACATCAAGCGTGGCGGCAAGGTCTGGATCAACATCTACCCGGACCGTCCTCTGACCAAGAAGCCCGCCGAGACCCGCATGGGTTCCGGCAAGGGCTCGCCCGAGTGGTGGGTCGCCAACGTCAAGCCCGGCCGCATCGTCTTCGAGCTGGCCGGTGTCCCGGAGCCGCTGGCTCGTGAGGCCATGCGCCGCGCGATCCACAAGCTCCCGATGAAGTGCCGTTTCGTGGTGCGCGAGGGTGGTGCGAACTGATGGCAGTCGGAACCAAGGGCCTGGCCCCTGCCGACCTGGACGGCTTCGACGACGAGACGCTCGTCGCGAAGCTCAAGGAGCAGAAGGAAGAGCTCTTCAACCTCCGCTTCCAGGCCGCCACCGGCCAGCTGGAGTCCCACGGCCGGCTCAAGGCCGTGAAGCGCGACATCGCGCGGATCTACACGATCCTCCGCGAGCGCGAGCTCGGCATCCGTACGGCCCCGAGCGTGAGTGAGTGAGGCACCGATGAGCGACAACACGAACACGGCTGCCGGCGTCGAGCAGGCGACCGAGCGCGGCACGCGCAAGGTGCGCCGCGGCTACGTCGTCAGCGACAAGATGGAGAAGACCATCGTCGTCGAGGTCGAGGACCGCGTGAAGCACCCCCTCTACGGCAAGGTCATGCGCCGCACCAACAAGGTGAAGGCGCACGACGAGCAGAACACCGCCGGCATCGGCGACCTGGTCGTCATCATGGAGACCCGCCCGCTGTCCGCGACCAAGCGGTGGCGACTCGTGGAGATCCTCGAGAAGGCCAAGTGACCTTCGGCCGTGGCGGGCCGTGACACACGTATGCGGCCCGCCACGGCGCACACAGCAACTATCCGTTCGGCCAGGCTCGCCCGGTACCCATCGGGACGAGAACCAGCTCGACGACAGGAGATCAATCGATGATCCAGCAGGAGTCGCGACTTCGGGTCGCCGACAACACGGGTGCCAAGGAGATCCTCTGCATCCGCGTTCTCGGTGGGTCGGGTCGCCGCTACGCCGGTATCGGCGACACCATCGTCGCCACCGTCAAGGACGCGATCCCGGGCGGCAACGTGAAGAAGGGCGACGTCGTCAAGGCGGTCGTCGTCCGGACCGCCAAGGAGCGCCGCCGTCCTGACGGTTCCTACATCAAGTTCGACGAGAACGCCGCCGTGATCCTGAAGAACGACGGCGAGCCTCGCGGCACCCGTATCTTCGGCCCGGTCGGCCGTGAGCTGCGCGACAAGCGGTTCATGAAGATCATCTCGCTGGCCCCGGAGGTGCTCTGACCATGGCGAAGATCAAGAAGGGCGACCAGGTGATCGTCATCGCCGGTCGCGACAAGGGCAAGACGGGCCGCGTGCTCGAGGTCCTCACGGACTCCGACCGCGTCGTGGTCGAGGGTGTCCAGCGCGTCACGAAGCACGTCAAGGCCGGCCAGACGGCTCGCGGCACCCGCACGGGTGGCATCGAGACGGTCGAGGCGCCGATCCACGTGTCCAACGTGATGCTGGTCGACCCGGAGACCAAGAAGCCCACGCGCGTCGGTTTCCGCACCGAGCAGGTCGAGCGTGACGGCCGTACCCGCACGGTCCGCGTGCGCTACGCCAAGCGTTCCGGGAAGGACATCTGATGACCGAGACCACTGTCGAGGCCCCGGCCCTGCCGCGCCTCAAGCAGAAGTACCGCGAGGAGATCCTCCCGGCCCTCCGCGAGGAGTTCGGCCACTCGAACGTCCACGAGGTCGCCGGTCTGACGAAGATCGTCGTCAACATGGGTGTCGGTGACGCCGCCAAGGACTCGAAGCTCATCGAGGGCGCGATCCGCGACCTGACCGCGATCACCGGTCAGAAGCCGCAGGTCACCAAGGCCCGCAAGTCCATCGCGCAGTTCAAGCTGCGCGAGGGCATGCCGATCGGTGCGCACGTCACCCTCCGGGGCGACCGCATGTGGGAGTTCCTCGACCGCCTGCTGTCGATCGCGCTGCCGCGCATCCGCGACTTCCGCGGCCTGTCGCCCAAGCAGTTCGACGGCCACGGGAACTACACGTTCGGTCTGACGGAGCAGTCGATGTTCCACGAGATCGACCAGGACAAGATCGATCGCGTCCGCGGCATGGACATCACGATCGTGACGACGGCGACGACCGACGACGAGGGCCGCTCCCTGCTGCGCCGTCTCGGCTTCCCCTTCAAGGAGAACTGACATGGCGAAGAAGGCCCTGATCAACAAGGCGAACGCCAAGCCGAAGTTCGCGGTTCGCGCCTACACCCGGTGCCAGCGGTGCGGCCGCCCGCACTCGGTCTACCGCAAGTTCGGCCTCTGCCGCATCTGCCTGCGGGAGATGGCCCACCGCGGCGAGCTCCCCGGCGTCACCAAGAGCAGCTGGTAAAACAACTACGCCGCAGGTCCGGGCGGTGCACGACGCACCGCCCGGATACCCCGGCGAGGAAGGGCTAGAGCCCAATGACGATGACCGACCCGATCGCAGACATGCTGACGCGTCTGCGCAACGCGAACTCGGCGCACCACGAGACGGTGACCATGCCGTACTCGAAGCTGAAGTCGCACATCGCGGAGATCCTGCAGGCCGAGGGCTACATCGCCGGCTGGAGCGTCGAGGACGCGAAGGTGGGCAAGAACCTCACCCTGACGCTCAAGTACGGCCCGAGCCGCGAGCGCGCCCTGACCGGCGTGCGCCGCATCTCGAAGCCCGGCCTGCGCGTGTACGCGAAGTCCACCAACCTGCCCAAGGTCCTGGGCGGCCTCGGCGTGGCGATCCTGTCCACGTCCTCCGGCCTCCTGACCGACAAGCAGGCCCAGGCCAAGGGCGTCGGCGGGGAAGTCCTCGCCTACGTCTGGTAATCCGGAAAGGAGACACGCCATGTCTCGAATCGGCAAGCTCCCCGTTCCGGTCCCGGCCGGCGTGGACGTCACCATCAGCGGTGCGCTCGTGACGATCAAGGGCCCCAAGGGGACCCTCGAGCACACGGTGCCCGCCCCCATCACGGTCGCGCAGGAGGACGGCACCCTCGTGGTCCGCCGTCCCGACGACGAGCGCTCGTCCCGTGCGCTGCACGGCCTGACCCGTACCCTCCTGGCCAACATCATCACCGGTGTGACCGAGGGCTACGAGAAGAAGCTGGAGATCGTCGGCACCGGTTACCGCGTGACGGCCAAGGGCAGCGACCTCGAGTTCGCCCTCGGCTTCTCGCACCCGGTCACGGTCACCCCGCCGCAGGGCATCGCCTTCACCGTCGAGAGCCCGACGAAGTTCTCGGTGACCGGCATCGACAAGCAGCAGGTCGGCGAGGTCGCAGCGAACATCCGCAAGATCCGCAAGCCCGAGCCCTACAAGGGCAAGGGTGTGCGCTACGCCGGCGAGGTCGTCCGCCGCAAGGTCGGAAAGGCTGGTAAGTGATGGCTCTCAAGGTTCTGGGCAAGGGCAAGGCCGTCGCTCGTCAGCGCCGCCACCTTCGCCTGCGCAAGAAGATCAAGGGCACCGCGGAGCGTCCTCGCCTCGTCGTGACCCGTTCCTCGCGCCACATGGTGGCGCAGGTCGTGGACGACACGGTCGGCAAGACCGTCGCCTCCGCCTCGACCCTCGAGGCCGACCTGCGTGCGTTCGACGGCGACAAGACCGCCAAGGCCCGCCGGGTCGGCGAGCTGGTCGCGGAGCGTGCCAAGGCGGCCGGCGTCGAGTCCGTGGTCTTCGACCGCGGCGGCAACAAGTACCACGGTCGGGTGGCTGCGGTCGCCGACGGCGCCCGCGAAGGCGGTCTGGCGCTGTGATGACCACGTTCGCACGGAAGATGAGGATCCTCTGATGGCTGCAGGGCAGCGCACCGGCGCCCCTCAGGGCGCCAACGAGTCCAAGAACGACGGCCGCCGCTCCAACCGGCGCGACGACCGTCAGGGCGGCCGTCGCGGAGACGCGGCCGCCGAGAAGAACGCCTTCGTCGAGCGCGTGGTGACGATCAACCGCGTCGCCAAGGTCGTCAAGGGCGGTCGCCGCTTCAGCTTCACCGCGCTGGTCGTGGTGGGCGACGGCGACGGCACCGTCGGTGTCGGCTACGGCAAGGCCAAGGAGGTGCCCGCGGCGATCGCCAAGGGTGTCGAGGAGGCGAAGAAGAACTTCTTCCGCGTCCCGCGCATCCAGGGCACCATCCCGCACCCGGTCCAGGGTGAGGAGGCCGCCGGCGTCGTGTTCCTGCGTCCGGCCTCGCCGGGTACCGGTGTGATCGCCGGTGGTCCGGTGCGCGCCGTGCTGGAGTGCGCCGGCATCCACGACGTGCTCAGCAAGTCGCTCGGCTCGTCGAACTCGATCAACATCGTGCACGCGACCGTCGCGGCCCTCAAGGGCCTCGAGGAGCCGGCCGCCGTGGCCGCGCGCCGCGGTCTGCCGCTCGAGGACGTGGCCCCGGCCGCGCTCCTGCGCGCGCAGGCTGCCGGCCTCGCCGACAAGGCGGCCGAGAAGGCCGGCGAGAAGGTGGGTGCGTGATGGCTCGACTGAAGGTCACCCAGGTCAAGTCCGCCATCGGCGGCAAGCAGAACCAGCGCGACACGCTGCGGACCCTCGGCCTCAAGCGGATCGGCGACACCGCCGTGAAGGAGGACCGCCCGGAGATCCGCGGCATGGTCGCCACGGTGGCGCACCTCGTCACCGTCGAGGAGGTCGAGTAACCCATGGTCGACAACGCCGAGCAGAACGACCAGAAGGCGGCGCAGCCGCTGAAGGTCCACCACCTGCGTCCGGCTCCCGGCGCCAAGACCTCCAAGACCCGCGTGGGTCGCGGTGAGGCGTCGAAGGGCAAGACCGCGGGCCGCGGTACCAAGGGTACGAAGGCTCGCAACACGGTCTCGCAGGGCTTCGAGGGTGGGCAGATGCCGCTGCACATGCGGCTGCCCAAGCTTCGCGGCTTCAAGAACCCGTTCCGCGTCGAGTACCAGGTCGTTAACCTGGACAAGCTCGCCGCGCTGTACCCGAAGGGTGGCTCCGTCACCGTCGAGGACCTCGTCGCCAAGGGCGCGGTCCGCAAGGGTCAGCCGGTGAAGGTGCTCGGCACGGGCGAGATCGACGTCAAGCTGGACATCGCGGTCGACGCGGTCTCCGGCTCCGCCAAGGAGAAGATCCTGGCGGCCGGCGGCTCGGTCTCGGAGGACTGACGTCCGCACAGGGCCGGTGGCGCGCACGCGCTGCCGGCCCTGCGTGCTTCCCGGGCCCGTCCGGCACCCGCCGGACGGGCCCCGTCGCCGGACGTGGTCTGGATCACGTCCCGGAGGCACGTAGAATCCGTCACGGTCCGGCCGCACGGCCAGGTGCGGCGACCGCCGGGCAGCGCCCGGTCGGACCGACGACCGCGTCGGCACGGCGCGGACCGCGGGCACCGGCCCGCGGGGCGCGGCGTGCCAGCCTCGTCGGGGTGCCCCGGCGACACGACAACCCGCCTCGGCGGGCCAGGAGGATAGGTGCTCAGCGCATTCGGCCGGGCTTTCCGGACACCGGACCTGCGGCGCAAGCTGCTGTTCACGATCGCGATCATGGCGATCTTCCGCGTGGGGTCGTTCATCCCGACCCCCGGCGTGGACTACGGCAACGTCCAGCAGTGCGTCGCCGGCATGGCGGACAGCACGTCGCTGCTCGGTCTCATCAACGTCTTCAGCGGCGGCGCGCTGCTGCAGCTGTCGATCTTCGCGCTGGGCATCATGCCCTACATCACCGCGAGCATCATCACGCAGCTCCTGCGCGTCGTGATCCCGCGGTTCGAGGCCCTGCACAAGGAGGGCCAGTCGGGTCAGGCGAAGCTGACGCAGTACACGCGCTACCTGACGATCGGTCTCGCGATCCTGCAGTCGACGACGATCATCACGACCGCGCGCTCCGGCCTGCTCTTCCCGGGCTGCGCCGTCGACGTCATCGCGGACGACTCGTTCATGACCGCGCTCCTCATGGTCATCACTATGACGGCGGGCACGGGCCTCGTCATGTGGCTCGGCGAGCTCATCACCGAGCGCGGCGTCGGCAACGGCATGTCGCTCCTCATCTTCACGTCGATCGCCGCGAGCTTCCCGACGGCCCTCTGGTCGATCGCGGGCGGCGCGAACGGCGTCTTCAACTTCGTCGTCATGCTGCTCGTCATCGTCCTGGTCATCGGCCTGGTCGTCTTCGTCGAGCAGTCGCAGCGCCGCATCCCCGTGCAGTACGCCAAGCGCATGGTCGGACGCCGGATGTACGGCGGCAGCAGCACCTACATCCCGATCAAGATCAACATGTCGGGCGTCATCCCGGTCATCTTCGCCGCGTCGATCCTCGCGATCCCGGGCCTCATCGCCCAGTTCGGCGACCAGACGGCCGGCTGGGTCCTGTGGATCTCGCAGAACCTGGCGCTCCAGGACCAGCCGCTGTACATCGCGCTGTACGTCCTGATGATCGTCTTCTTCGCCTTCTTCTACACGTCGATCACGTTCAACCCGGACGAGGTCGCGGACAACATGAAGAAGTACGGGGGCTTCATCCCCGGCATCCGCGCCGGGCGCCCGACGGCCGAGTACCTCGACTACGTGATCACGCGCATCACGTCCGCCGGCTCGCTGTACCTGGCGCTCGTCGCGCTCATCCCGACGCTCGTCCTGGTGATGCTCGGCGTGACGCTGCAGATCCCGTTCGGCGGGACGTCGATCCTCATCATCGTCGGCGTGGGCCTGGAGTTCGTGAAGCAGGTCAACGCCCAGCTCGAACAACGTCACTACGAAGGGTTCCTCCGTTGACCGAGACGACCGGAACGACCGCGGCCGCCCCGACCACCACCCCGACGACGCGCCGGGAGCTCCACGGCACGCCCGGCGCCGAGGCGCGCGTCACCCGGCTGGTGATCATGGGCCCGCAGGGCGCCGGCAAGGGCACGCAGGCGGCACGCCTGGCCGAGCTCTTCGGCATCCCCGCCATCTCCACGGGCGACATCTTCCGCGCCAACATCAAGGAGGGCACCGAGCTCGGGCGCCAGGCGCAGGAGTACTCGGCCAAGGGCGAGCTCGTGCCGGACGAGATCACGGACGCGATGGTCCGCGACCGGCTGTCGGCCGACGACGTCAAGAGCGGGTTCCTGCTCGACGGCTACCCGCGCAACGCGCACCAGGTGGAGGCGCTCGACCAGATCCTGGCCGACATGGGCTGGGAGCTGGACGGCGTCATCGAGCTCACCGCCGACCGCGACGAGCTCCTCGCCCGGATCGCCAAGCGCGCCGAGGTCGAGGGCCGCGAGGACGACACCCCCGAGGCGATCGCGCGTCGTCTTGACATCTACGACGAGCAGACGGCGCCCCTGACCGCGGCGTACGCGGAGCGCGGCCTGCTCGCGCGCGTCGACGGCATCGGCGAGATCGACGAGGTCACCGACCGCATCGTCGAGGCGCTCGCCACGCAGCTGGGCTGAGCGTGTTCTCGCGCGAGCGCATCGAGTACAAGAGCCGCGACCAGGTCCGCGTCATGCGACGCGCGGGCCTGGTCGTGGCCGACGCGCTCGACGCCGTCCGGGCGGCCGCGCGGCCCGGCGCGACGACGGCCGACCTCGACGCGGTCGCGGCGGCGGTCATCGCCGACGCGGGCGCGTCGCCGTCGTTCCTCGGCTACCACGGCTTCCCCGCGACGATCTGCACCTCGGTCAACGAGGAGGTCGTGCACGGCATCCCCGGCCCGCGCGTGCTCGCCGTCGGCGACGTCGTGTCCGTGGACTGCGGCGCGATCGTCGACGGGTGGCACGGCGACTCGGCCGTGAGCTTCGTGCTCGGCCCCGACGGCCCCCTGGCGCCCGACGCCGAGGCGCCCGACCCGCACGACGCCGCGCTGGTGCGCGCGACCGAGGCGGCCATGTGGGCCGGCATCGCCGCGCTCGCGTCCGCGCGCCGGCTCAACGAGGTCGGGGCGGCGGTCGAGGCCGCCGTCGAGCTGGCCGCGGAGTCGGCCGGGCTCGAGCTCGGCATCGTCGAGGAGTACGTCGGCCACGGCATCGGCACCGCGATGCACCAGCCGCCCGACGTCGTGAACTACCGCGTGTCCGACCGCGGGCCGAAGGTCCGTCCCGGGATGTGCCTGGCGATCGAGCCCATGGTGAGCAGGGGAGGGGCCGCGACCCGCGTGCTCGCGGACGACTGGACGGTCGTCACGCAGGACGGCTCGCGGGCCGCCCACTGGGAGCACACGGTCGCGGTGCTCGAGGACGGCGTCGTCGTGCTCACCGCGCGCGACGGCGGTGCCGAGCGGCTCGCCGCGCTCGGCGTCGACGTCGTCGCCCTCTGACCCGCGGTGACCGACGTGCGGTGCCCGTGACGTGCGGTGCCCGTGACGTGCGGTGCCGTGTCGGACCGCACACGGCCCCGGCCGGGGGCCGACTTCCTTTGGTTGCGATCCTGGCGTAGGCTAGTCCGCTGGGTGTAGTCCGTTCGTGCATGCCCGCTCCGGGGTACCGGGGCGCAGGTGGCCGGCGGCAGCACGCGACATCCACGTCCCGACGACGCAGGCCCCGCGGTCCAGGCTGCGGGGGTCGACGCGGCGTGGGAGCAGTCAAGACGAGAGTTAGCGGAGGACATGGCAAAGAAGGACGGTGTCATCGAGATCGAGGGCAGCGTGATCGAGGCTCTCCCGAACGCGATGTTCCGCGTCGAGCTGGCCAACGGTCACAAGGTCCTCGCGCACATCTCGGGCAAGATGCGGCAGCACTACATCCGGATCCTCCCCGAGGACCGGGTCGTGGTGGAGCTGAGCCCGTACGACCTGTCCCGTGGCCGGATCGTCTACCGCTACAAGTAGTCGTCATCCCCCCACCCGATCGACATCGCCGCCGACGCGGCCGGGCCTGCCCGGTCCGCCGAGGAGGCGGCGGAGGAACTCTGATGAAGGTCAAGCCGAGCGTCAAGAAGATCTGCGACAAGTGCAAGGTGATCCGTCGGCACGGTCGCGTCATGGTGATCTGCGAGAACCTGCGCCACAAGCAGCGCCAGGGCTGATCGCACCGATCGCCTGCGGTCCGCCTCGCTGAGGCGGCCGCGCACAGCGCACCACCACGAACCCGACCGGCCACGGCAGCAGCCGCGGCGGGCGGGGGAACCCTCGGTCCAGGGGCCGGGGCCCGCGGTCCTCGCGGGAGGGTGGTGCGGGAGACCTCTGGACGAAGTACAGGAGCCGGAAGGCACATGGCACGTCTTGTCGGCGTCGACCTCCCCCGCGAGAAGCGGCTCGAGGTTGCGCTCACCTACATCTACGGCGTCGGCCGTACCCGCGCCCAGCAGACGCTGGCCGCCACCGGGATCAGCCCGGACCTGCGCGTGAAGGACCTCGGCGACGCCGAGCTCGTCGCGCTCCGCGACTACCTCGAGGGCAACTTCAAGCTCGAGGGTGACCTCCGCCGCGAGGTCGCTGCCGACATCCGCCGCAAGGTCGAGATCGGCACCTACCAGGGTCTGCGCCACCGTCGCGGACTGCCGGTGCGCGGTCAGCGCACCAAGACCAACGCGCGCACCCGCAAGGGTCCGAAGCGCACCGTCGCGGGCAAGAAGAAGGCCCGCTGACGTCAGCAGTCCGGGCAGCGGGCCGCTAGCCGCCCGCTCCGGTCCGACGACCTCAGTACCCAGGAGAGAACGCACACATGCCTCCCAAGACTCGCGCCACCGCCGGCTCGCGCAAGCCGCGCCGCAAGGACAAGAAGAACGTCCCGGTCGGCCAGGCCCACATCAAGAGCACCTTCAACAACACGATCGTCTCGATCACCGACCCGTCGGGCGCCGTGATCTCGTGGGCGTCCGCCGGCCACGTCGGCTTCAAGGGCTCCCGCAAGTCCACGCCGTTCGCCGCGCAGCTGGCCGCCGAGTCGGCCGCCCGCCGCGCCCAGGAGCACGGCGTCAAGAAGGTCGACGTCTTCGTCAAGGGCCCGGGCTCCGGTCGTGAGACCGCGATCCGCTCCCTCCAGGCGACCGGCCTCGAGGTCGGCTCGATCCAGGACGTCACGCCCCAGGCGCACAACGGCTGCCGTCCCCCGAAGCGCCGCCGCGTCTGACCCTCGACCGGCCGGGCCGTCACCGACGGCTCGGCTGGCCATGCCTGCCCGGGACGGGTGGACCGAGTCCCGCCCGGGACGCGAGTGATCGCGGATCCGTGATGCGTCATATGGCGGACGCACACTGAAAGGACAACCACAGTGCTGATCGCACAGCGCCCCACCCTGACCGAAGAGGTCATCTCGGAGCACCGTTCGCGCTTCTCCATCGAGCCGCTCGAGCCGGGCTTCGGCTACACGCTCGGCAACTCGCTGCGCCGGACGCTGCTGTCGTCGATCCCCGGCGCGGCCGTCACCTCCATCCGCATCGACGGAGTGCTCCACGAGTTCTCCACCGTGCCGGGTGTCAAGGAGGACGTCACCGAGATCATCCTCAACATCAAGAACATCGTCGTCTCGTCCGAGAACGACGAGCCGGTCGTGATGTACCTGCGCAAGCAGGGTGCGGGCGTCGTCACCGCGGCGGACATCGTGCCGCCCGCCGGCGTCGAGGTGCACAACCCCGACCTGCACATCGCCACGCTCAACGACAAGGGCAAGCTCGAGATCGAGCTGACCGTCGAGCGCGGCCGTGGCTACGTCTCCGCCGCGCAGAACAAGTCCGCCGAGGCCGAGATCGGCCGCATCCCGGTGGACTCGATCTACTCGCCGGTCCTCAAGGTCACGTACAAGGTCGAGGCCACCCGTGTCGAGCAGCGCACGGACTTCGACAAGCTGATCGTCGACGTCGAGACGAAGGCGGCCATCTCGCCGCGCGACGCTCTCGCCTCCGCCGGCAAGACGCTCGTCGAGCTCTTCGGCCTCGCCCGCGAGCTGAACGTCGAGGCCGAGGGCATCGAGATCGGCCCGTCGCCGACGGACTCCGCGCTCGCCGCGGACCTGGCGCTGCCGATCGAGGAGCTCAACCTCACCATCCGGTCGTACAACTGCCTCAAGCGCGAGGGCATCCACCAGGTCGGTGAGCTCGTCGCGCGCAGCGAGGCGGACCTGCTCGACATCCGCAACTTCGGCGCGAAGTCCATCAACGAGGTCAAGGAGAAGCTCGCCGAGCTCGGCCTGTCCCTCAAGGACTCCCCGCTGGACTTCGACCCGTCCGGCGCCGCGTACTACGGCGGCGGCGACGACGAGGCCGCGTACACCGACGAGCAGCAGTACTGACGGGTAACCACACCCTCAAGGAGAACCTGACATGCCTACCCCCACCAAGGGTCCGCGGCTCGGCGGTGGCCCGGCTCACGAGCGCCTGATCCTCGCGAACCTGTCCACGGCGCTCTTCGAGCACGGCCGCATCACGACCACGGAGACGAAGGCCAAGCGCCTGCGCCCCCTGGCCGAGCGCCTCATCACGTTCGCGAAGCGCGGCGACCTGCACGCGCGTCGTCGCGTGCTGACCGTCGTGCGCGACAAGTCCGTCGTGCACACGCTGTTCACCGAGATCGCCCCGGCCATGGCCGAGCGCAACGGTGGCTACACGCGCATCACGAAGGTCGGCAACCGCAAGGGCGACAACGCGCCCATGGCGGTCATCGAGCTCGTGACCGAGCCGGTGAGCCCGAAGCAGGCCGTCGTCAAGGAGGCCACGAAGGCCACCGAGAAGGCTGCGAAGAAGGGCTCGAAGAAGGACGCCGAGACGGCGGCCCCGGTCGAGGAGACCGAGGAGACCACGGCCGCCGAGGCGGAGGCCACCGAGGCCCCCGCCGAGGAGACCGCCGCCCCGGCCGAGGCCGAGGCGACCGAGGCTCCGGCCGAGGAGACCGCCGCCGAGGAGACCGAGGAGAAGAAGGAGGCCTGAGCCTCCCGCTTCCCCCGGCGCCACGCCGCACGAGGGCCCCGCACCACCACCGGTGGAGCGGGGCCCTCGCGCGCTGTCTACCGTGGTTCCCATGACGCTCGCTCGCCCGGTACCGGTCGTGCTCGTGCACGGCTCCCGCACCTCGCGCACCATGTGGCGCCGCCAGCTCGAGGCGCTCGACGCCGCGGGCGTGCCGGTCGAGGCGATCGAGCTGCCCGGGCACGGTGCGCGGCGCGGCGAGCCGTTCACCCTCGACGGCGCGGTCGAGGCCGTGCACGACGGCGTGCGCCGCGCGGGCGGCAGGGCCCTCGTCGTCGGGCTCTCGCTCGGGGGCTACCTCGCGATCGAGCACCGCGCGCGGTACCCGCACGAGTCCGCGGGGCTCGTCGCGGCGTCGTGCTCGACGTCGCCGGCGTCGCGGCTGCGCGCCGCCTGGCTGCTGCTCGCGCGGTGGATCGAGAGCTGGCCCGACAGCGGCGAGCGCCTCAACGACGCCTTCGTGGCCCGCATGCTCACGGCCGAGGCCGCCCGCGACGCCGGTGCGGGCGGGTTCGCGCTCGACGTCATGTCCGCCGTCCTTCAGGAGGTCGGGCTCACGGACCCGCGGACCGCGCTCGCCGCGGCCGGCAGCCCGGTGTGGATCGTCAACGGGCGCTACGACCACTTCCGCGGTCACGAGCGGTCGATGCTGCGCGCGGCCCGCTCGAGCGGCGCCGAGGCGCACCTCGTCGTCGTGCCGCACGCACGGCACCTCGTGAGCCTGGACGCCCCGGTCGCGTTCAACCGGGTCCTGCTCGAGGCCGCCGACGCCGTCACGCGCCGCGAGGCCGCCCGGGCCGCGGGCGTGCCCGAGGGGCGTCAGCCGAGCAGCAGGTCCCACGCCCTCGCGCCGCCGACGAGCGCGGCCGAGTTCGGGACGATCACCACGTCGTCGCCGAGCCGGTCGAGGGCCGACGCCGTGATGCGCCGCGAGTTGCCGCCGCCGATGTAGAGGCGGTCCCACCAGAAGACGGGGCGCAGCCCGTCGACGACCGCCACGACGCGCCGCGACCACAGCGCGTCGCCCAGGCGCCGCCGCTCGGGCTCGCCGACGTACTGGTCGTACGTCGTGGCGCGGCGCACCGGCGCGTGCGACCACTCGAGGTGCGGTGCGAGGCGGCCGCCGTCGAACAGGGCCGACCCGAGCCCCGTGCCGAGCGTGAGCACGAGCTCGACGCCCGAGCCGGCGATCACGCCCGCACCGTGCACCTCCGCGTCGTTGAGGACGAGCGCCGGGAGGCCGAGCCGCGCCGACACGGCGGCGCGGACGTCGAAGCTCGCCCACGCCTCGACGAGCTCGGGCAGCACGCGCGAGCGCGGGCCCGAGCGCGTGACGTAGTGGGGGGTGCGCACGACGACGCCGTGACGGACCATGCCGGGCATGCCGACCGTGACGCGGGAGGCGGCCGGCAGCGTCGCCGCGATCTCGGCGATCGTCTCGACCAGCAGACCGGGCGGCAGCGGGTAGGGCGTCGGCACGCGCACGGGGGCGGCGTGGGCGGTGCCGGCGTCGTCGAGCACGTTGGCCTTGATGCCGCCGCCGCCGCAGTCGACGGCGAGGGTCAGGGTCGGGGTCGTCTCGGGCACGGGTCCATCATCCGGGGACAATGGGCCGGTGAGCACGACGACGCCGCCGACGCCGGCCCCGACCCCCGAGACGTCTGACGTCGAGACGGTCCGCGTCCGTCTCGACCTCGCGTACGACGGGACGGACTTCGCCGGCTGGGCGCGCCAGCCGGCGCTGCGCACGGTGCAGGGCGTCCTCGAGGACGCGCTGTCGACGATCCTGCGCACCGAGCCGCTCGGGCTGCCGCAGCCGCGCGTCACGGTCGCCGGACGCACTGACGCGGGCGTGCACGCACGGGGCCAGGTGGTGCACGTCGACGTCCCGGTCGCACGCTGGGAGGCCATGCCGGGACGCTCGGACCGCGCCCCGGGGCGCGCGCTCGTCGACCGGCTGACCGGCGTCCTGCCGCGCGACGTCGTCGTGCACCGCGCGCGGGTCGCGCCGGCCGGGTTCGACGCGCGGTTCTCCGCGACGTACCGCAGCTACACGTACCGCATCGCCGACGACCCGGCCCTGCGCGACCCGCTGCGCCGCACGCACGTGGTGTGGACGCGCCGCCCGCTCGACGTGGAGGCGATGCACGCGGCCGTGCAGCCGCTCGTCGGCGTGCGCGACTTCGCGGCGTTCTGCAAGCCGCGGCCCGGCGCGACCACGATCCGCGAGCTCCAGCACATCGCGTGGGAGCGTCCCGCGGGCGGGCCCGACGCCGGGCTCGTCCTCGCGCACGTGAGGGCCGACGCGTTCTGCCACAACATGGTCCGCGCGCTCGTCGGCGCGTCCGTGGCCGTGGGGGAGGGGCGGCGCGACGTCGGCTGGCCCGCCGAGGTGCTCGCGGCCCGACGGCGCGAGGCCGGCGCGGGCGTGGCGCCGGCGCACGGGCTCGTGCTCGAGCAGGTGAGCTACCCGCCCGACGACGAGCTCGCCGCCCGCGCCGAGCGCATCCGCGCCCGGCGCATGGAGGAGGACGTCTGGGAGTAGCGAGGTCGCGGGTCGCGGGGTCGCTCGCTCGAATGAATCGCCCGTTCCTCGCTCTGCTCTCGCTCGCGGACCCCGCGACCCGCGACCGCTGCTCCGCGTTCCGCTGCGGGCGAGTGCCTCGTTCCTCGGCCCTCACCCTCCGCTGCACTCCGGCTCAGGGCTCCTCGTCGTCCGGTCGCCCTGAGCCTGCGTTCCGCTGCGGGCGAGTGCCTCGTTCCTCGGCCCTCACCCTCCGCTGCACTCCGGCTCAGGGCTCCTCGACCCAGTGGACCGCGGCCTCCTCGGCGCTCGCGCCCGCGCCGTCGATGCCCGCGTCCTCGCCGTAGACGTCGTTGTCCCGGGCGCCGTCGGCGTTCGGGTCGGCGTCGTCGTCGGCCACGAGGCGCCCGGCGCGCGTGGTGTCGGGCCGGGCGAGCGGGTCCTGGTCCCACACGTCGGGCTCTTCCTGGGCGAGGCGCCGGTCCATGGGCTCTCCCACGGACTCCTCCCACGCGGTCTCGCCCCAGTGGTTGGGCCGGGGGCGCTCGGGCGGGGAGTAGCCCTCGTCCAGGATGTTGTCGACGCCGCGGTCGAGCAGGGTGTCCTCGGTGGGCAGCTGGTCACCGTCTCCCTCGACGCCGGTGAGCGGGTCGGGGGTCGTGCCGGGGGTCTCGTCGGTCATGCCTCTACGGTGCACCCGTGGCGGCGCCGACGCAGCGCGGGACGGGGTGTGACGGAACCGGTCGGGCTCGCTTTGACCCCGGGTGCGGCGCGTCTGTAGACTGACCTGTCGTTGTGCTATGCCTCCGGCGTCCCGCATTGTCAGCGCGCCCACTCGCCCAGACGATGCCCAGGCCAGGACGCCATCACGGAGCTCCCGCGCACAACACCTGACTCATCGGGCGCCGCTTCTCGCCCGACGACACCGAAACGAAAAGGTTACGAACCGTGCGTACGTACACCCCGAAGCCCGGCGACGTCCAGCGCGACTGGTACGTCGTCGACGCGACCGACGTCGTCCTCGGCCGCCTGGCAAGCCAGGTCGCCACGCTCCTGCGCGGGAAGCACAAGCCGACCTTCGCCCCGCACGTCGACGGCGGTGACTTCGTCATCGTCATCAACGCCGACAAGGTCGCCCTGAGCGGCAACAAGCGCGAGACCAAGATGGCCTACCGCCACTCCGGCTACCCGGGCGGTCTGCGCTCCGTGGCCTACGGCGAGCTCCTGGAGAAGAACCCCGAGCGGGCCGTGGAGAAGGCCGTGCGCGGCATGCTCCCGAAGAACTCGCTTGCGGCCCAGCAGCTCAAGAAGCTGAAGGTCTACCGCGGTGCGGAGCACCCGCACGCCGCGCAGCAGCCCAAGCCGTTCGAGATCACCCAGGTTTCGCAGCAGGCCTGAGCCGCTGCAGACAAGCGAAGGACGCGAGGACACACCAGTGGCCGACACCAACGTCGACATCGAGCTGGGCGACGAGACTCCCAGCACCTACACCACCGAGACCGCGGCCCCCGTGGCCAACGGCGGTCAGTCCATCACCGCCCCGGGCCAGGCCCTGGGCCGCCGCAAGGAGGCCGTGGCGCGCGTGCGCCTCGTCCCCGGCACCGGCCAGTGGAAGATCAACGGCCGCACCCTCGAGGACTACTTCCCGAACAAGGTGCACCAGCAGCTGGTCAACTCCCCGCTGAAGCTGGTCGAGGTCGAGGGCCGCTTCGACGTCATCGCCCGCATCAACGGCGGTGGCCCGACCGGTCAGGCCGGCGCCCTGCGCCTCGGCATCGCCCGGGCGCTCAACGAGATCGACCGCGAGGCCAACCGCCCGGCCCTGAAGAAGGCCGGCTTCCTCACGCGCGACGCGCGCGAGGTCGAGCGCAAGAAGGCCGGTCTCAAGAAGGCCCGCAAGGCTCCGCAGTACTCGAAGCGCTGATCCTCAGCGCCTCGTGGGACGGCCCCGTCGGACATCCGGCGGGGCCGTCCGCGTTGCGGGGCGTCTACGATCGACCCTGCGCCCAGCACAGGAGGAAGCAACACATGGGACGACTGTTCGGCACCGACGGGGTCCGTGGCCTCGCCAACCGCGACGTGACCGCGGAGCTCGCCCTGGCGCTGGGCAGCGCCGCCGCGCGCGTGCTCGCCTCGACCGGCGAGTTCGAGGGGCACCGCCCCAAGGCGGTCATCGGGCGCGACCCCCGCGCGTCGGGCGAGTTCCTCTCCGCCGCGGTGGGCGCGGGCCTCGCGAGCGCCGGCGTCGACGTCGTCAACCTCGGGGTCCTGCCGACCCCGGCCCTCGCGTACCTCGTGGGCGCGATGAAGGCCGACCTGGGCGTCATGGTCTCGGCGTCGCACAACCCCATGCCGGACAACGGCATCAAGTTCTTCGCCCGCGGGGGCCTCAAGCTCGACGACGGCGTCGAGGACGCGATCGAGGCGCAGCTCGACGCCGCGTGGGAGCGTCCCGTGGGCTCGGGCGTCGGGCGCATGCGCAGCGACACCGGCATCGCCGCGGCGCAGTACGTCGAGCACCTCGTGGCGAGCATCGGCACGACGCCGGACCACCGGCCGCTCGAGGGCCTGCGGATCGCGGTGGACTGCGCCAACGGCGCGGCGAGCTCGATCGGACCCGACGCGCTGCGCGAGGCCGGTGCCGACGTCGTCGTCATCAACGCGAGCCCCGACGGGCGCAACATCAACGAGAAGGCCGGCTCGACGCACCCCGAGCAGCTGCAGGCCGTGGTCGTCGCGGCCGAGGCGGACTTCGGCGTCGCGTTCGACGGCGACGCGGACCGGTGCCTGGCCGTCGACCACGGCGGCGTCCTCGTCGACGGCGACCAGATCCTCGGCATCCTCGCCCGCGCGCTCAAGGACGAGGGCAGGCTGCCCGCGGACACGCTCGTCGTGACCGTGATGAGCAACCTCGGCCTGCTGCTCGCCATGAAGGAGGCGGGCATCACGACGATCCAGACGGCGGTCGGCGACCGCTACGTGCTGGAGGAGATGCGCGCGCACGGCTACGGGCTCGGCGGCGAGCAGTCGGGCCACATCATCCTGGCCGAGCACGCCACCACGGGCGACGGCATCCTCACGGCGCTGCACCTGGCGGCGCGCGTCAAGGCGTCGGGCGCCCGACTGGCCGACCTGGCCACGCAGATCCCGCGCCTGCCGCAGACGCTCGTCAACGTCAAGGGCGTCGACAAGGAACGCGCCGGGACGGACGTGGGCGTGCGCGCCGCGGTCGAGAACGCCGAGGCGCTGCTCGGCGAGACCGGCCGCGTGCTCCTGCGCCCGTCGGGCACCGAGCCCGTCGTGCGCGTCATGGTCGAGGCCGCGACGCAGACGCAGGCCGACGGCGTCGCGGACACGCTCGCCGCGGTCGTGCGCGACCGCCTCGCGCTGTGAGCGACCCCGGCCCGGCGGCGGGCCGCGCGGCGCGCGGCGAGGGCGCGGTCGAGGCGCTGCGCGACGCCGTCCGCGAGCTGCTCGACGTCGCGGAGGAGCGCGGCGGCGGCGTGCTGCCGATCGTCCAGGCCGGCGACCCCGTGCTGCGACGCCCCGCGGCCCCGTACACGGGCCAGCTCGGCGACGAGCTCGGGCGCCTGCTCGACGTCATGCGGCGCACGATGCACACGGCGCCCGGCGTCGGGCTCGCCGCGCCCCAGGTCGGGATCCCGCTCGCGATCGCCGTCGTCGAGGACGCCGGGGCGCCGGCCGACGACCCGCGCGAGCGGACGCCGCTGCCGTACCGGGTGCTGGTCAACCCGCGGTACGAGCCCGTGCCCGGGCCGGGCGGTGCGCCCGAACGTGTGGCGTTCTACGAGGGCTGCCTGTCGGTCCGCGGGTGGCAGGCCGTCGTCGCGCGGTACCGGAGCGTGCGCCTCACGGGCCAGGACGAGACGGGCGCCGCGCTCGACGAGGTGCTCACCGGCTGGCCCGCGCGCATCGTCCAGCACGAGACCGACCACCTGGCCGGCGAGCTCTACCTCGACCACGCGGAGACGAGGTCGCTCGCGTCGAACGAGAACCTCGCGAGCCGCTGGCCCTTCCCGGACCCGCGCGCCGCCGCCGAGGAGCTCGGCTTCCCGCTGCCGTGACGCCCCGTCCGCCCGCCGGACCCTGGCTGTGAACTCCGGGTGAAACTTCGGGGATCAGGGTGGAACGGGGGGATTCACCCATGCGGGATCGCCCCGTCGTCTGCCTACGCTTTCCCTGTGACGCCGACCGGCGTCGAGCCGCCGCCGGGGACGACGCCTCCCGGCCGACGAACCGAGGGACCGTGCCAGAGGTAGTCACCGCCTTCCTGGAGCAGCTGGAGAGCTGGATCCTCGCCCTGGCCGCGTCCGCCTGGGTCTACCCCGCGATGTTCGGTTTCGCGACCATCGACGGCTTCTTCCCGCCGATCCCGAGCGAGTCCGTCATCATCACGCTCACCGTCTCGGGTCAGGCGACCGCCACGCCCTGGCTGCCCGCGATCCTCGCGATCGCCGCCGCGGGCGCCTGGTGCGGCGACCAGATCGCCTACTCGATCGGCAAGCGGATCGGCACCGAGCGGGTGCCGTTCCTGCGCACCCCGCGCGGCCGCCGGGCCGTGCTGTGGGCCCGCCGCGCCCTGCTGCACCGCGGCGCGTCCCTCATCCTCGCGGCGCGCTACGTGCCCGTCGGCCGCGTCGCGGTGAACATGACCGCGGGAGCCGTCGGCTACCCGCGCCGGCGCTTCATGGCCATCGCCGCGATCGCGGCGGTGACGTGGGCGGTCTACTCGATGCTCATCGGGATCGCGGCGGCGAGCTGGCTCGGGCACAACCCGCTGCTCGCGATGGTCGTGGCGGTCGGTGCGGGCATCCTCCTGGGGCTCCTCATCGACCAGGTCGTCCAGCTCCTGACCCGGCGCAAGATGGCCGAGGCGATCGCCGCCGAGCGCGCGGCGGAGGAGGCGACCGCCGCGGCCCTCGAGGGAGGCGAGGAGCCGTGCCCCGAGCCGTGCCCCGCGGCGGAGGCCGCGGCCGAGCGGTCCTGACGCCTCAGAGCTTGCGCAGGCGCACGCGCTGCACCGAGTGGTCCGAGCCCTTCGTCAGCACGAGCGTGGCCCGGCCGCGCGTCGGCAGGATGTTCTCCTCGAGGTTCGGCGCGTTGATCGCGTCCCAGATCGCGAGCGCGCGGGCGGTGGCCTCGGCGTCGGACAGGTCGGCGTAGCGGCGGAAGTACGACTCGGGCCGGCTGAACGCGGTCCGGCGCAGCTTGAGGAACCGGTCGACGTACCACTGGCGGATGTTGCGGGTGCGCGCGTCGACGTAGATCGAGAAGTCGAAGAAGTCGCTCACCGCGACGGTCGACTCGTCGACCGCCGACGGCCGCGCCGGCTGCAGCACGTTGAGACCCTCGACGATGAGGACGTCGGGCTTGCGGACCACGATCTCCTCGCCCGGCACGATGTCGTAGACCACGTGCGAGTAGACCGGCGCGCGCACCTCCTCCTGACCAGCCTTGATCTTCGAGAGGAAGCGGATGAGCGCCCTGCGGTCGTACGACTCCGGGAAGCCCTTGCGCTCCATCAGTCCCCGACGCCGCAGCTCGGCGTTGGGGTAGAGGAAGCCGTCGGTCGTGACGAGCTCGACGCGCGGGGTCTCGGGCCAGCGCGCCAGCATCTCGCGCAGCACGCGGGCCGTGGTCGACTTGCCGACGGCGACCGAGCCCGCGACGCCGATGACGTACGGCGTGCGGGGCGGCTCCTCGCGCAGGAACGTCGACGTCGCGCGGTGCAGGCCGGCCGTCGCGGTGACGTAGAGGTTGAGCAGGCGCGACAGCGGACGGTAGATCGCGTCGACCTCGGCGAGGTCGATCGGGTCGCCCAGGCCGCGGATCCGCTCGACGTCCTCGTCGGTCAGCGGCAGCGGCGTCGACTCCGAGAGCCGGCTCCACGCGGCGCGGTCCAGGTCGACGTACGGGGACGACGGCGCGAGGCGGGTCAGGTGGTCGCCGAGGGGGTGCGGACCCCCGGGACCGGACGCCGCCGCACCTGTCGTGTCGGAGAGCTGCGGTACCACCTGCCCGATTCTGCCCGAGATCTCCGGGTGGTTCGGCACGCGCCCGGCGCCCGTCAGGCCCGTGGCCAGGGCTCGGCCACATCGGTGAGGCGCTCGAGCAGCCGCCGGGCGTCGCGCGGGGCGTGCGCGTGGCCGTCGTTGTCGAAGTACACGACGACGTCGTGGCCGGAGTCGTGCCGCTCGCGCACCCACGCGGCCCAGCGGTCGAGCAGCGCGTCGTCGTAGCGGCTCGTGTAGAGCGTCGTCGGCCCGTGGAGACGCACGTAGACGAGCCGCGCCGTCGTCTCCTCGAAGACGGGCCAGCGCCCGGCGCCGTCGGACGTCACGAGCGCCACGTCGTGCTCGCGCAGGAGCCGCAGCGCGTCGGGGTCGGCGAACGACGCGTGCCGCGGCTCGAGCGCGTGGTGCAGCGGGCGGTCCTCGCCGGGGTCGGTCCACGGGTCGGCCTTGAGCTTGTCGTCGTGCTCGGTGGCGAGCTTCGCCGCCTCGGTCGTCGTGCGCGGCAGGAGGCGCAGGAAGCCCGCGAGGACGTCGAGGTCGAGCGTCGCCCGCTCCGGCAGCTGCCACAGGAACGGTCCGAGCCGGTCGCCGAGCGCCAGCACGCCGCTCGCGAAGAAGTTGGCGAGCGGGACCCGCACGTCGCGCAGCCGCTTCATGTGCGTGACGAAGCGGCCGCCCTTGACCGCGAACGTGAAGCCGTCGGGGACGCCGTCACGCCACCGCTCGTAGTACGGCGGCCGCTGCAGCGAGTAGAACGAGCCGTTGAGCTCGACGGTGGGGAAGATCGACGCCACGTGCTCGAGCTCGCGGCGCTGCGGCAGCCCGGACGGGTAGAAGCGGCCCCGCCACTCGGCGTAGCGCCATCCCGACAGCCCGACCCGAACCCCCATGCTCGCGAGCGTAGGCAGGTGTGCGTTCGCTCACCCGGGCGCCCCGCGAGCCGGGGGCCGGACGCGCCGCCGGTAGACTCGCCGCCATGTGCGGAATCGTCGGCTACACCGGTCTGGGCCTGCTTCCTGCGGAGACGGCCGCCCTCGAGCAGGCCTCGCCGAAGGCCTCGGAGCACCCGCTCGAGGTGGCGCTCGAGGGGCTCAAGCGGCTCGAGTACCGGGGGTACGACTCGGCGGGCGTCGCGCTCGTCGGGCCGGACCAGGAGCACGTCTCGTTCGCCAAGAAGGCCGGCAAGCTCGGCAACCTCGTGGCCGAGCTCGAGGCGCAGCCCCTGCCGGCCGCGACCGCCGCGATCGGTCACACGCGCTGGGCCACGCACGGCGGGCCGACCGACACCAACGCGCACCCGCACCTCGCCGACGACGGCCGCCTCGCGGTGATCCACAACGGCATCATCGAGAACTTCGCGGCGCTGCGCCGCGAGCTCGCGGCCGACGGCGTCACGTTCCTCTCGGACACCGATACCGAGGTCGCGGCCCAGCTGCTCGCCAAGGAGTATCGCGCGTCGGGCGGCAACCTCACGGCCGCCATGGCGGCGACCGCGCGCCGCCTGGACGGCACGTTCACGCTGCTGGCCGTGCACGCGGACGACCCGACGACGGTCGTCGGCGCCCGGCACGACTCGCCGCTCGTCGTCGGGCTCGGCGAGGGGGAGAACTTCCTCGGGTCCGACGTCGCCGCGTTCGTCGCCCACACCAAGGAGGCGCTCGAGCTCGGGCAGGACCAGGTCGTCACGATCACGCCGACGTCGGTCGACGTGACCGACTTCGACGGCAAGCCCGCGCAGGCCAAGCGCTTCACGGTCGACTGGGACGCCGCGGCCGCCGAGAAGGGCGGCTTCGACTCCTTCATGGACAAGGAGATCCACGACCAGCCGCACGCCGTCGCCGACACGCTCCTGGGCCGCACCGACGAGCAGGGCAACATCGTGCTCGACGACCTGCGCATCGACGAGGCGGTCCTGCGGGCCGTCGACAAGATCATCGTCGTCGCGTGCGGCACCGCCGCCTACGCGGGCCACGTCGCCAAGTACGCCATCGAGCACTGGTGCCGCATCCCGGTCGAGGTCGAGCTCGCGCACGAGTTCCGCTACCGCGACCCGATCGTCAACGAGAAGACGCTCGTCGTCGCGATCTCCCAGTCCGGCGAGACCATGGACACGCTCATGGCCGTCCGGCACGCGCGCGAGCAGGGCGCCAAGGTCCTCGCGATCGTCAACACCAACGGCTCGACGATCCCGCGCGAGTCCGACGCGGTCCTCTACACGCACGCCGGGCCCGAGATCGCCGTCGCGTCGACCAAGGCGTTCCTCGCCCAGATCACCGCCGCCTACCTCCTGGGCCTCTACCTGGCCCAGCTGCGGGGCAACAAGTTCCCCGACGAGGTGGCCGCGCTGCTCGACGAGCTGCGCGAGATGCCGCGCAAGATCCAGACGGTGCTCGAGCGCAGCGAGTACGTGCGCGCGACCGCGAGGTCCATGGCCGACGAGGACAAGGTGCTGTTCCTCGGCCGCCACGTCGGATTCCCCGTCGCGCTCGAGGGTGCGCTCAAGCTCAAGGAGCTCGCGTACATCCACGCCGAGGGCTTCGCCGCCGGCGAGCTCAAGCACGGCCCGATCGCCCTGATCGACGAGGGCCAGCCGGTGTTCGTCGTCGTGCCGTCGCCGCGCGGTCGCGACCAGCTGCACTCGAAGGTCGTCTCGAACATCCAGGAGATCCGGGCGCGCGGTGCGCGCACGCTCGTCATCGCGGAGGACGGCGACGACGAGGTGCGCAAGTACGCCGACGAGATCTTCTGGATCCCGCAGTCCCCGACGCTGCTCCAGCCGCTGCTCGCCGTCGTGCCCCTGCAGATCTTCGCCATGGCGCTCGCCACGGCCAAGGGCCTCGACGTCGACCAGCCGCGCAACCTGGCGAAGTCGGTCACGGTCGAGTAGCCGCGCGACGCGCTCCGCAGCGTGCACGACTCTGTGGGTGGGTCGGGGCAGGATCGGCCCATGGAGCTGAAGGACCTCGCCGACGAGCTGGAGATCATCTCGCGCGTGTACGAGCGCCGGTTCGGCGTCGAGCGGACGGACGACTGGCTCGTGCTCAAGCTGCACGAGGAGGTCGGCGAGCTCACGCAGGCCTACCTCGCGGCGTCGGGCCGCTCGCGCGACCGGGGCGAGGAGCCGGGGGAGGCCGACACGGCGTTCCGCGCCGAGCTCGCGGACGTGCTCGCCCAGCTGCTGCTCGTGGCGCGCCGGTTCGACGTCGACCTCGAGGCCGAGGTGGAGCGCAAGTGGTTCCGCTGGCGGCACCTCGTCGAGCCGCAGGACGAGGACGGCGTGCGGACGCACGTCCGGGAGGCCGCGGCGCCGGGCGCCTAGAGTGGGCCCGTGATCATCGGGGTGGGCATCGACGTCGTCGACGTCGGACGGTTCATGGCGACGCTCGAGCGCACGCCGCGCCTGCGCGAGAAGCTCTTCACCGCCGAGGAGCGGGACCTGCCGGACTCGTCGCTCGCCGCCCGGTTCGCCGCCAAGGAGGCCATCGCCAAGGCGTTCGGCGCGCCCGGCACCATGCACTGGCACGACGCGACGGTGCGCCGGGTCGCGGGCGGGCCGCCCGAGGTCGAGCTGCGCGGGACGGTGCAGGCGCGCGCCGAGGAGCTCGGCGTCAAGCACCTGCACCTGTCGATCTCGCACGACGCCGGCATCGCCTCCGCGATGGTGGTCGCGGAAGGCTGACGCCGGCGTCGCACGGGTCGCTCAGTCCTGCAGCTCGGGGATGACCTTGCGCTGGAAGAGCTCGATCTGGTCGCGGTCCGCCACGGCGTTCGGGAAGTACGTGATCGCGTACGTCATGCCGCGGGACTTGAGGTCCTGGAGCGTCTCGACGATCTGCTCGGGCGTGCCGACCAGGGGGCCGTTGCGCCAGTTGTGCACCTCGCGCTCGCCCGCGTCGTTCGGGGCGTACCGGCCGAAGTGCGACTCGATCCACGCCATGCGGTCGTCGACCTCGGCCTGGTTCTCGCCGATGACGACGTTGTAGTCGGCCGAGCGGGTGATCGCGCCGAAGTCCGTGCCGACGTCGGCGCAGTGCTGCTCGAGGATCTTCGACTTGTGCGTGAACGTCTCGGGGTCGCCCGCGAAGTTCGTGTACTGGGCGAACCGGGCCGCGATCCGCAGCGTCTTCCGCTCGCCGCCGCCCGCGATCCACAGGGGGATGCTCGGCACCTCGGCGCCGCCCTCGCCGACCGGCAGCTTCTGCAGCGGCTGCGGGTAGCACAGCGCGCCGTCGACCTGGTAGCGCTTGCCCTCGAACGTGCCCGAGGACCCGGTGCGCCACATGGCCGTCATGATCTGCACGCCCTCGTCGAGCGCGCGCAGCCGCTCGCCCGCGCTCGGGAAGCCGTAGCCGTAGGCGCGCCACTCGTGCTCGTACCACCCGGCGCCGATGCCCATCTGGACGCGCCCGCCCGAGATGGCGTCGACCGTCGAGGCGACCTTCGCCAGGTAGGTCGGCTGCCTGTACGACATGCACGTGCACATCTGGCCGAGCTTGACGCGCTGCGACGACGCGGCGAACGCGGCCATGAGCGACCACGCCTCGTGCGTCGCCTCGGTGCTCGGCACCGGGACGGTGTGGAAGTGGTCGTACACCCACACGGAGTCCCAGGCGAACTCGCCGCCCGGGATCGCCTCGCCCGCCGCGGCGTTGTCGGCGTAGTGGAGGAGAGACAGCATCGTCTCCCAGTGCTGCTCCGGCGGGACGTCGGTGAGCGAGTGCCGCCAGCCCTGCGGGATGAAGAGTCCGAATCGCATGGTCCCGAGCCTATGCCCGACGTCGGGCTCACGCCGGGGTGTCCGGCGTGGTGGCGGCGCCCCACGTATGTTCGTCGCATGATCGAGGCCTGGTCCGCCGCGGACGTCCGCGCCGCCGAGGAGCCGCTGCTCGCGGCCGGGGTCCCGCTCATGGAGCGGGCCTCTTTCGCGCTCGCCACGCAGGTGCTCCGGGACCTGCGTGCCCGACGGCGGTCGGTGCGCGGCGCTCGCGTCGCACTTCTCGTGGGGGCCGGGAACAACGGGGGCGACGCGCTGCACGCCGGGGCGTATCTCGCCCGCCGCGGGGTCGCGGTCACCGCGGTGCTCGTCGCCGAGCGCGCCCACGCCGCCGGGCTCGCGGCGCTGCGTGCCGCCGGCGGGCGCGTCGAGGCGCTGCACGAGGCGCCGGAGCGGCTCGGTGGCGTCGCCGGCGACGTGGCGCGCTCCGACGTCGTGCTCGACGGGCTGCTCGGCATCGGCGCGCGCGGCGCGCTGCGCGGCCTCGCCGCCGACCTGGTCCGGGTGCTCGACGCCGGCCCCCGGCCCTGGGTGGTGGCCGTCGACCTGCCGTCGGGCATCGGCGTCGACGACGGCACGGTGCCCGGCCCCGTGCTGCGCGCCGACCGCACGGTCACGTTCGGCGCGGCCAAGCCGGGCCTGCTGCTGCCGCCCGCCGCGCACCTCGTGGGCGAGCTGACCGTCGTCGACATCGGGCTGGCGCTCCGCGCCGAGCCCGCGGTGCGGCGGCTCGAGCCCGCCGACGTCGGGCGCGCGTGGCCGGTACCGGGACCGGGAGACCACAAGTACACCCGCGGCGTGGTCGGCGTCGTCGCGGGGACGTCGACGTACCCCGGCGCGGCGGTGCTCGCGGCGTCCGCGGCCGTGCGGGCCGGGGCCGGCATGGTGCGGTACGTGGGTCCGCCCGCGGTCGGGCAGGCCGTCCTCGCCGTCCGGCCCGAGGTCGTCACCGCTCCCGGCCGGGTGCAGGCGTGGGCGCTCGGGTCGGGGGTGCCGGTCGGGTTCGGCACGGCACAGGCCGGCCGGGACGAGGGCCAGCACCGGCGGGCGCGCACGGCGCTCGCGGAGGCCGCCGGCCGGCCGGGCTCGCCGGTCGAGCGGACCGTGCCGGCCGTCGTCGACGCGGGCGGCCTGGACCTGCTCGAGCCGACGTCGCCGCCGTGGTTCGTGCTCACCCCGCACGCCGGCGAGCTCGCCGCGCTCCTGCGCCGGCGCGGCGAGGACGTCGAGCGCGAGGCGGTCGAGGCGGAGCCCGTGCGCTGGGCGCGGCGCGCCCGCGAGCTCACCGGAGCCACCGTGCTCCTCAAGGGCTCCGTGACGGTCGTCGCGGGGATGGACGGCACCTACGCGCAGGCCGACGCGCCCGCGTGGCTCGCCACCGCCGGCTCGGGCGACGTGCTCGCCGGCGTGCTCGGCGCGATGCTCGCCGCACGGTCCGCCGACGTCGTGGGGCGGCCGGCGCTCTCTGCCGAGGTCGCGTCCGCGACCGCGCTCATGCACGGGCTCGCCTGGCGGAGGGCCGGTCAGGGCGGGCCGGTCGCGGCGCTCGAGATCGCCGGGGCGGTGCCCGCCGTCGTCGCCGACCTGCTGCCGCGCGGCTGAGCCCCGGTTCTCGCCGAGGTCGTACCGCAGGTCGCGACGTCGTACACCCGGCGTACGACCTCGCGACCGGAGGTACGACCTCGGCGTCAGCGGGTCGTGAACGCGCCGCCGTTCACGTGCAGCGTCTGGCCGGTGACGTGGCGGGCGCCGGGCGACGCGAGGAACTCGACGAGTGCCGCGACGTCGTCGGAGAGCCCGGCCGTCCACGCCTGCACCGCGGCCTTCGCGACGCCGTACGAGGTGGCGGCGTACTCGGCGCCGATCGAGCCGACGGTCACGACCGTGCCACCGGCCGGCATGTCGCGCAGCACCGCGGTCACGACGAGCACGGTGGCGAGCAGGTTCGCCCCGAGGTTGGCCCGCCACGCGTCGGCGAGCGACGCGGCGTCCCGCCCGGTGATGGTCACCTTCTCGCTGGCGGCGACGAAGCGGCGGGCGACGGCGCGGCCGATCCCGCCCTACCCGCCGGTGACGAGCACGGTGCGTGCCAGGGCAGCCTCCTGGAGTAGGTTTAGACCTAAACGTAACGGAGGGTCCGATGCCTGACCACCCCCTCGACGAGGTGGCGACGCTGCCCGCCGCCGAGATCGCGGCCGCGTGGGAGCGCGAGCTCCCGGGCGTGCCGACCGCGTCGATCGGGGTCGTCACGCCGCTGTGGCGGGTGGCCAAGCTGCTCGCGGACGAGCGCCGGCGCACGCTCGTGCGCCTGGGGGTCGACGCCGCCACGCTCGACCTGCTCAGCACCCTGCGCCGGTCCGGCGAGCCATGGACCCTCACGACCCGCGAGCTCGCGGCCCAGTGCCTCGTCACCGCGGGGGCCGTCTCGCAGCGCGTCGCCCGTGCCGAGCGGGACGGCCTCGTGTCGCGCGCGCCGTCCGACGCCGGACCGCGTGCGGTCGCGGTCACGCTCACGACCGCGGGGCACGCGACCGTCGAGCGCGTCGTGCGCGAGCTGCTGGCGCACGAGGAGGGGCTGCTCGCGCCGTTGTCGCACGCCGAGAGGGCAGAGCTCGCCCGTGCGCTCGAGGAGCTGCTGCGCTCGCTGCAGGCGCGGTGAGCGGCGCTACCTCGCGCGAGAACGCGCTACCTCGCGGTGAGCGGCGCTACGTCGGCAGGTGGGCCTCGATCACCTCGACGATCGCCGGGTCCGTGGGCTCGACGCGTGGCGCGAAGCGGCGCACGGTGCCGCCGGGCAGCACGAGGAACTTCTCGAAGTTCCACCGGATCCGGCCGCGGTGCCCGTCGGCGTCGGCGGTCTTCTTGAGCTCCGCGTACAGCGGGTGGGTGTGCCGGCCGTTGACCTTGACCCGGGCCAGCACGGGGAACGTCACGCCGTAGGTGCTGGAGCAGAACTCGGCGACCTTCTCGTCGGTCGAGAGCTCCTGGAAGAACTGGTTGCTCGGGAAGGCCACCACGGTGAACCCCCGCTCGGCGTAGCGGCGCTGCAGCTCCTCGAGCTGCGCGTACTGCGGCGCCAGCCCGCACCGCGAGGCCACGTTGACCACGAGGATCACGCGGTCGCGGAGCTCCGCGAGCGAGGTGACGCTGCCGTCCATCCGGTCGAGCTTGATGTCGTAGAGGCTCACGCTCCCATCATGTCCGTCCGGCGGGCCGCCTGCCGCACGCGGGGCGCGCGAGAATGGGGCGTGCCCACGCCCGAGCCGTCGTCCGCGCCCCGCCGGGGCGGGCCGCGCAGGCACCGGCCGCCGCTGCCGGTGCGCGACGGCCTCAACCCGACGCGCCTCGTCCTGCCGCACGACGCCGCCTCGGTCGCCGCGTACCCGACCGCCGCCCGCTACCTGCTCGCGCGGTTCCCCGACGACGCCGCGCGCCTGCGCGAGAAGATCGCGGCCGGCGAGGTCGTCACGGGCCGGGGCGAGCCCGTCACCGAGGAGACGCCGTACGAGCCGCGCGGCTTCCTCTACCTCTACCGGGACCCGCCCGCCGAGGAGCCCGAGGCCCCGGCGCTCGCCGACGTCGAGGTGCTGCACCGCGACGACGACCTGCTCGTCGTCGACAAGCCGCACCTCGTGTCGACGATGCCGCGCGGCCGCTGGGTCACGCGCTCGCTCCTCGTCCACCTGCGCACGACGCTCGGCCTGCCCGACCTCGTACCCGCGCACCGGCTCGACCGGCCCACGGCCGGCGTCCTCGTGCTCACGGTCCGGCCCCAGGTGCGCGGCGCGTACCAGGAGGTCTTCCAGGAGCGGCGCGCGACCAAGGTCTACGAGGCGGTCGCGCCGCTGCCGGGTCCCGGCCTCGAGCTCCCGACGACGGTCCGCTCGCGCATCGTCAAGCACCGCGGCGTCGTGCGGGCCGTCGAGGAGCCCGGGGAGCCCAACGCCGAGTCGCGCGTCGACCTCGTCGGGCGCGACGAGGAGCGCGGCCTCGGCCTGTACCGGCTGGAGCCGCACACCGGCAAGACGCACCAGCTCCGGCTGCACATGGCGTCGCTCGGCGTGCCGATCCTGCACGACCCGTTCTGGCCGCAGCTGCGCGCCGACGCCCCCGACGACCCCGCGCACCCGCTGCAGCTGCTCGCCCGCTCGCTCGCGTTCGACGACCCCCTCACCGGCGAGCCGCGGCGGTTCGTCTCGCGCCGCACCCTCTCCGCCTGGTGACGTGTCAGAAAGCTGGTGGGCTCGAGCCCATCACCTTTCTGACACGGGGAGAGTGAGAGAATCGCTGACCGTGAGCAGCTCCGACCTGGCGCCCGGCGCCCCGGCGCGCGCCGTCGTCGACCTCGACGCGATCCGCGACAACGTGCGCGCGCTGCGCGACCACGCGCCGTCGTCGGACCTCATGGCCGTCGTCAAGGCCGACGGGTACGGGCACGGCATGGTGCCCGCTGCGCGCGCGGCGCTCGCGGGCGGCGCCACCTGGCTCGGCGTCGCGACGGCGCACGAGGCGCTCGCCCTGCGTGCCTCCGGGGTCACGGGCGACGCGCGGGTGCTCGTCTGGCTGCTCGTCCCCGGCGCGCCGTTCGCCGACCTGGTGCGTGCCGACGTCGACGTGACCGTCGCCGCGCCGTGGTCGGTCGACGAGGTCGCCGCCGGCGCGCGCGAGGCCGGGCGCCCCGCGCGGGTACACCTCAAGGTCGACACGGGGCTGAGCCGCAACGGCGTCACGCCCGCCGACCTGCCCGGCGTCGTGCGCCGGCTCGCGACCCTCGAGGCCTCGGGCGAGGTGCGCGTCGTCGGCGTCTTCTCCCACCTCGCGTGCGCGGACGAGCCGGGCCACCCGTCGGTCGCGCGGCAGGCCGCGGCGTTCGACGACGCGGCGCGTGCGGTCGCGGCCGCCGGGCTGCGGCCCGAGGTGCGCCACCTCGCCAACTCGGCGGCGACCCTCACCGCGCCCGAGGTGCACCACGACCTGGTGCGGCCCGGCATCGCCGTCTACGGACTGTCGCCGGTGCCGCAGCTCGGTCCGCCCGGGGCGTACGGCCTGCGACCGGCCATGACGCTCGAGGCGCGCCTCGGGAACGTCAAGGCGGTCCCCGCGGGCGAGGGCGTCTCCTACGGTCACCTGTACACGACGCCGCGCGACACGGTGCTCGGGCTCGTCCCGCTCGGGTACGCCGACGGGATCCCCCGGCACGCGTCGGGCGGGTCGGCCGGCGTGGGCGGCCCGGTCGCCGTCGGCAGCGGCGACGCGCGTCGCGTGCTGCGCATCGCGGGGCGGGTGTGCATGGACCAGGTCGTGCTCGACCTCGGCCCCGACGCGACCGAGCGCCCGGGCGACGTCGCGACGCTGTTCGGCGCGTCCGAGGGCGTCGCGCACGGGGCCACCGTGCCGAACGCCCAGGACTGGGCCGAGGCCGCCGGAACCATCAGCTACGAGATCGTGACGCGGATCGGTGCGCGCGTGCCGCGCACCTACGCGGGGAAGGACGTGCAACCGTGAGCGACGTCGTCGCACAGGCCGAGCTCGACCTGCCGGACGCCGAGTCGACCAAGGCGCTCGGCGCCGCGCTCGCCGGCATCCTGCGGGCCGGGGACCTCGTGATCCTCACGGGCGACCTGGGCGCGGGCAAGACGACGCTGACCCAGGGCCTGGGCGCCGCGCTCGGCGTGCGGGGCCAGGTCGCGTCCCCGACGTTCATCGTCGCGCGCGAGCACCCGCCGCTGCCGCGCGAGGACGGGTCGCGCGGGCCCGCGCTCGTGCACGTCGACGCCTACCGCCTCGGCGGCCTCGACGAGCTCGACGCGCTGGACCTCGACTCGTCGCTCGACGAGTCCGTCACCGTCGTCGAGTGGGGCCGCGGGCTGGCCGAGGCGCTCACCGAGGACCGGCTCGAGATCGACCTCGAGCGCCCGCGCGGCGGCGACGTCTCCGCCGACGAACCGGAGGCCGGGACCCGGCACGCCACGCTGCGCGGCGTCGGGGCCCGGTGGGCCGGCGTCGACCTCGCCGCACTGCTGGCGCGCTAGAAAAGTAGGCTTGGCGCGTGGCAGTTCTCGCTCTCGACACGTCCGCCGCCGTCACCGTCGCGCTCACCGGCGACGACGGCGGTCGCCTCGCCGCCCGCGCTTCCGACGAGCGGCGGCGCCACGCCGAGTCGCTCGCGCCGCTCATCACCGCGGTGCTCGACGAGGCGGGGCTCGACCGCACCGACCTCACCGCCGTCGTGGCCGGGACCGGACCGGCGCCGTTCACGGGCCTGCGCGTCGGGCTCGTCACCGCGCGGACGCTCGCGCTGAGCCTGGGGATCGAGGTGCTCGGCGTCCCGAGCATCGACGCGCTCGCCGTCCAGGCGGTCGCGGACCTCGGCCTGGCGCCCGGCGACGAGGTGCTCGCCGCGACCGACGCTCGCCGCAAGGAGGTCTACTGGGCCCGCTACCGCGTCGTCGCGCACGAGGGCGCGCACGGCGTGCCCGTCGTCGAGACGCTCGCCGGGCCCGACGTCGCCCGCGCGGCCGAGGTCGCCGCGGCGCAGCTCGGGGCGCCGCCGGCCGAGCCGGGCGGGCGCCTCGTCGTCGTCGGCGAGGGCGCGGCGCTCTACGCCGACGAGCTGCCGGTCGCCGAGGACGCGCCGCTCGTGCCCGATGCGACCATCCTGGCGCGCGTCGCCCTCGCGCGCCGCGCCGCGGGCGAGGACCTGCCCACCGAGCCGCTGTACCTGCGGCGCCCGGACGTCCAGGAGCCGGCGGGCGTCAAGCGGGTGCTGCCCGCGGCCGGAGGAGCGCCGTGAGCGAGCAGCCGCGCTTCCGCCTGCGCCCGCTGCGGAGCGCGGACTTCGACCGGGTCCTCGAGCTCGAGCGGGTCCTCTTCGGGGCGGGCGCATGGACCTACGGCATGCTCGCGGACGAGCTCGCCGGGCTCGGTCGCTGGTACGTCGTCGCCGAGCTCGCGGGACCCGAGGCCATGCGATACGGCGCGGGGCGCCGCCCGGTCATCGGCTACGCCGGCCTCTGGTTCGACGGCGACGTCGCCCAGGTCATGACGATCGGCGTCGACCCCGAGTACCAGCGCCTCGGCGTCGGGCGCGAGCTGCTGCGCGCGCTCGTGGACCGCTCGCGCCAGCTCGGCGCGAGCGCGGTGCTGCTCGAGGTGCGGGTCGACAACGAGCCGGCCCTGGCGCTGTACCGGGCGTTCGGCTTCGAGCAGATCGGCCTGCGCAGGCGCTACTACCAGCCCGAGGACAAGGACGCGTACACGATGCGCCTCGACCTGTCGGCCTCCGGGCACGGTCGGCCCGGGCCCGACGCACCCCAGGGGGACGCGGCATGAGCACACCACGCGACGAGATCCTGGTCGACGTCGGGCACCTCGCGGCCGACCTGCACCTCGGCGACGGGCCCGACCCGGCGGAGGGGGCGCCCGTGCTGCTCGACGTGCGGTGGGCGCTCGGGGTGTCCGACGGGCACAGGCAGTACCTCGCGGGCCACCTGCCGAGCGCGGTCTACGTCGACCTCGAGACCGAGCTGTCCGCGTCGCCCTCGCCAGCGCTCGGGCGCCACCCGCTGCCGTCCGCCGCGTCCTTCCAGGAGGCCGCGCGGCGCTGGGGCGTGCGCTCGGGCTCGCGCGTCGTCGTCTACGACGCGGTCTCCGGCACGTCGGCCGCGCGCGCGTGGTGGTTGCTGCGGTACTTCGGGCACCGCGAGGTGCGCATCCTCGACGGCGGCCTCGCGGCCTGGGAGCGCGCGGGCCTGCCGCTCGAGGTCGGTGAGGTGACGCACGCGCGCGGTGACCTCGTCGCCCGGCCGGGCCACATGCCGGTGATCGAGGCCGACGAGGCGGCCGAGCTGCCCGGGTACGGCGTGCTGCTCGACGCGCGCGCGGCCGAGCGGTACCGCGGAGAGGTGGAGCCGGTCGACCCGCGCGCGGGCCACGTGCCGGGGGCGCTGTGCGCGCCGACCACGGACAACCTGTCCGACGACGGACGCTTCCTCGGCGACGACGCCCTGCGCGAGCGCTTCAGCGAGCTCGGCGTGGAGCCGGGGGCCCCGGTCGGGGTGTACTGCGGCTCGGGCGTGACCGCGGCGCACGAGGTCGCGGCGCTCGCGACCCTCGGCGTCGGGGCCGCGCTCTACCCGGGCTCGTGGTCGCAGTGGTCCAACGACCCGGGCCGCCCCGTCGCGACGGGCGCCCGCCCGTAGCTCCCGATAGCGCTGTGGGCATGATTTCTGGCCCGCTTCGTCCGGATCATCCGGACGAAGCGGGCCAGAAATCATGCCCACAGCGTTCGCGCGTCAGACCGTGCGCGCGACCTGGTCGAACGACAGGCGCGGGTTGCGCGGGTACGGCGAGCCCTCGCCGTCGGCCACGCCGACGTTGACGATCAGGAACGACCTCCAGCCCGTCTCGGCGAAGAACTCGCGGTCGACGCCCGCGGCGTCCATGCCGTTCATCGGGCCGGCGGCCAGCCCGACGGCGCGCAGCGCGACGATGAGGTAGCCCGCCTGCAGGTGCGCGTTGGCGTGGGCCATCTGCTCACGGGTCTCGACGGCGGGCGCGAGCTGCTCGCGGATGCCCGGGTACGCGGGGAAGAGGGTGTCGAGGTGCTCGTGGAACGCGGGGTCCGCCGCGAGCACGAGGGAGACCGGGGCGGCCTCGACCTTGGCCTTGTTGCCGTCGGCCATGTGGGCCACGAGGCGGGCCTTGGCCTCGGGCGATCGCACGACGAGGATGCGCAGGGGCAGCGTGTTCATCGCGGTCGGGCCCATCTTGGCCAGGTCCCACGCGGCCTCGAGCTGCGCGTCGGTGACCTCGGCGTCGGTCCACCGCGACGTCGTGCGGGCGGTGCGGAAGATGACGTCGGCGGCCTCCTCGGCGATGGCGAGGGGCGCGGTCTCGATCAGGGTCGTCATGGTTGCTCGCAACCACTCCATGCGTGTGCATGATTCCACGTTCAACCGTGACGTCCCTCACGCGTGCGGACCCGTCGCGCGGCGTGGGGGAGAATGGGGGCCATGGCTGATCCGACCGGCGGGGACCCTCTGGTCCTCGGCATCGAGACCTCGTGCGACGAGACGGGCGTCGCGCTCGTCCGCGGCGACGAGCTGCTGTTCGACGCCGTCGCATCCTCCATGGACGAGCACGCGCGCTACGGCGGGATCATCCCCGAGGTGGCGAGCCGCGCCCACCTCGAGGCGATGGTCCCCACGATCCGCAGGGCCCTGGGCGAGGCGGACGTCGACCTCTCCGAGGTCGACGCGATCGCCGTCACGGCCGGCCCGGGCCTCGTCGGGCCGCTGACCATCGGCGCGTCCGCGGCCAAGGCGCTGTCGATCGGGCTCGGCAAGCCGCTCTACGGGATCAACCACGTCATCGGGCACGCGGCGGTCAACCAGCTCGTCGACGGTCCCTTCACCGAGCGCAGCATGGCGCTCGTCGTCTCGGGCGGGCACAGCTCGCTGCTGCTCGTCGACGACATCGCGACCGACGTCACCGAGCTCGGCTCGACCCTCGACGACGCGGCGGGCGAGGCGTTCGACAAGGTCGGGCGCCTGCTCGGGCTGCCGTACCCCGGCGGCCCGCACGTCGACCGTCTCGCGCGCGAGGGCGACCCCGAGGCGATCCGGTTCCCCCGTGGCCTCACCGCGCCGAAGGACCAGGAGAAGCACGCGTACGACTTCTCGTTCTCCGGGCTCAAGACGGCGGTGGCCCGGTGGGTCGAGTCGTGCGTCGACGCCGGGCGCGAGGTTCCCGTCGCCGACGTCGCGGCCTCGTTCGCCGAGGCCGTCGCCGACGTGCTCACCGCGAAGACGATCGCGGCCTGCCGCCAGCACGACGTCGGCACCCTCGTCATCGGCGGCGGTTTCTCCGCGAACAGCCAGCTGCGCGAGATGGCGGCCAAGCGCTGCGCCGAGGCGGGGATCGAGCTGCGCATCCCGCCCATCCGCCTGTGCACGGACAACGGTGCGATGGTCGCCGCGCTCGGGTCCGCCGTCGTGCGCGCCGGGCTGCCGCCGTCGGACCTCGACATCCCCGTCGACTCCTCCATGCCGCTGACGACGATCACCGTCTGATCGCCGAGGTAGCGCTCGGTCCGGCGAGGTAGCGCGCAGGCCGCGCTACCTCGCGCCGCGCAGCGCTACCTCGCGGGAACGGGCGCTACCTCGCGGGGGCGGGGAGCGGGTGGCCGGCACGCAGCTCGGCGACGAGCGAGGCGACGACCGCCTCGAGCCCGTCGGCGCCGCCGCCGTGCGCGGCGGCCACCGCGCGCTGGCGCTGGTAGGACGCGCCGGTGCGCACGATCTCGCGCACGTGACCGAGCTCGGTCGCGCACCCGAGCCGCTCGGCGACGGGCTCGAGCTCGCCCAGGAGGCGCTCGACGGCGTCGGTCACGAGCTCCTCGCGACCCTCGTCGTCGAGGATGATGATCGCGTCCATGCCGTAGCGGGCGGCGCGCCACTTGTTCTCGTGCACGTACCACGGGGGCATGGTGGGTAGCGTCTCGCCGGCGTCGATCCGGGTCGACAGGTGCTCGACCAGGCAGTGCACGAGCGCCGAGAGGGCGCCGAGCTCGCGCGCGTTCGACACGCCGTCGCACACCCGCACCTCGACCGTGCCGAAGCGCGGCGCGGGCCGCACGTCCCAGCGCACCTCGTTGAACTCGTCGATGACGCCCGTGCGCAGCATGTCGTCGACGTAGCGCTCGAGCTCGGCCCAGGTGCGGAACTGGTACGGCAGCCCGGCGGTCGGCAACTGCTGGAAGAGCAGCGCGCGCATCGACGCGTAGCCGGTGTCGTCCGCGCCGAAGAACGGCGACGACGCCGACAGCGCCTGCAGGTGCGGCACGTAGACGAGCATCGCGTTGACGATCGGGAGCACCTTGTCGCGGTCCTCGACGCCGACGTGCATGTGGACGCCGTAGATGAGCATCTGCCGGCCCCAGACCTGCGCCCGGTCGAGGATCGTCGTGTAGCGCCGCTTGTCCGTCACCTTCTGCTGCGACCAGTGCGCGAACGGGTGGGTGCCCGCGCACATGAGCTCGACGCGCATGGGGTCGGTCACGGCGCGGATCGCGGCGATGCCCTCCTCGAGGTCCTCGACCGCCTCGCCGACCGTCCGGTACACGTCGCTGATGACCTCGATCGTGTTGCGCAGGAACTCCGGCTTGACCCGGCCCTCCTGCAGCTCGGCGCCGAGCGCGTCGATGACGGCGGGTGCCACCTGGCGCAGGTTGCCCGAGTCGGCGTCGACGAGCGCGAGCTCCCACTCGAGGCCCACCGTCGAGCGCTCCGACCGGGCGAACTCCAGCACCATGCGGCCATGCTTCCACGGCGCGGCGCGCCGTGCGCCCGGTGCGTGCGCTATCCCAGGGGGTCGACGACGAGCACGTGCTGGGCACCGTTCACGCGCGTCAGCACGAGCGTCGCGGCCGCATCGCCCTTGGGCGACAGCTGGGCCCGCAGCTGCTCGGGCGTGACGGCGGTGCCCCGCTTCTTGATCGTCAGGCGCCCGACGCCGCGCTCGCGCAGGTACGCCTTGAGCCGCTTGAGGTTGAACGGCAGGACGTCGAGCACACGGTAGCCCGTGGCGATCGCGGGTCCCGACGACGGCGCGTCCGCCGGGGCGTCGGTCGTCACGTAGGCGATGGTCCGGTCGACGAGGCGGCCCCCGAGCTCGGCGGCCGCGTGCGCCACGAGCCCGGCGCGGATGACCGCGCCGTCGGGCTCGTAGAGGTACGCGCCGACGGGCCCGACGTCGGGCACGAGCTCCGCGTCGTCGGGCGCGGCCCGCAGCACGCGCGTCGCGGTGCGCGACCCGCCCGGCGTGCCGTCCCCGGAGGTGCGCACGACGAGCGCGGACCTGCCCGGACCCGCGGGCGCGAGCGGGCCGAACCACAGGCCGGCCTCGACCACGTCGCCGTCGACCGAGACCCACTGCGCCTCGGCGTCGGCGGGCAGGCCCTGGTGCGGGATCCCGGGGCCGACCTTGATGCCGACCGCGGGGACCTCGTCGCGCAGCGCCCACACCGCGTCGAGCGGCGGCGCGTAGGCACGGGGGTCGAAGATCCGCCGCCCGCCGCGCGTGCGGCGCGCCGGGTCCGCGTACACGCCGTCGACGCCCTCCGCGACGAGGTCGAGCGACAGGCCGTCGGCGTGCCGCACCTCGGCCTCCGGGAAGTGGCGCAGGTTGACGGTCGCGAGCGCCGCGGTGACCTCGTCGACGTCGGCCGCGAGCACCTGCAGCCCGACCCCGGCGAAGGCCAGGGCGTCCGCGCCGACGCCGCACGTCAGGTCGGCGACCTTGGTGACGCCCGCGCCGAGGTAGCGGCGGGCGTGGGTCGCGGCGACCACGAGCCGCGTCGCCTGCTCGACGCCGTCGGGCGTGAACAGCATGCCGTCGGCGAAGTCGCCGAGCTTGGTGCGTGCCTTGGCGCGCAGCCGGGTCTGCGTCAGGGCCGCGGCGGCGAGGTCGGGGTCGACGCCGGCGTCGCGCAGCCGGGTCGCCAGGGCCATGGCGGTCTTCTCGTCGTACGGGGGGAGGGCGCCGAGCAGGGCCCAGCCGTCGGGGCTGAGCAGCTTGCTCAGCGTCGCGCGATCCATCCCGCCATCGTGTCAGAAAGGTGGTGGGCCCTGGCCCACCACCTTTCTGACAGGTGGTGCTGGCACTCGACTTGCCGGAGTGCTAACGCGATGCCTAGATTTGTTGTAGCGCACGCGCGCTGTGCCGGCACCCGCGACGACGGCCAGCCTCCGGGCGCGACTAGTCCACGCACGCACAGTCACAGCGAAAGAGGAGGTCCGACGTGTCGGTCCCCATCAAGCCGCTCGAGGACCGGATCGTCGTCAAGGCCATCGAGGCCGAGACCACGACCGCTTCCGGCCTGGTCATCCCGGACACCGCCAAGGAGAAGCCCCAGGAGGGCGAGGTCCTGGCGGTCGGCGACGGCCGGTTCGACGACAAGGGCAACCGCATCCCGGTCGACGTCAAGGTCGGCGACAAGGTCATCTACAGCAAGTACGGCGGCACCGAGGTGAAGTACGGCGGCGAGGAGTACCTGGTGCTCTCGGCGCGCGACATCCTCGCCGTCGTCGTCTGACTCGAGCTCTCGGGCCGTCGCCCCGGCTCACGCCCGGGCTGACGTCCCGACGAATCACGAAGGCCCCGCACCCTCGTCGGTGCGGGGCCTTCGCGCTGTCTCAGACGGCCTTCTTGTCGCGGCCGGCGAGGATCGCGGCGCGCTCGTCCTCGCTCAGGCCGCCCCACACGCCGTACGGCTCGCGGACGCGCAGCGACTGCTCACGGCACTGCATCATCACGGGGCAGGTGTAGCAGATCGCCTTGGCCGCCTCCGCCCTGCGGCGGCGGGTCGACCCGCGCTCACCCTCGGGGTGGAAGAACAGGGTGTCGTCCGCGTCTCGGCACGCTCCCTGGTACTGCCACTCCCACAGCTCCATCACCGGCCCGGGAAGCCTCGAGATCTCCGTCATGTCGAACAACCTACAAGTTGTGCAGAGGTTGTTCAACCCTCCGCCGGAAAACGATCGTGAACTGATCGTTCGTGCGCCGATGACACGCATGTGGCGCGATGATGACGCGGTTGTGCGCGCGGGATGAAGAGGTTCTGCCGCGGTCCCACCACGGGTTCCGGACGCGTCGGGCCGTCGAGGTGGCGGCATGCGTCACCCCTGGGCAGAATCGAGCCATGACCCCTTCCCGACCCGTGTCGACGTCGGGCGGGTCCCGGACGGCGAGCCCAGGGCTCGCCGTCGCGGCCGTCGCGCGGCGCCTGGGCGTCGCACCGGCAACCCTGCGCACGTGGGACCGCCGTTACGGTCTGGGACCGTCCGGCAGGACCGCGGGCTCCCACCGCCGGTACACGCCCGAGGACGTGGCGCGGCTCCTCGTCATGCGACGGCTCACCCTCGAGGGCGTGGCGCCGGTCGACGCGGCGCGCGCCGCGCTCGACGCCGACGTCGAGGAGCTCGAGTCCGCGACGCAGGCCGCCGAGACCCCCCGTGCCGACGACGACGGCAGCTCGGCTCCGGCCGAGGAGCCGCGTCCCGGCCGGGCGCACCTGCGCGCCCTGCCCGGCGGGGGAGCGGGCGGACTCGCCGCGCAGACGCCCGCGCCGTCGTCGCCCGGCAGCGCGTCCGCGCGCGTGTCCGACGTCGTCGACGCCGCGATCGCCTACGACCAGGCCCGGTGCGACGACCTCCTGCGGCTGGGCGCGCACGGCGACCCGGCGGTGTGGTGGACCCAGCTCGTCGAGCCGGCGTGGCAGCGCGTCGCGCAGCGGACCGTGCTCGCCGGACCGGGAGCGGTCCCCGAGGTGGTGCTCGCGACGGCCGCGCTGCAGGCCCTGCGCGACTTCACCGAGGACCACGAGCAGGCCGTCGTCGCGGCGGGCGGGCCGCCGCCCAACCACCCGAGCCGCATGCGCAAGATCGTGCTCATCTTCGCCGCGCCCGAGGAGGTCGTCCCGCTCTCGGCGCACGCGCTCGCGGCGGCGCTCGCGGCCAAGGGCGCCACGGCCCGCATCGTCACGGGCCCGGCCAGCACGCACCGGTCGCTCGAGCTCGTGACCATGGTGCGCCCGGCCGCCGTCGTGCTCGCGACGACGCAGCGGCGCCCGGACCTCGACGTCGTGCGCGCCGTGCACGACGGGTTCCCCGAGCTGCCGATGTTCGTCGGGCTCCGTCGCGACGACGCGGCGAGCGAGCTGCCCCTCGCGCCGACGGTCCAGCGTGTGAGGTCGTTCACAGGACTGCTGCACGAGGTGCTCGCCGTCGTCGGCTGAGGCGGAGGTGCAGCGGAGGGTGAGGGGCGAGGCACTCGCCCGCAGCGGAACCGCAGCCTCGGCCGACAGCGGGCTCTGCTGAGCTCTGCCAAGGCGCGGAGGCCGGGAATAGGCGGCGGCCCGGGAACGTAGACTCCTGTCATGACGGCCTCGACCCCGCAGCACGACCCCTTCGGCTTCCTCGGGCTCACCTACGACGACGTCCTCCTCCTTCCCGGGTACTCCGACCTGGCGCCCTCGGAGATCGACACGACGTCGCGCCTCACGCGCGAGATCTCGCTCAAGGTGCCGCTCGTGTCCGCGGCGATGGACACCGTCACCGAGTCGCGCATGGCGATCGCGATGGCGCGTCAGGGCGGGCTCGGCGTGCTGCACCGCAACCTGTCGATCGAGGACCAGGCGTACCAGGTCGACCTCGTCAAGCGGACGCAGACCGGCATCATCTCCAACCCGGTCACGATCGGCCCCGACGCGACGCTCGAGCAGCTCGACAAGCTCGCGGGCGAGTACCGCATCTCCGGCTTCCCCGTGGTCGACGCCGACGACCGGCTCATCGGCATCGTGACCAACCGCGACCTGCGCTTCACGCCCGTGGCCGAGTGGGCGACGACGAAGGTCTCCGAGGTCATGACGCCGCAGCCGCTCATCACGGGCCGGGCCGGCATCTCGCGCGAGGACGCCACCGCGCTGCTGCGCAAGCACAAGCTCGAGCGTCTGCCGCTCGTCGACGACGAGGGCCGCATCGCCGGCCTCATCACCGTCAAGGACTTCGTGAAGTCCGAGCAGTTCCCCCACGCCTCCAAGGACGGCCAGGGCCGCCTCATGGTCGGCGCCGCGATCGGCTACTTCGGCGACGCCTGGCTGCGCGCGACGACGCTCATCGAGGCCGGCGTCGACGTGCTCGTCGCCGACACCGCGCACGGCAACGTCCGCCTGCTCATCGACATGGTCCGGCGCCTCAAGACCGACCCCGCCACGCGGCACGTCCAGGTCATCGGCGGCAACGTGGCGACGCGCGAGGGCGCCCAGTCGTTCGTCGACGCCGGTGCCGACGCGATCAAGGTGGGCGTCGGCCCGGGCTCGATCTGCACGACGCGCGTCGTGACCGGCGTCGGCGTCCCGCAGGTCACGGCGGTGTACGAGGCGTCGCTCGCGGCGAAGCCCGCGGGCATCCCGGTCATCGCCGACGGCGGGATGCGGCACTCGGGCGAGATCGGCAAGGCGATCGTCGCCGGCGCCGAGTCCGTCATGCTCGGGTCGATGCTCGCCGGCACCGAGGAGGCGCCGGGCGACACGATCCTCGTCAACGGCAAGCAGTACAAGGCCTACCGCGGCATGGGCTCGATGGGCGCGATGTCGTCGCGCGGCAAGAAGTCGTACTCCAAGGACCGCTACTTCCAGGCCGAGGTCACGAGCGACGACCTCATCGTCCCCGAGGGCGTCGAGGGCCAGGTGCCGTACAAGGGCACGCTGTCGACCGTGGCGCACCAGCTCGTGGGCGGCCTGCACCAGACGATGTTCTACGTGGGCGCGCGCACGATCCCCGAGCTGCAGGCCAAGGGCCGGTTCGTGCGGATCACGTCGGCCTCGCTCAAGGAGAGCCACCCGCACGACATCCAGATGACCGTCGAGGCCCCGAACTACAAGGTCTCCTGAGACGCGCCGAGGCCCGGTCCCGCCCCCGACGAGAGGGCGAGGGCCGGGCCTCGTGCGTGCGCGCCGCGTGCGGGTCAGGTCGTCATGACGCGGGTGTGCAGCGCCTGCACCGCGTACCGCGCGGACCAGAAGGCGCCGTGCTGCCACGCGGAGATCTCCGACATCCAGTCGCCGGCGAAGTAGACGTTGCCCGCGCCCTGCTGCAGGAGCTTGAAGCCCGCGGACTGCGTGTTCGGGAAGGCCCACGCGCCCTCGATGTAGGGGACCTTGTGCCAGGCGATCGAGAACGAGCTCTCCAGCTCGGTGCGGTACTTCTCGCCGTGGATCTTCACGCCCTGCTCGACGGCGCGCAGCTCGCGCTGCTTCGGCGTCATGTCCGCGTACGCGCGCGCGTTCGCGCCGGTGTTGTAGTAGCCGATGACGAGGCCCTTGCGCTCGCCGTAGCCGTACGACGGGTACCAGATCTTGGACAGGTCCATGTCGGTCTCGGTGATGCCGCCGAAGATCCGGTGGTCGTCCTCCCAGAACCGGGACGCGTACTGGAGCCCGATCTTCCCGGCGGGCGAGCCGGCCGTGAACTCCCCGAGCGCGGCGTCGACGTCGGGCCCCCAGTTGCTCGACCACCGGCGCATCACGAAGGGCGGCGCCGCGACGATCGCGAAGTCGGCCTCGATCTGGCGGGCGTGCCCGTTGCTCGCGGTGTAGGTGACCCGCACGCCGCTCGCCGTGTTCTCGACGCCGGTCACGGGTGAGCGGAACTTCACGTTCTGCTTGCCGATGGCCTCGACCATGGAGCGGTAGATCGTGTCCATGCCGCCCTTGGGCTGGAACATGAGCATGGCCTGCTCCCAGTTCAGCTCGAACGGGAAGTACTGCCCGACGCGCGAGGCGAGCACCTCGGACACCGTGCCGGGACCGGGCAGCGGCGTGCCGTGCTCGTTCCACGCCGAGGGGTACACCTCGAAGCCGCGGTTGTTGCCGCCCCGGTACCGGCCGTCGGGCTGGAGGGAGCCCCAGCTGCGCAGGAACGAGCGCAGGTTCTCCTTGTCCTCCGCCGTGAGCTCCTGGTCGAGCGCACCCTGGTTCGTGGCGAGCGTCAGCAGCTCGGAGACGTAGCCGAAGAGGTCCGCCTTGGCCGTGCGGTTGCGGATCGGGTTGCCCGGGGTCGCGCCCGAGCGCTCGTTGTAGATGTAGGCGTCGGCGTTCATGTTGGTGAACACCTCGTACGGCACGCCGAGCTCGCGGATGTAGTCCATGGTGACCATCCACTGCGCGATGCGGGCGGCGCCCGCGTTCATGTAGACGCCGTCGTCGAACCGCGCGGTCTGCGTGACGCCGTCGACGTCGGTCTCGGAGTCGCCGCCGCGGATCGTCAGCGTGCGGCCGCCCGGGCGGTGCCGCGCCTCGAGGACCGTGACCTGGTAGCCGGCTTTCTGCAGCTCGTAGGCCGACGCGAGGCCGGCCGGGCCGGCGCCCACGACGACGACCTTCCTGGCTGCGCGGCCGGTCAGCGTGAAGTCGCTGCGCAGCGGGGCGACCCACGACGTGCTCGGCGGCTGGGCGGCGGCGGTCGGCGCCAGGCCCATCGCCCCCATCGTCGCGAACATGACGCCGGCGCTCGAGCCGACGCCGACCGCCTGGAGAAAGTTGCGGCGAGAGACGCCGGACGGGCTCTTCTCGGTGACCACGGGCTACCACCTCTCCTGTCGTTCGGCCTGACGGACGGCGGTCCCCGGGCCCTCGTGCCGGGAGCCGTCGTCAGCACCGGTCCGGACGCTAGGGGGCGGGCATGACCCTCGTGGGTCGGCCGCGTTGCGGGTCGGTTGCCGTCGGTAACACGTGCGTTTCCGCAGGTGACGGCGTTCCCCGGGTTCCCGTGCTCCGGCGGTGACGGGGCGGCCGTCGGGCGGCCGCGGCGTAGCGAGACCGACCCGGCCCGTTCATCGGGCCGAAACGGCGCCTGCCTACGGTCGGCTCGCCAGCAGGTCCCTCGAGGACCCCGTCGCACCCCGGACGCCCCACGGGCGCCCGCGCTCCCCGTCTGGAGGACCCGCATGAAGAACCGCACCAAGGTCGTCGCCGCCGTGGTGGCCACCGCCGCCGTCGCGATCCCGGGCACCGCGTTCGCGGCCGGCACGCTGTTCCGGCCGGCGCCGACCGAGGCGTTCTCGTTCGTCACCGGAGACACGCCGATGATCGCCAACGGCGTGGCGATCGGGAAGAACGTCGCCTGGTACAAGTCGTCCGGGCTCGGGCCGTCGGCGATGAACACCGCCCCGGGCGTCACGACCGAGGAGCGCTACATCCCGACCGACGTCTTCCCGGGAGGCGAGCTGCCCGCCGGGGTCACCCTCACCGAGGCCCAGGGGATCAACGTGCTCATGCGCATCGGGGAGAACCTCGAGCGGGCCGGCCTGTCCTACGACGACGTCGTCTCGATGCGCGTGTTCCTCCAGAACCCGGCGGGCGAGGAGAAGATGGACTTCGCGGGCTGGAACCGCGCCTACCGCCAGTTCTTCGCCAACACGAACCTGTCCACGGGCGAGCCGATGACCGTGCAGCTCGGGTCGAGGCCGACGGCGCCGATGGTGGTCAACCCCGCGCGCCCCTCGCGGTTCGCGCTCGAGATCGAGAACCTGCCCGTCGACGGGTGGCTCGTCGAGGTCGAGGTCGACGCGGTCTACCCGGGCTGACGCCGCGCGCGGCCGGCCACCCGCCCGGTGGCCGGCCCGCCGTCAGGCGGCCGGCCCGCCGTCAGGCCGGGACGGCGCCCGACGGCGGCTCGCACGGCCAGGCGGGCGACGCGTCGACCGACGCGGCCCAGTCCCGGTGGACGCCGGCCTGGGCGACGTGCAGCGCCTCGAGCGCGGTCGCGCGCAGGTGCGGGTAGCGCGTCAGCAGGGCGGCGAGCACGTCGAGCGTCGCGAGGGCGTCGACGTCGGCGCTGTGGAGGTCGCCGTCGCCGACCACCCCGTACAGCGCGCACAGGTCGCCCAGGCGGCGCTTGCCCTCGCGGTCGGCGTCCTGCCAGCGGTCGATGACGAGCGGGTCGAGAACCGGGCCGACCGGGCGGCCGAGGCGGTCGGGCACGGTGGGCAGCCCGTGGCGCGCGAGCTCGGCGTCGAGCAGCGACAGGTCGAACGCCGCGTTGTACGCGACGACGGGAACGCCCCGGCGCACGTGGTACGTGAGCACGGACGCGATCTCGTCGAGAGCCTCGGCCGGCGGGTGCCCGCGCTCGCGCGCGTGCGCCGTCGTGATGCCGTGGATGGCCGTGGCCTCGGGCGGGATCTCCACGCCCGGGTCGAGCAGCCAGGTGCGCACCTCGGTCCGCACGCCCGGCACGCGCAGGACCAGCGCGGCGGTCACGACGCGGTCGGACGCGACGTCGAGCCCCGTCGTCTCGGTGTCGAAGCCCAGGAGCGGGCCGGTCGCCCAGCCCGCGTCCGCCTCCACCGCGACCGCCGTCGACTCGTCCATGGTGCTCTCCTCGCGTGCCTCCGCGACCCTCGTCGCGCTGCCGGGCCCGACTGTGCCACGCACCACCGACAGCGCCCGTCCTCGTCCGAGGTACGGCGGTGCGGCCGCGCGGTCGCGGCCGTGCGGGCGAGCCCCGGTAGGCTGGAGCGGTGAGCAACGAGATCGAGATCGGGCGCGGAAAGCGCGGACGTCGCGCGTACTCCTTCGACGACATCGCGGTGGTGCCCTCGCGGCGCACGCGCGACCCGAAGGACGTCTCGGTCGGCTGGCAGATCGACGCCTACCACTTCGAGCTGCCCATCGTCGCGGCGCCCATGGACTCGGTGATGAGCCCGGACACGGCCGTCGCGCTGGGCAACCTCGGCGGCCTGGGCGTGCTCGACCTCGAGGGCCTGTGGACGCGCTACGAGTCGCCCGAGCCGCTGCTCGCCGAGATCCGCGACCTGCCGGCCGAGCGGGCGACGCGCCGGATGCAGGAGATCTACGCCGAGCCGATCAAGCCCGAGCTCATCACGCAGCGCCTCAAGGAGATCCGCGCCGCGGGCGTCACGGTCGCCGGCGCACTGTCGCCGCAGCGGACCCAGGAGTTCTACCAGACGGTCGTCGACGCGGGCGTCGACCTCTTCGTCATCCGCGGCACCACGGTCTCGGCCGAGCACGTCTCGGGCAACGCCGAGCCCCTCAACCTCAAGCGGTTCATCTACGAGCTCGACGTGCCCGTCGTCGTCGGCGGCGCCTCGACCTACACCGCGGCGCTGCACCTCATGCGCACCGGCGCCGCGGGCGTGCTCGTGGGCTTCGGCGGCGGCGCCGCGCACACGACCCGCGTGAGCCTCGGCATCCACGCGCCCATGGCCACGGCCGTGTCCGACGTCGCGGCCGCGCGCCGCGACTACCTCGACGAGTCGGGCGGCCGCTACGTGCACGTCATCGCCGACGGCGGCGTCGGCCGCTCGGGCGACATCGTCAAGGCGGTCGCGTGCGGCGCGGACGCCGTCATGCTCGGCGCCGCGCTGGCCCGTGCCGCGGAGGCGCCGGGCAAGGGCTGGCACTGGGGCTCGGAGGCGCACCACCCGCAGCTGCCGCGCGGCGAGCGCGTGGCGGTCGGCACCGCCGGGACGCTGTCGGAGATCCTGTTCGGGCCGGGGCGTCAGGCCGACGGCACCACGAACCTCGTCGGCGCGCTGCGCCGCGCGATGGCCACGACCGGGTACTCCGACCTCAAGGAGTTCCAGCGCGTCGAGGTCGTGCTCTCCCCGTACCAGCCGCGGTGAGCGCGGGGCCGGCGTCCCGCTGAGAGCGAACGACGCCCGATTCGCCCCCGATCGTCGCCCGGGGCTGTCACCTCCTGCGCATAGGGTGACGGCATGCCATCTGCGCACGAGAGCGACGGCGCTCTGGACGACCTCGTCGACCCGGAGCTGCCCACGTCCACGTACGTCCTCGAGCCCGAGGCGGTGGCCCCCCTCGTCGCCCGCGTCGCCACGTCGCACGACGCCGGCACGCACCGCCCGGTCCACCCGTTCACCGGCGCGCCGCTGACGTCGATCCCGCTGTCGTCCGCGGCCGACGTCGCGGCGGCGGTCCGGCGTGCCCGGGTCGCGCAGCGCGCGTGGGCGCGCGTGCCCGTGCGCGAGCGCGCCGCGGTGCTCGACCGGCTCGGCGCGCTCGTGCTCGAGCGGCAGTCCGAGATCCTCGACCTCGTCCAGATGGAGTCGGGCAAGGCTCGGCGCAGCGCGTTCGAGGAGGTCGGCGACGTCGCGCAGGTGACGCGCCACTACGCGGTGCGCGGCCCGCGCTACCTGGTCGACCGCCGGGTGCCCGGCATGATGCCGCTGGTCACGGGGGTGCGCGTCCACCGGCGCCCGGTCGGAGTCGTGGGCGTCGTCGCGGCGTGGAACTACCCGCTGACGCTCGCGCTGGCCGACGCCGTGCCCGCCCTGCTCGCGGGCGACGCCGTCGTGCTCAAGCCCGACCCCCAGACGACCCTCTCGGCGCTCTGGGTCGCCGAGCAGCTCGAGGACGCCGGCCTGCCGGCCGACCTGTTCACCGTCGTCGCGGGCGGGGGAGAGGTCGGCGAGGCGCTCGTCGACCACGTCGACCACGTCGCGTTCACCGGCTCGACCGCCACGGGCCGCGCGGTCGCGGCCCGCGCCGGGGCGCGGCTCGTCGGCACGACGCTCGAGCTCGGCGGCAAGAACCCGCTCTACGTCGCCGCGGACGCCGACCTGGCGTCGGCCGTGCGGGGTGCGGTGCGGGCCTGCTTCTCCAACGCGGGCCAGCTGTGCCTGTCGGTCGAGCGGCTCGTGCTGCACGAGGCGGTCGCCGACGCGTTCCTCGAACGCTTCGTCGCGGCGGTCAAGGAGCTGCGGCTCGGCCCCGGGCTCGACTACTCCGCCGACGTCGGCTCGCTCGTCTCGCAGGCGCAGCTCGACCGCGTGACCCGGCACGTGGACGACGCGCTCGCCCGGGGCGCCCGGGCCCTCGCGGGTGCGGTGCACCGGCCCGACGTCGGCCCGTACTTCTACGCGCCCACGGTGCTCGACGACGTCCCCGCCGACGCGCTCGTCGCGACCGAGGAGACGTTCGGGCCGGTCGTCACCGTGACGCGCGTCGCGTCCGACGACGACGCGGTGCGCGTCATGAACGACACGCAGTACGGGCTCAACGCGAGCATCTGGTCGGTCGACGTCGCGCGCGCCCGCCGGATCGCGGCACGCGTCGAGGCCGGCACGGTCGTCATCAACGACGGCTACGGCTCCGCGTGGGGCTCGGTGGCCGCGCCCATGGGCGGCGTCAAGGCGTCGGGCCTGGGCCGCCGGCACGGGCGTGAGGCGATCGAGGCCGTGACCGAGGCGCAGACGGTGGCGGTCCAGCGCGGGGCGCGGTTCGGCGTCGCGCTCGAGACGGTCTACGCGGCCGGCGGCGAGACGCCGTCGCAGGTCGTCACGGGCGCGCTTCGCGCGCTGCGGCGGCTCCGCCTGCCCTGAGGTCGTCCAGCTCGGCGCGCAGGTTCCGGTCGGCCGCCGCCGCCCACCGCGCGCGGCCGGCGGGCGTGCGGAAGAGCGCGGGCAGCGCGAGGAGCTGCTCGAGCACGGCGGCGCGCCCGGCCCGGAAGGCGTCGTCGGGCACGTGGCCGTACTCGGCGCGCACCTGGTGCACGTAGCGCCGGTAGCGCGGCGGCGCCGCGCCGAGGATCGCCAGGTCGGCGTCGCTGACGAGCGCCCCGGCCTCGTCGCCGGGCGCCGGGTCGTGGCCCGCCGTGAGGAGCACGAGCCGCGCGACCTCCTCCGCGTCGTCGCGGGTGGCGAGGGGGCGCAGCAGCTCGCGGGCGAGCGCGGCCGAGCGCTCCTCGTCGTCCGGGGTGGCGCCGTCGTGCACGGCGTCGTGGAACCACAGGGCGACGGCGGCGTGCCACGGCGCCCGTCCTGAGGCGCCGGGTGCGAGGAGGCCGAGCGCGTCGAGCGCGTCGGCCAGGTGCAGCCGCGAGTGGTAGACCCGGTGCGGCTCGCGCCACCGGTCGACGAGGTCCTCGCCGACCGCACGGACTTCCGGGGCCGGGGTGCCGCCGTCGGGCGCCCAGAGCGACGCCCACCGCGCGAGCAGCGCGGCGCGCGAGGCACGACGGCGCTCGCGGCCCGGTACGCGCAGCCCGGAGGCGGCGAGCCGGCGGGCGAGCTCCCGCCCGTCCACCGGGACCGCCCCCGCGGCGACGAGCGCGGCGTGACGGTCGGCGGGCACGTCGTAGTGGTCGAGGTCGAGCCCGCGGTCGGGGACGCCCGCCGCGCGCGCGAACGTGCGCAGCTCGTGGAGCGAGGAGTCGGAGACGAGGTGCGACCAGAGCGTGCCGTGGGCGGGCCACGTCGGCGGGTCGACGAGGACCGTCACGGCAGGTCCTCGGTCAGGGCGCGGCGCACCTCGCCGACGATCGCGGCCATCGCGGCCTCGGCGGCCACGGGGTCGCGGTCGGCGATCGCGCGCGCGACCTGCTCGTGCTGGTCGAGCGCCTCGGGCACGGGCGACGCCGGCATGAGGCCGAGGTGGGTCCGTCCCGACAGCACCGCGGCGACGACCCCGGCCAGCGCGCCGAACATCTCGTTGCCGCTGCCGCGCAGCACGAGCTCGTGCATGCGGATGTCGAGCGAGAGGAACTCGGTGAGGTCGCCGCGGGTGCCCAGGACGCGCATCCGCCCCGCGAGCTCGACGAGCTCGGCCCGCGTCTCGTCGGAGGCGTGCCGCGCGGCGCCCGCCGCCGCGAGCGGCTCGACGGCGTGCCGCAGCTCGGTCAGCGTGCGCAGCTGCTCGTCGCGGCCCGGTCCCTCGAGCCGCCAGCGGATGACGCGCGGGTCGAGCACGTTCCACGACTCCATGGGCAGCACGACGATCCCGAGGCGCCGGCGGGAGCGGACCAGGCCGAGGCCCTCGAGGAGGCGCATGACCTCGCGCGCGACCGTCCGGGACACGCCGTGCCGCGCGCCGATGGCCTCGAGCGTCAGCGAGGTGCCCGGCGGGACGTCGCCGCTGGTGATCGACCGCCCGAGAGCGTCGAGCACGGCGCTGTGCAGGGCGGGCGTCGACATGCGAGGAGCCTACCCAGCGCCACGGTCGGCGCAATTGGTGCTACCAATTACTTGCCAAAGGTGATACCAATCGTGCATCCTCGTGCGAACCGATCACCGACACGGAAGTCGACCCGCATGGACACCGCCGTCACCACACCGCGGCACGCACCCGTTGCCGCCGCACCCGCCCCGGGGCTCGACGTCGAGCACGTCGTCGTCATGGGCGTCGCCGGCTCGGGCAAGACCACCGTCGCGACGCTCCTCGCGGCCCGGCTGGGCGTCGAGTACGCCGAGGCGGACGAGTTCCACTCCCCGGAGAACATCGCGAAGATGAGCGCGGGGACGCCGCTGACCGACGCCGACCGGGCGCCGTGGCTCGCCGCGATCCGGGACTGGCTCACCGCGGAGGCCGACGCGGGGCGACCCGGCGTCGTCACGTGCTCGGCCCTCAAGCGCTCGTACCGCGACGTGCTGCGCTCGGCGCGCGGGCGCGTCCGGTTCGTCCACCTGACCGGCACGCCCGAGCTGCTCGCCGAGCGCATGGCGCACCGCTCGGGCCACTTCATGCCGACGTCGCTGCTGCCGTCGCAGCTCGCGACGCTCGAGCCGCTCGGCGACGACGAGGACGGCCTCGCCGTCGACGTCGCCGCGCCGCCCGAGGAGATCGCCGAGTCCGTGCTGGCACGGCTCGCCGCCTCCTGACCGCCCACCCCACCGTCGACGAGGACACCCATGCCACCCGAGGACTGGACCCAGACCCTGACCGCCGGCCCGCTGCTCGGCATCGCCGCGGCCGCCATCGCCCTGCTGCTCTTCCTCATCATCAAGGTTCGCCTGCACGCGTTCCTGGCGCTCGTGCTCGTGAGCCTGGCCACCGCCGTCGCGACCGGCCTGCCGAGCGGCGGCATCATCGACGTCCTGCTCGGCGGCTTCGGCTCGACGCTCGCGTCGGTCGCCCTGCTCGTCGGGCTCGGCGCCATGCTCGGCCGCCTCATCGAGACGAGCGGCGGCGCCAAGGTCATGACCGACGTGCTCGTCGCCCGCTTCGGCGAGCGCCGTGCGCCGCTCGCGCTCGGCGTCGCGTCCCTGATCTTCGGCTTCCCGATCTTCTTCGACGCCGGCCTGGTCGTCATGCTCCCGATCATGTTCGCCGTCGCGCGCCGGCTCGGCGGATCGCTGCTGCTCTACGGCCTGCCCGTCGCGGGCGCGTTCTCGGTCATGCACATCTACGTGCCGCCGCACCCCGGCCCGGTCGCGGCGTCGGAGTTCCTCGGCGCCAACATCGGCATGGTCCTCCTGCTCGGCCTGGTCGTCGCGCTCCCGACCTGGTACCTCACGGCCTACCTGTTCGGCCGGGTCGCGGGCCGCCGGCTCACCCTGCCGGTGCCGGAGATCCTCGGCCGCGCCGACGCCGAGCAGATCGCGAACCCGCCGCGGTTCGGCACGGTCGTCGGCATCCTCGCGCTCCCGCTGCTGCTCATCTTCGCCAACACGGGCCTGGAGACGGCCGCCTCGGCGGGCCTCGTCGACGGCGAGAGCACGCTCGTGTCGGTCGCGGGCGCCGTCGGCTCGACGCCGGTCGCCCTCCTCGCCGCGGTGCTGCTCGCCGCCTGGCTCCTCGGCCGCCGCCGCGGCACCGAGGGCACGGTCCTCGAGAAGACGCTCGACTCGGCGCTCGGCCCCGTCGCGTCGGTCATCCTCGTCACGGGCGCGGGCGGCATGTTCGGCGGCGTCCTGCGCGCGTCGGGCATCGGCGACGCGCTCGCGGACGCGCTCGGCGACCTCGGCCTGCCCGTCATCGTGGCCGGGTTCGTCATCGCCGCGGTGCTGCGTGTCGCGCAGGGCTCCGCGACGGTCGCGCTGACGACCGCGGCGGGCCTCGTGGCGCCGGCCGTGGCCGCGGGCGGCTTCTCCTCGGTCCAGCTCGCCGCGATCGTCATCGCCGTCGCCGCCGGGTCGGTGGTGCTCAGCCACGTCAACGACTCGGGCTTCTGGCTCGTGGGCCGGTTCTTCGGCATGGACGTGCGCACGACGTTGCGGACGTGGACCGTCATGGAGACCGGCATCGGCGTGATGGGCTTCGCCCTCGCGTGCCTGGTGTTCGCGATCGCCTGACCCGCTTCGTTGCGGCGGGCCACCGGCCCGAGGCGGTGGCCGGACGGCCGGTCAGCCGGCGGGGACCGCCGCGGACGGCTGGAGGCCCTCGACGGCCTCGACGCACTGCCGCGCGATGGCGAGCTCCTCCATGGTGGGCACGACCATGACGAGCGTCGTGGCCCAGTCGGGGGAGATGATCCGCGGCTCGCCGGCGCGCGCGGCGTTGCGCTCCTCGTCGACCGCGATGCCGAGCCCCTCGAGGCCCGAGCACACCGCGGCGCGCACGCGCGCGTCGTTCTCGCCGACGCCCGCGGTGAACGCGACGACGTCGACGCGGCCGAGGACCGCGAGGTATGCGCCCACGTACTTCTTGAGGCGGTGGACGTAGACGTCGAACGCGAGCGACGCGTCCTCGTCGCCCTCCTCGACGAGGCGCCGCAGCTGGCGCATGTCGTTCTCGCCTGACAGGCCCTTGACGCCCGAGCGCTTGTTGAGCAGCGTGTCGAGCTCGTCGATGCTCATGCCCGCGTTGCGCGCGAGGTGGAAGACCACCGCGGGGTCGACGTCGCCCGAGCGGGTGCCCATGACGAGCCCCTCGAGCGGCGTCAGGCCCATCGACGTGTCGACGGGCACGCCCCCGCGCACGGCCGACGCCGACGCCCCGTTGCCCAGGTGGAGCACGATCGTGTTGAGGTCCTGCACCCGCCGGCCCAGCACGCGCGCGACCTTGCCCGCGACGTACTGGTGCGAGGTGCCGTGGAAGCCGTAGCGGCGCACGCCGTGTGCGCGCGCGACGTCGCGGTCGATCGCGTACGTGTACGCCGCGGGCGGCAGCGCCTGGAAGAACGCCGTGTCGAAGACGGCGACGTGCGGGACGTCGGCGAGCAGCTCGCGCGCGACCTCGATGCCCTGCACGTTGGCCGGGTTGTGCAGCGGCGCGAGCGGCACGAGCTCGTGGATCGCCGCCACGACGTCGTCGTCGATGACCACGGGCCGCGAGAACCGCTCGCCGCCGTGGACGACGCGGTGCCCGACGGCGTGGATCCCGGCGTCGGCCAGGCGCGGCCCGATCTCGTCGAACAGCCCGAGCGCGAGCCGCAGCGCGGCCGCGTGGTTGGGGACCTCGAGCTCGCGCTCGGTCGTGTTGCCGGCGTAGGTGTGGCGCACCGAGCCCGACGACTCGCCGATCCGCTCGACGATCCCCGCCGCGATCGCCTCGCCGCCCACCGGGTTGACGAGCTGGTACTTCAGCGACGAGGAGCCCGAGTTGAGCACGAGCACCGACCCGTGCGCCCCGTACGCGCTGTACGGGTTGGGCCGTTCCGACTCGGGGACGATGCTCACGCGGTCTCTCCTGATCCGGGCGACCCGGCGCCCTGCGCCTGGATGGCCGTGATGGCCACGGTGTTGACGATGTCCTGCACGAGCGCGCCGCGCGACAGGTCGTTGACGGGCTTGTTGAGCCCCTGCAGCACGGGCCCGATGGCGACCGCCCCGGCCGAGCGCTGCACCGCCTTGTAGGTGTTGTTGCCCGTGTTGAGGTCGGGGAAGACGAACACGGTCGCGCGGCCCGCCACGGAGGACTCCGGGAGCTTCGACGCGGCGACCGAGGCGTCGACCGCGGCGTCGTACTGGATCGGCCCCTCGACCGACAGGTCGGGGCGGCGCTCGCGGACGAGGTCGGTGGCCTCGCGCACCTTGTCGACGTCGGCGCCCGAGCCCGACGAGCCGGTCGAGTACGACAGCATCGCGATGCGCGGCTCGATGCCGAACTGCGCGGCCGTCGCGGCCGAGGAGATCGCGATGTCGGCGAGCTCGGTCGCGGTCGGGTCGGGGATCACCGCGCAGTCGCCGTAGGCGAGCACGCGGTCCTCGAGGCACATGAGGAACACCGACGACACCACGGACACGCCGGGCGCGGTCTTGATGATCTCGAACGACGGCCGGATCGTGTGCGCGGTCGTGTGGGCGGCGCCCGAGACCATGCCGTCGGCCAGGCCGAGGTGCACCATCATCGTGCCGAAGTACGACACGTCCGTGACGATCTCGCGCGCCCGCTCGACGGTCATGCCCTTGTGCGCCCGCAGCCGGGCGTACTCGGTGGCGAACATCTCGACGTGCTCGGGGTCGGTGGGGGAGAGCACGGTCGCGGCCGCGATGTCGAGGCCCAGCTCGGACGCGCGGTGCCGGATGCGGGTCTCGTCCCCGAGGATGACGAGGTCGGCGATGCCGCGCGCGAGCACGGTCGACGCCGCGCGCAGGATGCGGTCGTCGTCGCCCTCGGGCAGGACGACACGACGGCGGTCGGCCCGGGCGCGCTCGATGAGCTCGTACTCGAACATCAGCGGCGTGACGACGGGCGTGCGCGGCACGTCGAGCCGCGCGAGCAGCGCCTCGCCGTCGACGTTCTTCTCGAAGAGCGCGAGCGCGGTGTCGATCTTGCGGGTCGACGCCGCGGTCACGGCGCCGCGCGTGCCGGCCGCCGCGCCGGCCGCGCGGAACGTGCCGAGCTGGGTCGTGAGGATCGGGACGTGCGGCTCGAGCGCGGCGACGAGCCGGCCCGAGGCGCCCTCGGGCACGTACCCGCCCGTGAGGATGATGCCCGCGATCGAGGGGAACGCCGCCGCGCTCTGGACCGCGAGCAGGCCGAGCACGACGTCGGTCCGGTCGCCCGGCGTGATGACGACGGCCCCCTCGGTGAGCCGGTCGAGCATGTGCTCGAACGTCATCGCGCCGACGAGCAGGTCGAGGGCCTCGCGCGCCAGGAGGTCGGGGTCGCCGTGCAGGAGCTCGCCGCGCACGGCCCGGCGCAGCTGCTCGACGGTGGGCGCCTGGAGGAACGGCTCCTCGGGGATGGCCCACACCGGCAGGTCCTCGTCGCCCGCGAGGTTCGCCAGGTCCGCGGGGGCCTCGCCCCCGTCGGCCCGCTCCGCCCGGTTGACGACGACGCCGACCGGCTGGGCGTGGTTGGCGTGCAGCTCGCCGACGCTCAGGCGTACGAGCGTCCTGACCTCGTCGGGGGTGCGCCCGCGGCCCGAGACCACGAGCAGCACGGGCGAGCCGAGGTTGGCCGCGACGCGCGCGTTGAACGCGAGCTCGGTCGCGCCCGAGACGTCGGTGTAGTCGGTGCCGACGACGACGACCGCGTCGCACCGCGCGGCGACCTCGTGGTACCGGGCGACGATGCGCGACAGCGCCGCCTCCGGGTCGGCGTGGACCTCCTCGTAGGTGACGCCGACCGACTCCTCGTACGACAGCCCGACGCCGTCGTGCTCGAGGAGCATCTCGAGCACGTGGTCGCGCTCGGCCGGGGTGGCGTCGTCGTGCGGCCGCGAGGTCACGCGCGAGACGGCGCGGAACACGCCGACGCGCTGGACCTGACGGACCAGGAGGTCGAGCACGCCGAGCGCGACCGCCGACTTGCCGGTCTCGCCCTCGGGCGACGCGATGTAGATGCTGCGGGTCCTGCTCGTGGTGGTCATGCGCTCACTCGTTGTCGCCGCCGGTGTCCTGCGCGCCCGCGTACTGCGGGCCGCCCTCCTCGGTCGCGGTCTGCCCGACGTCGGGCCACACCCAGTCGCGGACCTCGGGGATGTCCTCGCCGTGCTCGCGCGTCCAGGCCCGGGCGCGGATGCGGGCGTCGACCATGCGCTGGCGCAGGCCGGCGTGCCGCTGGCCCAGGCCGTCGACGCGGTCGATGACGTCGATGACCAGGTGGTAGCGGTCGACGTCGTTGAGCATGACCATGTCGAACGGCGTGGTCGTGGTGCCCTCCTCCTTGTACCCGCGCACGTGCAGGTTGGCGTGGCCGGTGCGCCGGTACGTGAGGCGGTGGATGAGCCACGGGTAGCCGTGGTAGGCGAAGATGATCGGCCTGTCCGTGGTGAACAGGCCGTCGAACTGCGTGTCCGACAGGCCGTGCGGGTGCTCGCGCTCGTCCTGGAGCCGCATGAGGTCGACGACGTTGACGACGCGCACCTTGAGGTCGGGCAGCTCGCGGCGCAGGATGTCGGCCGCGGCGAGCACCTCGAGGGTCGGGACGTCGCCCGCGGCCGCGAGCACGACGTCGGGGTCCTCGCCCGGCACCTCGGTGCCGGCCCACTCCCAGATGCCGAGGCCACGCGTGCAGTGCGCGACCGCCTCGTCCATCGACAGGAACTGCGGCGAGGGCTGCTTGCCCGCCACGACGACGTTGACGTACTGCCGGCTGCGCAGGCAGTGGTCGTAGGTGCTCAGCAGGGTGTTGGCGTCCGGCGGCAGGTACACCCGGACGATCTCGGCCTTCTTGTTCACGACGTGGTCGATGAAGCCCGGGTCCTGGTGGCTGAAGCCGTTGTGGTCCTGGCGCCACACGTGGCTCGACAGCAGGTAGTTGAGGCTCGCGATCGGCCGCCGCCACGGGATGTGGTTGGTGACCTTGAGCCACTTGGCGTGCTGGTTGAACATCGAGTCGACGATGTGGATGAACGCCTCGTAGCTGTTCATCAGGCCGTGCCGGCCGGTGAGCAGGTAGCCCTCGAGCCAGCCCTGCACCTGGTGCTCCGAGAGCATCTCCATGACGCGGCCCGCGCGGGCGAGGTGCTCGTCGACCTCGGGCCCGACGATCTCGGCGTTCCACTGCTTGTCGGTCGCGTCGTACACCGCCTGGAGCCGGTTCGACGCCGTCTCGTCCGGGCCGAAGATCCGGAAGTTGTCCGGGTTGCGGCGGATCACGTCGGTGAGCCACCGCCCGAGCACGCGCGGCGCCTCGGCGATCGCCCCGCCGGGCGACGGCACGTCGACCGCGTAGTCGCGGAAGTCGGGCAGGCGCAGGTCGTGCAGCAGCAGGCCGCCGTTGGCGTGGGGGTTGTCGCTCATGCGCAGGTGCCCCTCGGGCGTGAGCGACGCGACGTCGTCGACGAGGCGGCCGTCGTCGTCGAACAGCTCCTCCGGGCGGTACGAGCGCAGCCAGTCCTCGAGGGTCCGCAGGTGCTCCTCGGTGTCGCGGGCGCTCGCGAGCGGCACCTGGTGCGCCCGCCATGACCCGGTCGTCTTCTTGCCGTCGATCTCCTCCGGGCCGGACCACCCCTTGGGCGTGCGGAAGACGATCATGGGCCACCGCGGCCGGGCGAGGTCGCCGTCCGCCGCGCGGGCCTTGATCGCCGCGATCTCGTCGAGCACCTCGTCGAGCAGGGCGGCGAAGCGGCGGTGCACCTCGAGCGGCGGCTCGTCGCGGTCGTAGCCGCCCTCGAAGAAGTACGGCCGGTGGCCGTACCCGACCATCAGGTCGCGCAGCTCGTCCTGCGGGATCCGGTCGAAGACCGTCGGGTTGGCGATCTTGTACCCGTTGAGGTGCAGGATCGGCAGCACGACGCCGTCCTGCGCCGGGTTGAGGAACTTGTTCGAGTGCCAGCTCGTGGCGAGCGGGCCGGTCTCGGCCTCGCCGTCGCCCACGACGGCCGCGACGAGCAGGTCGGGGTTGTCGAACGCCGCCCCGTACGCGTGGCTCAGCGCGTAGCCGAGCTCGCCGCCCTCGTGGATCGAGCCGGGCGTCTCGGGCGCGACGTGCGACGGTACGCCTCCCGGGAAGGAGAACTGCCGGAACAGCCGGCGCATGCCCTCGGCGTCCTGGGTCACGTCCGAGTACACCTCGGAGTACGTGCCCTCGAGGTACGCGCTCGCGACGAGGCCGGGGCCGCCGTGGCCCGGGCCCGTGATGTAGATCGTCGACTGCTCACGGGCCTTGATCGCCCGCGACAGGTGCGCGTAGAGGAACGTGAGCCCCGGCGTGGTGCCCCAGTGCCCGAGGAGGCGCGGCTTGACGTGGTCGCGCGTGAGGGGCTCGCGCAGCAGCGGGTTGTCGAGCAGGTAGATCTGCCCGACCGAGAGGTAGTTCGCGGCGCGCCACCACCGGTCGAGGCGCTCGAGGTCGGCCTGGTCCAGCTCGGCGACGCCGGTGGCGCGCCAGGCGGAGGTGCTGGTCGTGGTGGTCATGCGCGCTCCCTGGGAGTGGAGGACCGAGGGCGGCGGGCGCGCGGCCCGTGCCGCCTTCATTCCACCGTACGGACGACGCCGGCGCAGCACGACGGGCGGGTCCCGGACGGTGACATCGATCTGGCACGTCGTCAGGTGCCGTCCGGATTCCTGACCGGGGCTTGCGGGCGGATACCGTGGAGGGGTGTCCAGCCCGGTGCCCGCCCGCAGGTCGTTCTGGGCGGTGGCCACCCAGCCCCGCATGATCGGCATCCTGCTCCTGCTGCTGCTCGCCGCCGCCGTGTGCGCCCGCCTCGGCGTGTGGCAGCTCGACCGCGCCTACGAGCGCGCCCAGCTCGCCGCCCAGCAGGAGGCCGCCGAGGCCCTGGCCGCCGGGCCCGAGGGCGTCGGCGTGCTCCTGCCGCCGCAGACCTCGTTCCCCGGCGAGCTCGTGGGGCGCGAGGTGTGGGTCACCGGCACCTACGAGGCCGCGGGCCAGGTGCTCGTCGCGGGGCGCGCGCTCGAGGGCCGCACCGGCTACCTCGTGCTCACGCCGCTGCGGGTGTCCGACGACGGCACGGGCGGCGCGTCGTGGGCGTCCCTGTCCGGGCCGCCCGTCGTGCCCGTGGTGCGCGGCTGGGTCGCCTCGCCCGAGGACGGCGCCGGGCTCGCGGTGCCCGAGGGCGAGGTGCGCGTCACGGGGTGGCTGCAGGCGTCCGAGGCGACGTCGGACGCGCCCGTGCCCGACAACCCGGGGGGCCCGCCGCTGACCGACGCGATCTCGACCGGGGCGCTCGTCAACGACTGGGGCGGACCGATCTACTCCGGCTACGTCGTGCTCACCTCGTCCGAGCCCGGCCAGGTCGCCGCGGCCGACGGTGGGCCCGCCCCGCTGCCGCGGCCCGTCATCGAGGGCGGCGACGGCGTGAACCTGCAGAACGTCTTCTACGCGCTGCAGTGGTGGGTCTTCGGCCTGTTCGCCGTGGCGCTGTGGGTGCGGCTCGTGCGCGACGAGACGAGCGGCGGCCGTCCGCGGACCCGGCGGCGCGGCACGCGCGCCGGCGACGGCGACCCGGTCGGCGCGGGCATCGCCGGGCTGCCGGGCTGAGCCCCGGCGGGCCGGCCTCGGGCCGGGCCAGCCTCGGGCCGGCGTCAGGCCGGTCGGCGTCAGGCCGGGCCGGCGGCGGTGAGCCGCTCGCGCAGCTCGCGCGCGGCCCGCTCGGGGTTGGCCGCCAGCGTCAGGGCGCGCACGACGACGACGCGGCGCGCGCCGGCGTCGAGCACCGCGCCGAGCCGCTCGGCGTCGATCCCGCCGATCGCGAACCACGGCGTGGCCGGGGCGCTCGCGGCCACGGTGCGCAGCAGGTCCAGCCCGACGGCGGGCCGCCCCGGCTTGGTCGGCGTGGCCCACAGCGGGCCGACGCAGAAGTAGTCGACCGCGGGGTCGGCGTCGGCGGCCGCGGCCTGCTCGGCCGAGTGCGTCGACCGGCCGAGGACCGGGTCGGGTCCCAGGAGCGCCCGCACCGCCGGCACGGGCAGGTCGCGCTGTCCCATGTGCACCACGGGCGCGCCCGTGAGCCGCGCGACGTCGGCGCGGTCGTTGACCGCCCACAGCGCGCCGTGCTCCGACGCGACCCGCGCCACGAGTTCCTGGAGCTCGAGCTCGCGCGCGACGTCGAGGGTCTTGTCGCGTAGCTGGACGACGTCGACGCCGCCCGCGAGCACCGCGTGCAGGAAGTCCTCGAGGTCGCCGCGCTCCTCGCGCGCGTCGGTGCACAGGTAGAGGCGGGCGTCCGCGAGCCGGGCGCGCGGGTCGAGCGGGGCGGCGGCGGGCGCGGGCGTGCCGAGGGGCGAGGGCGTGGTCACGGCGGCCAGCGTAGCCAGCCGCCTCGGTAGGCTGGTGCGCGCACGGGAGCCCCGGCCGGGGCTGAGAGGGCGTACGCCGACCGTCGAACCTGATCTGGGTCATGCCAGCGAAGGGAGCACCAGTGGACTCGTCGTCCGAGTGGCCGACCGACGTGGTCGTCGTCGGCGCCGGCATCGTCGGCGCCGCGGTGGCCTGGCGTGCCGCGCGCGCCGGGCTGCGGGTCACGGTCCTCGACCCGTCCCCGGGCGACGGCGCGACGCGCGCGGCCGCGGGCATGCTCGCGCCCGTGAGCGAGACGTGGTTCGGCGAGCAGGCCGCGGTGCGGCTCGGGCTCGCGGGCCGCGACGCGTGGCCGGCGTTCGCCGCCGAGCTCGCGGCCGAGACGGGCGCCGACCCCGGCCTGCGCCCCACCGGCACACTCCTCGTCGCGTACGACGCCGACGACGCCGCGCACCTGCGCCGGTGGCTCGACCTCCACGCGTCGTGGTCGCTCGAGTCGGCCGCGCTCGCGCCCGCCGAGGCGCGCCGCCGCGAGCCGCTGCTCGGGCCGCGTCTCGCGGGCGCCGCCTGGGTGCCGGGCGACGACGTCGCCGACCCGCGCGCGACCCACGCCGCCCTCCTCGCGGCCCTCCGGGAGCGCCGCGGCGCCGCCGTCGTGCCCCGCGCGGGCGTGCGGCTCCTGCGCGACGCGCGCGGCGCCGTCGTCGGGGTCGTCGACGACGCGGGGGAGACGCACCGGGCGGGCGCCGTCGTGCTCGCGACGGGCTGGCGGGCCGCCGAGCTCGTGGCCGGCCTGCCCGTCGCCGTCCCGGTCCGGCCCGTGCGCGGGCAGACGCTGCGGCTCGACGCCGGACCCGACGTCGCGCCCTCGCACGTCGTCCGCGGGACGGTGCAGGGGCGTCCCGTGTACGTCGTGCCGCGCGGGCCCGGCACGGGGCGGGGACCGGGCGCGACGCCTGAGCACCGCGAGGTCGTCGTCGGCGCGACGAGCGAGGAGGGGCCCGACGACCGTCGCGCGACCGCCGGCGGCGTGTTCGCCCTCCTGCGCGACGCCCGCGCGCTCCTGCCCGGGCTCGACGAGGCCGCGCTCGTCGAGACGACCGCGCGGGCGCGGCCCGCCACGCCCGACAACCTGCCGCTCGTCGGACCCACCGACGTGCCGGGCCTGCACCTGGCCGCCGGCCACCACCGCAACGGCGTCCTGCTCGCACCCGTGACGGCCGACGCCGTCGTCGCCGGCCTCGAGGGGGACGACCCTCCGGCGGCGCTCGCGGCGGCCGACCCGCGCCGCTTCACCCCGACCCCCGTCCGAGGAGCCTGACCCATGACCTCACCGACCGCTCTCGTCAACGGCGAGCCGTACGCCGTGGCCGACGGCCTCACGGTCGACCGGCTCGTCACCGACCTCGTCCCCGGCTGCGTGGTCGACGGCTCGCCCCAGGGCGTCGCCGTCGCGATCGACGACGCCGTCGTGCCGCGGAGCCGGTGGGCAGCGACCCGCGTGCACGACGGCGCGCGCGTCGAGGTCGTCACCGCGGTGCAGGGCGGGTGAGCGCCGTGCCGCTGACGATCGCCGGCGTCGAGCTCGGCTCGCGGCTGGTCATGGGGACCGGCGGGGCGCCGAGCCTCATGGCGCTCGAGGGCGCGCTCGTCGCGTCGGGGACCGAGCTGACCACCGTGGCGATGCGCCGGGTGGCCCGCCCGCGACCGGGCTCGCCGGCCGACGACGCCTCGGTGTGGGGCCTCCTCGCCCGCCTGGGGATCCGCGCCCTGCCCAACACCGCCGGCTGCTTCTCGGCGCGCGAGGCCGTGCTCACGGCGCAGCTGGCGCGCGAGGCGTGCGGCACGAGCTGGGTCAAGCTCGAGGTGATCGCCGACGACGTCACGCTGCTGCCCGAGCCCCTCGGCCTGGTCGAGGCCGCGGAGGAGCTGGTGCGCGACGGCTTCGTCGTCCTGCCGTACACCAACGACGACCCGATCCTGGCCCGCCGCCTCGAGGACGTCGGGTGCGCCGCGGTCATGCCGCTCGGCGCGCCGATCGGCTCCGGCCTCGGCATCCTCAACCCGCGCAACATCGAGGCCATCGCCGACGCCGCGCGCGTGCCGGTGATCCTCGACGCCGGCATCGGCACCGCGTCCGACGCCGCGCAGGCGATGGAGCTCGGCTGCGACGGCGTGCTCCTCGCCACGGCCGTGACGCGGGCCGCCGACCCGGTGCGGATGGCCCGCGCGATGCGGCTCGCGGTCGAGGCCGGGCACGACGCGCGCCAGGCCGGTCGGATCCCGCGCCGCGAGCGCGCGCTGGCGTCCTCGCCGCCGGACGGGCGCATGGCCGTCGGCGACCGGCCGGGCAACCTCGACCTCGCCCTCTAGGCGAGCGCCGCGGACCGTGCCGGGGCGGGGTTCAGTACGACGGCACGGACGGGTCGACGTCGCGCGACCAGGCGGCGATGCCGCCGGCGACCTCCCGCGCGTCGAGCCCCTCGTCGCGCAGCACGGCCGCGACACGCGCGGCGCGCGGGCCGGCCTTGCACAGCACGTGCACGGGCCGGCCGTCGGCACGGTGCGCGACGTCGGCGACCACGGCGTCCCGGTCCGGACCGGCGAACGCCCCCGACGGCACGACGTGCGCCCCGTCGAGAGCGGCGACCTGGACCTCCCACGGCTCGCGGACGTCGAGCACGAACGGCTCGACGCCGTCGCCGGCGGCCGCGGACGCCCGCAGCGCGGCGAGCTCGCGCGGCGAGACGGTCGTGGGGGACGACGGCGGGGCCACGGGCGGCACGCCGCAGAACGTGGCGTACGCGGCGTCGTCGGGCAGCGCGGCCACGGCGGGGCGCGTGGGGTCGCGCCGCACGGTCAGGTGCCGCCACGTGAGCTCGAGGGCGTCGTAGACCGCGAGGCGCCCGAGCAGGGTGCGCCCGGCTCCCGTGACGAGCTTGATCGCCTCGGTGGCCATGACCGAGCCGATCGTGCCGCACAGCGCACCGAGCACGCCGCCCGTGGCGCAGTCGGGAGCGAGGGCGGGCGGCGGGGGCTCCGGGAAGACGTCGCGGTACGTCACGCCCTCGACGTCACCGGGCGGCGCCGCCCAGAACGTCGCCACCTGGCCCTGGAAGCGGTAGATGCCGCCCCACACGACCGGCACGCCGGCGAGCTCGGCCGCGTCCGAGACGAGGTAGCGGGTCGCGAAGTTGTCCGACCCGTCGAGCACCAGGTCGTACCCCCGCAGCAGGTCGAGGGCGTTGCGCGAGCCGAGGCGCTCGCGGTGCTCGACGACGCGGACCGCGGGGTTGACGTCGGCGAGCGCCGCGGCGGCCGAGGCGGTCTTGGGCGTGCCGACGTCGCCGGTCCCGTGGAGCACCTGGCGCTGGAGGTTCGAGGCGTCGACCACGTCGTCGTCGACGACCCCGAGCGTGCCGACCCCGGCGGCCGCGAGGTAGAGCAGCGCCGGGCTGCCGAGTCCGCCCGCGCCCACCACCAGGACGCGGGCCGCCGCGAGGCGGCGCTGCCCCTCGACGCCGACCCCGGGCAGCGAGAGGTGCCGCGCGTAGCGCACGGCCTCGTCGCCCCCGAGCGGCCGGCCGGGGGCGACGAGCGGGGGCAGACCGCCCGCGTCCTGGGTGTGGGTGGATGCCGAGGTCCGGGTCACCGCACGAGGATAGGCCGCGGCGTCACTCGTGCTGCCAGCTGTGCCACAGCCGCGCGTAGTCGCCGCCCGCCGCGACCAGGTCGTCGTGCGGGCCGATCTCGGTGATCCGCCCGCCGTCGACCACGGCGACCCGGTCGGCGTCGTGCGCCGTGTGCAGGCGGTGCGCGATCGCGACGACCGTGCGGCCCGTGAGCACCGCGTTGAGCGAGCGCTCGAGGTGCCGCGCGGCGCGGGGGTCGAGCAGCGACGTCGCCTCGTCGAGCACGAGCGTGTGCGGGTCGAGCAGCACGAGCCGCGCGAGCGCGACCTGCTGGGCCTGCGCCGGGGTGAGCGCGTGCCCGCCCGAGCCGACCTCGGTCTCGAGCCCGTCGGGCAGCGCGGCCGCCCACTCGCGCGCGTCGACCGCGCCGAGCGCCTCCCAGAGCCGCTCGTCGGACGCCGTCGTGTCCGCGAGCCGCAGGTTCTCGGCGAGCGACCCGACGAACACGTGGTGCTCCTGCGTCACCAGCGCGACGTGCGTGCGCAGGTCCTCGAGCGGCAGCTCGACGAGCGGCACGCCGCCCACGGTGACGGACCCGCCGGTGGGCGGGTGGATGCCCGCGAGCATGCGCCCGAGCGTCGACTTGCCCGCGCCCGACGGCCCGACGACGGCGAGCCGCTCGCCCGGGCGCAGGTCGAGGTCGATGCCGTGCAGCACGTCGTGACCCTCGCGGTAGGCGTAGCGGACCGCGTGCGCGCGCACCTCGTCCGAGGCGGGCACCGCGGTGCCGGCCTGCCGGTCCGGGCCGACGAGCCCCACGCCGACGAGCCGCGCGAGCGCGACGGCGGCGACCTGCAGCTCGTCGAGCCAGAACACGAGGTCGAACACCGGCCCGCCGAGCTGGTGGGCGTACAGCGCGATCGTCGCGACCGTGCCGACGGTCGTGAGGTCCTGCGAGGCGAGCCACGCGCCCCACAGCACGACGACGATCGGCGCGACGGCCACCGCGGCGTCGAGCGACGGGATGAGCCGCAGCCGCAGGCCGAGCGTGTACTTCTCGGCCTCGAACGTCTCGGCCAGGTCCCGGCGCAGCCGGCGTCGCACCTTGGAGCCGAGGAAGAGCGCGTCGGTCGTGCGCGCGCCCTCCACGGCCTCGGTGATCGTGCCGTTGACCGTCGCGTACGCCGCCGACTCGCGCAGGTAGCCGGGCGTCGCCCGCTTGAGGTACCAGCGCGTCGCGACCCAGATGAGCGGCACGCCCGACAGCAGGCCGATCGCCACGAGCGGGTCGGCGAGGAACGACGCGACGACCGTCAGCACGATCGTGACGATGCACACGAGCACCCGCGGGACGCCGAAGCGCACCGCGTGCTGGAGCTTGTTGACGTCGTTGGTCGTGCGCGCGACCAGGTCGCCCGTCCCGGCCTTCTCGACCACGGACAGCGGCAGCCGCGTCACGGTGTTCATGAACTCCTCGCGGAGCTCGGCGAACACCTCCTCGCCGAAGACCATCGACACCTTCTGCGCGAAGCGGGTGACGACGGCCTGCGCGACGACGGCGCCGACGAGCACGAGCGCGAGCGTGTCGACGCGGCCGAGCCTGGTGCCGCCCGCGACCTCGTCGATGATCCGCCCGAGCAGGTACGGGCCCGCGAGGCCGGCCACGGCCGCGACCGTGTGCAGCGCCGCGATGGCGCCGAGCGCCCCGCGGTGCCGGCGGAACAGCCGGCCCACGGTGCGCTTGACCTCGGCGCGGTCCGCGATGGGCAGCAGGTTCGCGCCCGCCCTCGGGGGCGCGGGGGTGGCGCTCATCGCGCGGCTCCTTCCAGCTCGTCGGTGTCCTCGGCCAGCTCCGTCGTGTCCTCGGCCATGCTGCGGCCGACGACGTCGCGGTAGCGCGCGCCGAGCTCGTCGTCGCGCTCGAGCAGCTCGGCGTGCGTGCCCGACGCCGCGACGCGCGCGTCGCCGTCGAGCAGGACCACCTCGTCGAGGCGGTCGAGCACGAGCGGGCTCGCCGTGACGACGAGCGTCGTGCGGCCGCGGCGCACGGTCGAGACGCGCTCGGCGATGCGGGCCTCGGTGTGGGCGTCCACGGCGCTCGTGGGCTCGATGAGCACGAGGATCTCCGGGTCGGTGAGCAGGGCCCGCGCGAGCGCGACGCGCTGGCGCTGGCCGCCCGAGAGCGACCGGCCCTTCTCGGGCAGCTCGCCCTCCAGGCCGCCCGGGACGCTGTCGAGGACGTCGTGCGCGTCGGCCGCGAAGAGCGCCGCGAGCAGGTCCGCCTCGCTCGCCCGGCCGCGCGCGTCGAGCTCCTCGCCCAGCACGCCCGAGAACAGGTGCGGCGTCGCCTCGGAGACCACGACGCGGTGGCGCAGGGTCTCCTTGTCGAGGTCGGCCAGCAGCACGCCGCCGAGCCGGACCGGCGTCGCGGCCTCGGCCTCGTCGTCGAACCGGCCGAGGCGGACCGCGATGCGTGCCGACGCGTCCGGGTCGGCCGAGACCAGGCCCACGACGCGTCCGGGCCGCAGCACGAGACCGCTCGTCTCGTCGACGAGCTCCGCGCCCTCGGGCGGCGCGTCGGCCGGCCGCGCGGGCTGCGGCGTCGCCTCCTCGACCTGCAGGACGCCCAGGATCTTGCGCGACGACACGACCGCCCGGATGACCATCTGCAGCATCTGGGTCGCGATCTGCACCGGCCACGAGAGGAACGCCGCGTAGCCGTAGTAGGCCACGAGCTGGCCGCTCGTGATGTCGCCCACGACGGCGGCACGCGCGCCGAGCCACAGCACGAGGGCGACGAGCAGGCCGGGCAGGAGCACCTGCAGGCCGTCGAGCACCGACTGCAGCACCGCGACGCGCACGCCCTGGCGGCGCACCTCCTGCGACTGGCGCGCGTAGCGCCCGGCGAAGACCTCTTCGCCACCGATGCCGCGCAGGATGCGCAGGCCCGAGACGGTGTCCGAGCCGAGCGCCGTCAGGCGGCCCTGCGCCTCGCGGTGCGTGCCCTGGCGCGACTGCAGCGGCTTGACCAGCAGCGCGAGGACGCCGGCCACGACCGGGATGCCGAGCGTGAGCACGAGCCCAAGCGTGAGGTTCTGCGACAGCACGACGAGCGCGACGACGACGTAGGCGAGCACGCCGCCCGTGAACCGGCCCGCCATGGCGAACATGTCGCCGACGCGCAGCGCGTCGTTCGCGACCGCGGCGACGACCTCGCCCGTGGGCAGGCGGCGCGTGATCGCGTGGCCGGCGCGGGAGGCCTTGTCCCCGATGAGCTGCGAGAAGGAGAACGCGGCGCGCAGCCAGTTCTCGACGTCCCACGTGTGGCTGAAGATGCCCGCGACGACGATGACGGCGGCCGCGACGAGCATCGCGCCGCACCAGACCCACAGCTCGGGGCCGAACCCGTGCGCGAGCCCCTCGTCGATCGCGCGGCCCAGCAGCAGCGGTGCCGCGGCCGACGCGAGCATGGCCACGACGCCCACGAGCAGCGACTTCGCGAGCACGTCGCGCTGGCGCCACGCCTGCCAGGTGAGCAGGCGCGCCGCGGACGTCAGGGGTGGGGTGCCCGTGTCGGGCAGAGGAAGGGGGCGCACGGTCATCCAGCCTAGGTACCGCCACCGACACCGGGCACCGGTTTTTCCTCACCTACCATGCTGGGGTGACCTCCCCGCAGCAGCCCGTCCCCGCACCGACGTCCGACCAGGCCGCGGCCGCCATCCGCAAGGCCCGCGGCGCCCTGGCGCGCTACCGCGTGCTGGCGATCGTCACGGGCGTGATGCTGCTCGTGCTGTGCGTCGAGATGTTCTTCAAGTACGTCGTGCCGGTCGACGCCGTCGTCGACTACATGGGGTGGGTGCCCTTCGCGCACGGGTGGATCTACGTCGTGTACCTGGTCACGGTGCTCGACCTGTGGGCCAAGATGCGTTGGGGCTTCGGCCGCCTGGTGACGATGGTGCTCGCGGGCGTCGTGCCGGTCATGTCGTTCGTGCTGGAGAAGAAGGTGCACGCCGAGGCCGACGCCAAGCTCACCGCGCTCGCGGAGCGGTACGCGGTCGAGGCCTGACGCCCGGGCGCCGGCCCGCTGGACGGACCGGCGTCGGGCCGCGAATAGACTGGCACGGTGACGTCGCCCGCCACCGCTCGTTCCGCATCCACCACGACGCCCCGCCCGGTCCTCGTCGTCGACTTCGGCGCGCAGTACGCGCAGCTCATCGCGCGCCGCGTCCGCGAGGCCAAGGTCTACTCGGAGATCGTCCCGCACACGTTCACGGTCGAGCAGATGCTCGCCAAGGACCCGGCCGCGATCATCCTGTCCGGCGGCCCGGCGTCCGTCTACGCCACGGGCGCCCCGTTCGTCGACCCGGCCCTGTTCGACGCCGGCGTGCCGGTCCTCGGCATCTGCTACGGCTTCCAGGCCATGGCCAAGGCGCTCGGCGGTGAGGTCGCCCAGACCGGCCTGCGCGAGTACGGCGGCACCGAGGTCGAGGTGTGCTCGGCCGGCGTGCTGCTCGCCGGCACCCCCGACCACCAGACCACGTGGATGAGCCACGGCGACGCCGTGCACGCCGCGCCCGAGGGCTTCGAGGTGCTCGCGACGTCCGCCGGCTCGCCCGTCGCGGCCTTCGAGGACCGCGGCCGCCGCCTCTTCGGCGTGCAGTGGCACCCCGAGGTCAAGCACTCCGCGCACGGCCAGACGGTGCTCGAGCACTTCCTCTACGAGGGCGCGGGCCTCGCGCCCGACTGGACCCCCGGCAACGTCATCGCCGACCAGGTCGAGGCGATCCGCAAGCAGGTCGGCGACGCGCGCGTGATCTGCGGCCTGTCCGGCGGCGTCGACTCCTCGGTCGCGGCCGCGCTCGTCCAGAAGGCGGTCGGCGACCAGCTGACCTGCGTCTTCGTCGACCACGGGCTGCTGCGCGAGGGTGAGGCCGAGCAGGTCGAGCGCGACTTCGTCGCCGCGACCGGCGTCAACCTCGTCGTGCGCGACGAGCGCAAGAGGTTCCTCGACGCGCTCGCCGGCCACAGCGACCCGGAGACCAAGCGCAAGATCATCGGCCGCGAGTTCATCCGCGTCTTCGAGGACGCCGCACGCGACATCGTGGCCGACGCCGGCGCGCACGGCGAGGAGGTCAAGTTCCTCGTCCAGGGCACGCTCTACCCCGACGTCGTCGAGTCCGGCGGCGGCGAGGGCGCGGCCAACATCAAGTCGCACCACAACGTGGGCGGCCTGCCCGACGACCTGCAGTTCGAGCTCGTCGAGCCGCTGCGCACGCTGTTCAAGGACGAGGTGCGCGCGGTCGGCCTCGAGCTCGGCGTCCCCGAGGCGATCGTGTGGCGCCAGCCGTTCCCCGGCCCCGGCCTGGGCATCCGCATCGTCGGCGAGGTCACCGGCGAGCGCCTGGAGATCCTGCGCAAGGCCGACGCCATCGCGCGCGAGGAGCTCACCCGGGCGGGCCTGGACCGCGACATCTGGCAGTGCCCCGTCGTGCTGCTCGCCGACGTGCGCTCGGTCGGCGTCCAGGGCGACGGCCGCACCTACGGCCACCCGATCGTGCTGCGCCCCGTGTCGTCCGAGGACGCCATGACGGCGGACTGGACCCGCCTGCCGTACGACGTCCTGTCGGTCATCTCGACCCGCATCACCAACGAGGTCGCGGAGGTCAACCGCGTGGTCCTCGACGTGACGAGCAAGCCGCCCGGCACCATCGAGTGGGAGTGAGCCGGGAGGGCGGCGGGGTGCACGCGCACCCCGCCGCCCTTCCGTCACCGCCGTCGTGAGCTGCGCCGCGCCAGCCACGCGATGGGGAAGGAGAACCAGAAGCCCGAGACGGCGCTGAGCACGACGCCCCACAGGCCCGTCGCCGCCATCAGCGTGGCGAACCCGCGCGGCGCCCCGTCGCCCCGTCGCTCGGCCGCCATGACGGAGGACCCGACGAGGCCGAGGACGAGCCCGACGGTGACGTACCAGAACGCCACTCCGCGCAGGGTCGCCTGGGCGGGGTCGGAGTCGACCGCGCCGAGCACCCTCGCGTCGAGGATGCTGCGCACCGACTCCGGGTAGAACACCGGTGTCGCAGCCACGTGGACCGCGGCGAGGACCACGGTCCAGAACCCTGAGCACCTGACGACCTGCTGGCCTCCTCCGGGATCGGCGGCGTGACGATCGAGGCGCTCTGCGAGCGGCTGGGGCTGAGCAAGGGCTCCTTCTACCACCACTTCAAGGGCATGGCCGGGTTCCGGACGGCGTTGCTCGAGCACTTCGAGGAGCGCGAGACGCGCGCGTTCGTCGCCGCGGTCGAGGCGCTGCCCCTGACGGGCGGCGCGGAGCGGTTGTGGGCGCTCGCCGAGGCCGTCGCGGCGGACGAGGCGCACGACACCCTCGAGCCGCAGGTCCGGGTGTGGGCCTCCCGGGACCCGGTGGCCCGCGAGCACCTCGAGCGGGTCGACCGCCGGCGCCTCGAGTACCTCCGGGAGCAGTGCCGGCTCGTCACCCAGGACGCAGACCTCGCCGACGACGTCGCCACGACGATCTACCTCGTCGTCGTGGGGGCGAGCCACGTCGTGCCCCAGGTGCTCGTGCGGGACCAGGTGCGCCTGTGGGACCGGCTCGCGGGTCGCTCGAGGCACGACCTCGCTAGACGAGCGCCGCCGCCCGGCGGTACGCCTCCTCGGCGTCGGCCAGCACGCGCGGCCACGACAGCGGCAGCTCCGCCGCGCGGTTGTGCGCGATGATGCGGTCGAGCAGGGCGGGGTCCTCGACGAGCCGGACGAGCGCGTCGGCCATCGCGGCGTCGTCGTCCACCAGGAGCGCGTCCCGCCCGTCGACGAGCCGTTCGGCGACGCCCGACTGCGACCGGCTCACGACGGCGAGCCCGGCCGCCTGGGCCTCGAGCGCGGCGATGCCGAACGCGTCCTGCACCGCGGGCGCGACGAAGACGTCGGCGCGCATGTAGAGCCGCTGCAGCTCGACGGGGGTGAGACGCCCGGGCAGCCGCACGACGTCGGACAGGCCGCGCTCACGCACGAACCGCCGGGCCTCGGCGAGCTGGGGGCCGTCGCCGCCGATCGTCGCGACGAGCCCGCCCGGCGCGCGGCGCGCGGCCTCGGCGACCGCCTCGAGGAGGGGCAGCACGCGCTTGCGCGGGGCGAAGCGGGTCGCGGAGACGACGTGCACCTCGCCGCCCTCCGCGCGCTCGCCGCGCTCGGTGCGGTGCAGGCGCCACCGCTCGACGTCGATGCCGTTGCCCAGCACCGACACGCGCGCGTCCGCCGCGGCGTCGTCGAGCCCCGACGCACGCAGGACGCGGCGCAGGGGAGCGGCGGTCAGCTCGCTCACCGCCGACCACTGCACGGGCCACCGGGACCAGCGCACGAGCCGGTCGAGCGCGCCCAGCACGTGCTCCCACCGGCCCCAGACGCTGTGGACCGTCATGACGGCGGGGAGCCCGAGCCGCGTCACGGGCCGCAGCGCGAGCTGCGCCGTCGGCGCGAGGACGCCCATGTGCAGGTGCACGACGTCGGGCCGGCGGCCCGCGGCGTCGGCCGCGCGCAGCCGGGCGACGACGTGGTGGGTCGAGCGGGGGTGGACCGGGAAGCCGCCCGGGACGCGTGCCGCCACGCGGTGCACCGTGACGCCGTCGTCGCCGCGCTCCGTGCTCACGCCACGCCCCTGGGGGCCCGGGGTCGTGGTGATCACCTCGACGTCGTGGCCCGCGGCGGCCTGCCTGCCGGCGAGCCGGGCGACCTGCGTCTCGATCCCGCCCAGGAGCGGCAGGTACGAGTCGGTCACGTGGGTGATGCGCACCGGGTCATCCTCCCACGGGGCATGCCCGGGACCTGGGGGTTCGTGGTGCCGCGTCGCTCGCCCGGGGCACCGGGCTGGTCGTGATCCTCGTCGGCATCCTGCTGCTCCTCGCCGGGGCGGCCGCGCTGGTCGCGTGCGGGCTGGTCGCCCTGCTCGGTCTGGTCCTCGTGCTCGTCGGGGCGTGCTGCGCGCCCTGGCGGGCGGACCGCAGGTCGAGGTCACGACGCCGGACCGGACGGCGCCGCTCCCGTACGCGCCGCCGCCGGGCCAGCCGCCGCTCGGGGAGGAGCCGCACGTCGAGCCGCCCCGCCCCGAGCACGGGAGGTCTACGCCCGGGTCTCGTCCCGGCGACGACGCACCCCGCTGACGACCGAGCCCAGCACGAGCAGCGCGCCCGCGACGCCGAGCAGGACGATCGCGGCGAGCTCGACGTCGATGCGCGCCCCCGCGGCCTGCGCGAGGACCCCGACGCCGACCGCCATCACGAGGAAGCCCCACACGACCGTGCCCGTGCGAGGACCGGTCCGCACGAGCGGCCGGGCCTCGCGCTCGGGGGGCGTCGCGACGGACGGCTCGTCGCGCCGGGCCTCGTCGAACGACCGGTTGTCGTCGGTCACGTGCAGCGGCTGGGTCGTCTTCTCGTCGCTCATCGGTTCTCCCTGATCGTGATGTCGCCGGCGCTGCCGTCGACCTCGAGCAGCAGCTGCGCGCCGCCGAGCTCGTCGACCTCGGCGCTCGTGAAGGTGGTCGCGGCCGTCGTGACGCCGGCGGCCGTGCGGTAGTCGCCGTCGACCCGCCAGGTGACGTTGCCCGCGAGCATGCGGACCTGCGCCTCGACGGCGGCGTCGGCCGGGACGACGATCCGCGTCGCGCCCGCGGCCATCGACACCGGGACGACGACCGGCTCGCCCGGCGTCACCTCGGACAGGTCGAGGTCGGTGAGGTCGACGGTCACGTCGCCGAACTGGACGTGCACGCCCGAGGCCGCCTTGTCGGCGGTGTCGAGCACCACGGTCCCGCCCGAGACGACGGACGCGTCCTCGGGCGCCTGCCACACGGGCGCCGGGCCTCCGTAGCCCGCGATGGGCCACAGCGCGAGGCCGACGAGGATGCCGACGATCGCGAGCGCCGTGAGGCCACCGCCGCGCCGGCCGCGCAGGCCGGAGACGACGATCCCCGCGCCGACGACGGCGATCGCGGCGCCGAGCCACGCGGCGCCCCAGAACGGCAGGTCGAGGTCGCCGACGCGCTCGGCGATGAGCAGCAGCGCACCCGCGAGGAGCGCGAGGCCCGTGACGACGCCGACGGTGCCGGCGCCGGCGCCCGGGACCCGCGGGCGCGGGGGAGGCGGGGGCGGCAGCGGGGCGGTCGGCGGGACCGGGGCGGCCGGAGGCACGGCGGCCGTCGCGTACGGTGCGGGCGGTGCGGGCGTGAACGGCGCCGGCGGGGGCACCGTCGTCGTGCGGGCGCGCCGGTCGCGCACGAGCTTGACGATCAGCACGACCACGCCGACCCACACGGCGATCCACAGCAGGGCCTCGACCCAGCTGAAGAAGCCGCCCCACCACGACCACGGCCCGTCGCTCCAGGCGAAGCCGACGACGAGGGTCAGCGCGGCGCCCAGCAGCGCGACGTCGAACTGCCCGCGCGTGGCCTCCTGGAGGTGGATCCGTCCGTCGGTCCGCTCGGGCAGCAGCGCCCACGCCAGGGCGTAGACGACGAAGCCGGCGCCCGTGAGGAAGAAGCTGAGGATCAGCAGCCCGCGCACGAGCAGCGGGTCGACGCCGAAGCGCTCGGCCACGCCGCCCGCGACGCCGCCGACCCAGCGGTCCTCGGAGCGCTGGACGCCGACGCGGCGGATCGAGTCGAAGAAGCCGGTGCGGGGAGGCTGCGTGCCCGCGGCCGGCGGGACCCCGCCGACGGGTGGGGCGCTCCCGGGCTCGTGACCGGCGGCACCCGGTCGGGACGTGTCGTCTGTGCTCATGGCTCCATGCTGCTCGTCGGGGGCGTCCCGGGGACATCGGGTGCTGCCCTGAGCGGACCCTGAAACCCCGGTCCGGCGCACCCTGAGATCCCGGCCGACGTGCCCCGGAGGCGCCCCCGACGTGCCACGATCGGGGGGTGACCACCGACCGCCCCGCGCGCCTGCCGCTGCGCCGGCCCACCCAGGGCCGCTGGCTCGGCGGCGTCGCCGCGGGCCTCGCCGCCCACCTCGGCGTGCCCGTCGCGGCGGTCCGGGGCGTCCTGGCGTTCCTCACGCTCGCGGGCGGTGCCGGTGCCGCGGCGTACGTCTTCTGGTGGGTCACCGTGCCGACGGGCGACCCGCGCCAGGCGGCCGCCGACGCCGGGCCGGCCGCGTTCCAGCGCCTCGCGCCGCGGCTGCGGCTCAGCGGGTCGGTGTCCCGGATGCAGACGCGCGACATCGTCGTCGGCGGGGCGCTGCTCGCCGGGGCGGCGCTGCTGGTCGCGGTGCGCGCCGGCTGGGACCCGCAGACCTGGGTGCTTCCCGTGCTCATCGCGCTCGGCGGCTTCGCGCTCGCGTGGAGCCAGCTCGACGCCGCGCAGCGCGGCCGGTGGGCCGGCATGGGACGCGGCTCGCGCGGCTCGGCCGTGCTGCTGCGGCTCACGGGCGGCCTCGTGCTCGTCATGGCCGGCGTCCTGCTGCTGCTCGCCCAGGGCACCTCGGCACGCGTCATGGTGCAGGTCGCCGTCGCGTCGCTCGCCGTCCTGGCCGGCGTCGCGCTCGTGCTCGCGCCCTGGTGGCTGCGCATGGTCCGGGAGCTCGGCGACGAGCGCGCGGCCCGGGCGCGCGAGGCCGAGCGCGCCGACATCGCAGCGCACCTGCACGACTCGGTGCTCCAGACGCTCGCGCTCATCCGCACGCGTGCCGCCGACGCGGACGAGGTCGCGCGCATGGCACGAGCGCAGGAGCGCGAGCTGCGCGAGTGGCTCTACGACGACCGCACGGCCCCCGGCACGTCGCTCGCCGCGGAGCTGCGCGCGCTCGTCGGCGAGGTCGAGGACGGCCGCGCCGCCGCGGTCGACGTCGTCGTCGTGGGCGACTGCGTGCCCACCGAGGCGACCACGGCCCTGCTGCAGGCCACCCGCGAGGCGCTCGTCAACGCCGTCGTGCACGGACGCCCGCCCGTGACCGTGTACATGGAGGTGACCGACGGCGCCGCGGAGGTCTTCGTCCGCGACCGCGGCGACGGCTTCCGCATGGAGGACATCGCGCCCGACCGGTTCGGCGTGCGCGAGTCGATCCTCGGGCGCATGCGCCGCCGCGGCGGCACCGCCGAGGTCACGAGCCGCCCCGGCTGGGGCACCGAGGTCCGGCTGCGCATGCCGCGCGACGCCGAGCCCGCGCCCGACACGCCGCCCGAGCCCGAGGACGAGCCGGCCGCGGCCCCGCAGACCAGCGACCACGACGAAGGAGCCCGCACGTGACCCCGACGCCGACCCTGCCCGTGCCCGTGGTGCTCGTCGACGACCACCACATGTTCCGCACCGGCGTGCGCGCCTCGCTCGACGAGCGCGTCACCGTCGTGGGCGAGGCCGCCGACGTCGACGAGGCGGTCGCCGTCGTGCACGAGCACACGCCGCCCGTCGTCCTGCTCGACGTGCACCTGCCGGGCGGCGACGGAGGCGGCGGTGCCGAGGTCGTGCGGCGGTGCGCCGACGTCCTCGGCACCACGCGCTTCCTCGCGCTGTCGGTGTCCGACGCCGCGGAGGACGTCGTGGCCGTCATCCGCGCGGGCGCTCGCGGGTACGTCACGAAGAACATCTCGGCGCCGGACCTGTCGAGCGCCGTCGTGCGCGTCGCGGGCGGCGACGCGGTGTTCTCGCCGCGGCTCGCGGGCTTCGTGCTCGACGCGTTCGGCACCGCGGCGGGCGACGTCGCGGTCGCCGACGACGAGCTCGACCGCCTCTCGCGCCGCGAGCAGGAGGTCATGCGGCTCATCGCGCGCGGCTACTCCTACCGCGAGGTCGCGAGCGAGCTGTTCATCTCCATCAAGACGGTCGAGACCCACGTGTCCGCCGTGCTGCGCAAGCTGCAGCTCTCGAGCCGGTACGAGCTCACCCGCTGGGCCGCGGCCCGGCGTCTTCTCTGAGCGGGTGCGGCACGACGACGTAGCTCCTCGGTAGCCTCCCGGCCCGTTCGCCACCCGGGCGCTACGTCGCGGCCGCGCGGTAGCGGTCGACGACGACGTCGACCAGCTCGCCGGGCGCGTCTGCGTCGGCGACGAGCAGCGGGCGGGTCGTGACGTCGCCGCCGGCCTTGACGGCGAGGTCGGCGAAGAAGCCGGGTGCGAGCAGGTACGACGCGACGACGACGCGCGAACCGGGGTTCTCCGCGCGCGCCGTGGCGACGACGTCGGGCAGCTGCGGCGCGGCGTTGGCGATGTACCCGACGCGCACGGGCCGGCCGATCCGCGCGGCGAGCCGCTCGCCCGTGGCCTCGCAGTCCGCGACCGCACGGGCGTCGCTCGACCCGGCGGCCGCGAGCACGACGACGTCGCCGTCCTCCAGCCCGCCGGCCTCGTCGAGGCGACGCACGAGCACGTCGACGAGCCGGTCGTCGGGCCCGAGCGCGCCGCCGAGCGTGACGTCGGCACCGTCGGCGAGGGCCGCGTCGACGTCTGCGCGCAGGTCGACGTGCACGTGGTACCCGGCCGAGAGCAGCAGCGGCACGACGACGACCGCGCCCGAGCGCAGCCCGGCCAGGCACGTCGGCACGTCGGGCTGCTGCACGTCGACGAAGCCCGCCCGCACCGGGGCCTCGCCGACGAGGCGGGCGGCGACGGCGTCGACGAGCGCGGCGACCGCGCTGGCCCCGGTGGGCGAGGCGGTGCCGTGCGAGATCGCGAGGAGCGTGGGCCGGTCCATGGCGTCCACGCTACGGCCGGCGTCGGTCGGCGCGGTTGCGGGCGCGTGAACCGGTGTCACGCGTCGCTCACAGCCGTGCCCGCGTCCGTGTGAGCCCCGGTGCGAGCCGCCCACGCCGGGCACAGCGTCACGACGTCGCCCACGACCGTCACCGCGGGCGGCTGCACCCCCGCCGCCGCGGCGCGGGCGGCGATGTCCGCGAGCGTGCCGACGGTCACGCGCTGCCGCGGTCCGTACCCGTCCTCGACGACCGCGGCCGGTGTCGACGGCGCTCGCCCGGCCGCGACGAGCGCCTCGGCCGTCGCGGCGAGCCGCGTGACGCCCATGAGCAGCACGAGCGTGTGGTCGGGCCCGGCCGGGACCTGCCCGACGTCGTCGTGCCCCGTGAGCACGCTGAACCCGCGCGCGACGCCGCGGTGCGTGACCGGGATGCCGACGGCGGCCGGCACGGACACGGCCGAGGTCACGCCCGGCACGACCTCGACCTCGATGCCGTGCGCGCGGCACGCCTCGAGCTCCTCGCCGCCGCGGCCGAACACGTACGGGTCGCCGCCCTTGAGCCGCACGACGTCGCGGCCGGCGAGCGCGTGCTCGACGAGCAACGCCGAGATCCGCTCCTGCGGCACGGGGTGGTTGCCGGACGTCTTGCCGACGTCGATCACCTCGACGTCGTCGGCGAGGTCGTCGAGCAGCGCGCGCGGGGCGAGGCGGTCGACGACCACGACGTCGGCGCGGGCGAGCAGCCGCCGCCCGCGCGTCGTGATCAGGCCCGGGTCACCGGGGCCGCCGCCGACGAGCGCGACCCGCCCGACCCGCGTCCCGCCGTCGGGCGGCTCCGGCGCGGGCCGGACGCGGCGCAGCGGCAGGACGCCGGACTCGAGCGCGCCGGCGACCGCGTCGCGCACGCGCTGGGCGCGCCGCGGGTCGCGCCCCGCCGTCACGGCCACGGTGACCTCCGCCCCCGGCTCGACCGGGGTCCGCGCGACCGCGGGGACCCACGCGGTGGCCAGGCCGGCGTCGCCCGCGGTCACGCAGAAGACCCGCGCGGCCTCGGCGTCGGCCGCCACGGCCTCGTCGACCGCGAGGTCGCCGGTCGCGGTGTGCGCGAGCCACGCGCCGTCGAGGTCCCCGGACGCGTACGGGCGCCGGAGGTGCTCGACGGCGCCGGCCCCGGAGCGCTCGACCAGCTCCGCCAGCTCCGGCACGACGTCGGGCGCGACGAGGCGCACGCGCGCCCCGGCGTCGAGCAGCCCCCGCACGCGGCGCAGCGCGACCGGACCGCCGCCCACGACGACGACCAGCCGCCCGGCCAGGCGCATGCCGAGCGGGTAGGTCTCGTCGGTCATACGTGCAGCCCGCACTCGACCTTGTCGAGCCCGGCCCAGCGGCCGGCGCGCGGGTCCTCGCCCGGCGCGACGCGGCGCGTGCAGGGCTCGCACCCGATCGACGGGTAGCCGTCGTTGAGCAGCGGGTTGACGACCAGCCGGTGCCGCAGCGCGAACGAGACGAGGTCGTCGTCGCTCCACGCCGCGATGGGGTTGATCTTGACGAGGTTGTTCGACGAGTCCCACGTGACCAGGGGCGCCTCGCGCCGCGTCACCGAGTCGCCGCGGCGCAGGCCCGTGGCCCACGCCTCGTACCCGGCGAGGACCTGACGCATCGGCTCGACCTTGCGCATGCGGCAGCACGCCTCGGCGTCGCGCTCGAACAGGTCGGGCCCGTGCACGGCGTCCTGCTGGGCGACCGTGAGGAGCGGCCGGACGTCGACGACGGTGACGTCGAGCTCGTGCTCGACGGCGGCGCGCGTCCCGAGCGTCTCGGCGAAGTGGTAGCCGGTGTCGCCGAACAGCACGTCGACCCACGGGAGCTGCCGGCTGACGAGGTACGAGAGCACGGAGTCGGTCATGGAGGACGCGACGGCGAGCCCGTCGCCGAACTCGCGCACCGCCCAGGCGATGACCTCCTCGGCCGTCGCCTCGTCGGGCGAGCCGGGGCCCGAGCCGCCGAGCTCCTCCTGGCCGCGGCGCGCGATCTCCCACAGCTCGGTGTCGGACCGACGGCGCCGGTTCACGCCCGCGAGTCGGGCGCGGCGCTCCTCGCGGGCACGCTCGCGGGCCGCGGCCCGCTCGCGGGCCTCCGCGGCGGCGGCCGCGAGCGGCGAGGCAGGGGCGGACGGCGAGGAGGCGCCCCCGTTCGGGCCGACCCCGAGGGACACGGACACGGCGGTCATCGCAGGGCCTCCTCGTCGGTCCGGTGCGCCCAGTGCGCGAACGACTCGCCGTCGGTGCGCTCGGCGTCGAACCGCCGCACGACCCGCTCGACGTAGTCGGGCAGCTCGTCCGCGGTGACCTTGAGGCCGCGGACCGTGCGGCCGAGGCCGCCCTCGTCGCCGCGGTCGGCCGAGACCAGCCCGCCGCCGAGGTGGACCTGGAACCCGGGGACCTGGTTGCCGTCGTCGTCCATGACGATCTGACCCTTGAGTCCGATGTCCGCGGTCTGGATGCGGGCGCACGAGTTGGGGCAGCCGTTGACGTTGAGCGTGATCGGCGTGAGGTTCGTCAGGTCGCCGAGCCGCTCCTCGAGCGAGGCGATCGCCGATGTCGCGGTCGCCTTGGTCTCGACGATCGCGAGCTTGCAGAACTCGATGCCCGTGCACGCGATCGTGTTGCGGCGGAACAGGCTCGGGCGGGCCTGCAGGCCCAGCGCGTCGAGGCCCGCGACGAGCGACTCGACCTTCTCGGCCTCGACGTCGAGCACGAGCAGCTTCTGGTACGGCGTGAGCCGCACACGGTGCGAGCCGTGCTCCTCGGCCAGGTCGGCGACCTTCGCGAGGATCTCGCCCGACACGCGCCCGACCGCGGGCGCGACGCCCACGTAGAACCGGCCGTCCTTCTGCTCGTGCACGCCCACGTGGTCGCCCGGCGTGTCCGGCAGCGGCGCGGGCGGCCCGTCGGGCAGCGGGTGGCCGAGGTACTCGGACTCGAGCACCTCGCGGAACCTCTCGACGCCCCAGTCGGCGAGGAGGAACTTCAGGCGGGCCTTGTTGCGCAGCCGGCGGTAGCCGTAGTCGCGGAAGATCTGCACGACGCCGTGCCACACGTCCGGCACCTGCTCCTGCGTGACGAAGACGCCGAGGCGCTCGGCGAGCCGCGGGGCGGTCGACAGGCCGCCGCCGACCCACAGGTCGTAGCCGACGCCCAGCTCGGGGTGCACGACCGGCACGAACGCGACGTCGTTGATCTCGTGCACGACGTCGAGGCTCGGGTGGCCCGTGATCGCGGACTTGAACTTGCGGGGCAGGTTCGCCAGCGACGGGTCGCCGATGTACCTGCGCTGGATCGTCTCGATGACCGGCGTCGGGTCGATGAGCTCGTCCTTGGCCACGCCGGCGACCGGCGAGCCGAGGATGACGCGCGGGACGTCGCCGCAGGCCTCGGTGGTCGACAGGCCGACCGCCTCGAGCCGGCGCCAGATCTCGGGCACGCTCTCGACCTCGACCCAGTGGAGCTGGATGTTCTGGCGGTCGGTGATGTCGGCGGTGCCGCGCCCGAACTCGGTGCTGATGCCCGCGATCACGCGCAGCTGGTCGGTCGTGAGCGCACCGCCGTCGATCCGGACCCGGAGCATGAAGTAGCGGTCCTCGAGCTCGTGCGGCTCGAGCGTGGCGGTGCGGCCGCCGTCGATCCCCGGCTTGCGCTGCGTGTACAGGCCCCACCAGCGGAAGCGCCCGTGGAGGTCGTCGCCCGGGATCGAGTCGAAGCCCTCGCGGGCGTAGACCTGCTCGATGCGCTCGCGGACCGCGAGCGGGTCCGACTCCTGCTTGAACTCCTCGTTGTGGTTGAGCGGCGTGGTGCCGTCGACCTTCCACTGGCCGTTGGGGCGCGCGGCGCGCGGCGGGCGGACGGGGCGCTCGGGTCGGGCGGGGCGCTCGGCGGTGCCGGTCGGCGCCGGTGCGGTGGTCTGCGTCGTCATCAGGGGGAGTTCCTCGGGGTCCTCGGGAGGGCGGGACGCGCGACGACGAACGGCTCGACGGGGGTGGGCCGAGGACCGACGGCGCGCGCCGGTGCTCAGTTCCGCCGGAGCGGTGGGGGCTGAGGGGGCGCGGTCAGCGACAGCAGCACAGACAGCTGCACATGCACGTGCACGTGCGGGCGCACCCCGGCATCCCGTGACGGGTCACGAGGAGGCGGTGCGCGGCCGTGGTCATGGCGGAGACGGTATCCCGGGGGAGGCACCTCGCGAAACCTGGTGTCCGCATTCTGGGACCAGCATGTGGGACGGTGGTGTCCGGGCTCGTCGGAGCGCCCGCGGATAGGCTGCGGCCATGGAGTTCCTCTACAACGTCGTCGCCGTCCTGCACTTCGTCGGCTGGGCCATCGTCCTGGGCGGCTACCTCGCGTCCCTGCGCACGCCCGGGCTGTACCGGGGCGTGTTCCACGGCGCGGCGACCGCGCTCGTGGCGGGCGCCGTGATGATGGGGCTGCTCGAGTCGGGGGCCGTCGACGCGGGCTTCGAGGTCGACCGGACCAAGCTGACGGTCAAGCTCCTCGTCGCGCTCGTCATCGCGGTCCTCGCGTTCCTCGCCAAGCGGCAGGGCGCCAAGCGCGACAACGGCACCGGGCCCGTGACGCCGGGTCTCAAGCACACGATCGGCGCGCTCACGCTGGTCAACATCGTGGTCGCGGTCTTCTGGTGACGTCGGGACCGGCGCTGTGAGCGCGCTGGGGGAGCTGCTCGTCGGGGCCGCGATCCTCGTCGGCCTCGTCGGCATCGTCGTGCAGGTGCTGCCGGGCAGCATCCTGGTCCTCGGGGCCGTGCTCGTGTGGGCGTGGGTCACGGGCGGCACGACGGCGTGGGTCGTCTTCGCCGTCGCCGCCGTGGCGATCGGCCTCGCCGAGCTCGGGCAGTGGGTGCTCGCCGGGCGGCACATGCGCCGGGCCGAGGTGCCCTGGTCGACGCTCGTGTGGGGCGGCCTCGCGGGCGTCGTGGGCTTCTTCGTCATCCCCGTCGTGGGGTTGTTCGTGTTCTTCGTGGGCGCGGTGTTCCTCGCCGAGCTGCTGCGCCGGCGCGACCGCACGGCGGCCTGGCGCGCGACGCTCGCGGCGGTCCAGGCGACGGGCATCACGATCCTCGTGCAGCTGCTCGGCGCCCTCGTGGCCGCGGGCGCCTGGGGGGTCGGGCTCGTCCTCACCTGACGTCCTGCCACGCACCGTCAGCGGGTACCGTCTCTCCGTGCGCCCCACCGATCTCCCGCTGGTCCGCACCGTCTCCGCGCCCGCCGTCCACCCGGACGGCTCGCGCGCGGTCGTGGCGGTGACGCGGCCCGACCTCGACGCCGACGCCTACGTCGGCCAGCTCTGGACCGTGCCGCTCGACGGCGGGGAGCCGCGCCGGCTGACCCGCGGCTTCCGCGACACCGCGCCGCGGTTCTCGCCCGACGGGTCGCTCCTCGCCTTCCTGCGCGCGACGCCCGACGGGCCGCCGCAGCTGTTCGTCGTCGACGCGCGCGGCGGCGAGCCCGTCCCGGTGACCGACCGGCGGCTCGGCGTCACGGACTTCCGGTGGTCGCCCGACGGCGCCCGCCTCGCCTTCGCGAGCCGCGAGCCCGAGCAGGGCCGGTACGGCACGGTCGAGGGCCTCGGCGCCGGCGCCGAGCCGCCGCGCCGCGTCACGACGTGGCGCTACCGCCAGAACGGGCTCGGCTACCACCGCGACCGCCCGCAGCACCTCTTCCTCGTCGACGTCCCGGACGTCCACGGCGAGCCCGTCGTCCAGCCCGCACCGTCCGTCGAGGGCCCGGCCGAGCCGCGCCCCGTCGTCGCCGAGCCCCGCCGGCTGACGGTCGCGCCCGTCGACCACGGCGCGTTCGCGTTCGCGCCCGACGGCCGCACGCTCGCCGTCGTCGCGGCCGTCCACGACGGCGCGGACGAGGATCTGCGCAGCGACGTCCTCCTGCTCGACCTGGCGGACCTGCCCGCCGACGGCGAGCCCAAGGCGACCACCGCCGTCGGGCCCGGGGCGAACCTCGCCGTCCACGCCGTCGAGCTCGACGAGGACGGCGCGCTGTGGCTGCTCGCGCAGGACCTCGGGCCGGACGGGCGCGACTTCGTGGCGCGCAACACAGCCCTCTACCTGCTCGAGGGCGCGGTGCGCGCCGACGGGGCGGCGCCGCGGCGCGTCACCGAGCCCGAGGACCTCGACCTGGCCGGGCCGCTCGTGCTCACGCCCGCCGGAGCGCTCGCGGTCGCCGCGGTGCGCGGCACGCAGCAGCTCGTTCGCGTCGCGCGCTCGGGCGACGTCACCGCGCTCACGTCCGGACCGGTCGTCGTCACGGGCGCGGCCGCGCTGCCCGACGGCTGCGCGGTCGTCGCGTACGGCGACCCGGGGACGTACGGGGACCTCGGGGTGGTCGACGGCGGGAGCGAGCCGCGGCGTCTCACCGACTTCTCCGCGCCGCTGCGCGCGACCGGGGTCGTCACGCCGGCCGAGGTCACCGTCACCGGCCGGGACGGGTACCCGGTGCACGGCTGGGTCGCCGTCCCCGACCCCGCGCGGCACGGCGACGGCCCGCACCCGACGATCCTCATGATCCACGGCGGCCCGTTCGCCGCCTACACGCCCGGGCTGTTCGACGAGACGCAGGTGCTCGCGGACGCCGGGTACGCGGTCGTCTACTGCAACCCGCGCGGGTCGGCGTCGTACGGGCAGGCGCACGGCCGGGCGATCCGCCAGGCCATGGGCACGGTGGACCTGCACGACGTCCTCGACTTCCTCGACGGCGCGCTCGCGTCGGACGCGCGGCTCGACGGCGAGCGCGTCGGCATCATGGGCGGCTCGTACGGCGGGTACCTCACCGCCTGGACCGTCGCGCACGACCACCGCTTCGCCGGCGCGATCGTCGAGCGCGGCTTCCTCGACCCGGAGACGTTCTTCGGGACCGCGGACATCGGCTCGTTCTTCGGCCTCGAGTACGTCGGCGCGTCGCCCGAGGCCGTCGCGGCGCAGAGCCCGCAGGCCGTGGCGGACCGGGTGCGCACGCCCACGCTCGTCGTGCACTCCGAGGACGACCTGCGCTGCCCGCTGAGCCAGGCCGAGCGCTACTACGCGACCCTGCGCCGGCACGGCGTCGAGGCCGAGCTCGTGATCTTCCCCGGCGAGGACCACGAGCTGTCGCGGTCCGGCCGTCCGCGGCACCGGCTGCAGCGCTTCGAGACCGTCCTCGACTGGTGGGAGCGTCACCTCCCGGTGGCCCGGTGACCGCCGCCGCGCCCGGGACGACCGGGCTGCGCGTGCGCGTGGCCGGGGTCGACGAGCTCGACGCCCGCACCGCGTACGCCGTGTGGAAGCTGCGGCAGGACGTCTTCGTCGTCGAGCAGGACTGCCCGTACCCCGACCTCGACGGCCGCGACCTCGAGCCGGGCACGAGGCACGTCGTCCTCGAGCGCGACGGCGGCGTCGACGGCGACGGGCCGCCCGTCGTCGTGGGCACCGCGCGCGTGCTCGACGACGGTGACGAGTGGCGGGTCGGGCGCGTCGTGTGCGCGCGCATCGTCCGCGGCTCCGGTGCGTCGACGCTGCTCATGCAGGCGGCGCTCGACGCCGTGGCGGCGGCCGAGGCGGCGGGGGAGGCGCGCGACGTCGTGCTCGACGCGCAGTCCCCGCTCGTGGGCTGGTACGGCCGGTTCGGGTTCGTGCCCGACGGCGCGGAGTTCCTCGAGGACGGGATCCCGCACACCCCCATGCGCCTGCGGCGCGCGGCCGGCTAGGCCACCGTCATCGACAGCTCGACCCGGGGCACGTCGCCGTCGGCGACGACGACCGTCTGCCGCAGCGAGCCCTCGAGCGGCTCGACGTCGCGCGCCGCGGCCGCGTCGAAGAGCGCGAGCGCGGCGGGGTGCACGACGCCGGGCGGCACGTCGTCGACGTCGGCCGCGGGCAGGCGCACGGCGAGCTCGCGGCGCGCGGGCAGCTCGCCGGTCTCGACGTCGTCGCCGCCCCAGCCCCGCGGGAGCGGCCGCACCGTGGGCCAGCACAGGACGAGCTCGACCTGCTCGGGACGGGGACCGGGGCGCATCGTGGTCCAGAACGGCCCCACCGGGCCGGCGCCCTCCTCCTGGAGCGCGGCCGCCAGGTCGCCGAGGAGCGCGTTCGCCTCGGCGTCGGTCTCGCGTACGTCGGCCGCGTCGTCGGGGTCGGCGTCGACGACGAGCACGCGGCCCGCGTAGGGCAGGGCCGGGACGGTCCGCTCGACCACGTCGACCGGCGCCGTGAGCGTCGCGAGCACCCGGCGGGCGGTGTCGTGCGCACGGTCCTCGCGCTCGCGCTCGCGCAGGACCCGGTCACGGTGGCGCGCGAGGACGTCGGCCGGGTCGCCCTCGAGCGCCTGCGCGACCTCCCGCAACGGCACCCCCGCGTCGCGCAGCGCCCGCACGACGACGCCCGGGCGCACCTGGTCGACGCCGTAGCGCCGGTAGCGCGACACGGGGTCGACCTCCGCGGGACGCAGGAGGCCCGTGTCGTCGTAGTGGCGCAGCGCCTTGACGGACAGTCCGGTCATGCTCGAGACCTCACCGATGCTCACCATGCGACCAGCATCGAGCCTCCCGTCGCGGGAGGGTCAAACCGGTGCCGCGGCCGGACCCGGGTGTCGGCCCGGGCGCCTAGGCTTGTCCCACGATGACCTCCCTCTTCGACAGCCTCTCGCTCCCCGGCCTCGCACCGACGTCGCGCGACGACGCCGCGCGCCTCCCGTCCACGGCCCCGCGCTGGGACGACGAGCCGGCCGAGGGCGTCCCCGACTGGGTGCGGGACGCCGTCGGGCCGCAGGACCGGGAGGAGCAGCCGCGGGCGCGGGGCGCCTACGCGCACCTCGACCCCGACGCGCTGCTCGAGGGGCTCAACCCGCAGCAGCGGGCCGCCGTCGTGCACCACGGCTCGCCGCTGCTCATCGTCGCGGGCGCGGGCTCGGGCAAGACGCGCGTGCTCACGCACCGCATCGCGCACCTGCTCGCGACCGGTCGGGCGCGCTCGGGCGAGATCCTCGCGATCACGTTCACCAACAAGGCCGCGGCGGAGATGCGCGAGCGCGTCGAGCAGCTCGTGGGGCCGTCGGCGAGCCGCATGTGGGTCTCGACGTTCCACTCGGCGTGCGTGCGCATCCTGCGCAAGGAGGCCAAGACCCTGGGCCTGCGGAGCAGCTTCTCGATCTACGACGCCGCCGACTCCCAGCGCCTCATCACGCTCGTGACGCGCGAGCTCAACCTCGACCCGAAGAAGTACCCGGCGCGCTCGCTCGCGAACAAGATCAGCGACCTCAAGAACGAGCTCGTCGACCCGGACACCTACGCGCAGAAGTCGGGCGCGGACGCGACCGAGGAGGGCTGGCGCGAGCGCGCGGCCCGTGGGGGCGGGCTCGCCGCGCCGTCGGTGCCCGAGTTCGACACGGTGCTGGCCGACGTCTACCGCCGCTACCAGGCACGCCTGGCCCAGGCCCACGCGCTGGACTTCGACGACATCATCATGACGACGGTGAACCTGCTCCAGGCGTTCCCCAACGTCGCGGAGCACTACCGCCGCCGGTTCCGCCACATCCTCGTCGACGAGTACCAGGACACCAACCACGCGCAGTACGTCCTCGTGCGCGAGCTCGCCGGTCACGGGAGCGACCTCGACCCGGCCGAGCTGACCGTCGTCGGCGACGCCGACCAGTCGATCTACGCGTTCCGCGGCGCGACGATCCGCAACATCGTCGAGTTCGAGGCGGACTACCCCGACGCGCGGACGGTCCTGCTCGAGCAGAACTACCGCTCGACGCAGAACATCCTCGAGGCGGCCAACGCCGTCATCTCGCGCAACCCGGACCGCAAGCCCAAGCGGCTGTGGACCGACGCGGGCGCCGGGGCGAAGATCGTGGGCTACGTCGCCGACGACGAGCACGCCGAGGCGCGGTTCGTCGCCGAGGAGATCGACCGGCTCGGCGACGCCGAGGGCGTGCGCCCGGGCGACGTCGCGGTCTTCTACCGCACCAACGCGCAGTCGCGTGCGCTCGAGGAGGTCCTCATCCGCGTCGGGCTGCCGTACAAGGTCGTGGGCGGCACCCGGTTCTACGAGCGGCGCGAGGTCAAGGACGCGATCGCGTACCTGCGCGCGCTGGCCAACGTGGACGACGACGTCAACCTGCGACGCGTGCTCAACGTGCCCAAGCGCGGGCTCGGGGACCGCGCGGAGTCGCTCGTGGCGTCGTTCGCGGACCGCGAGCGCATCTCGTTCGGGGCGGCGCTCGAGCGCGCGGACGAGATCCCCGGCATGACGACGCGCACGCTCAGGCCGCTGCTCGCGTTCCGCGACATGATGGCCGAGCTGCGCGCCCTGGTCGACGACGGCGCGACGCCCGCGACGATCCTCGGCGAGGTGCTGGACCGTACCGGGTACCTGGCCGAGCTGCGCGCGTCGGACGACCCGCAGGACGCCTCGCGCGTCGAGAACCTCGCCGAGCTGCACGCGGTGGCGACGGAGTTCACCGAGCTCGACCCCGAGGGCGACCTCGCCGACTTCCTGGAGCGGGTCTCGCTCGTCGCCGACAGCGACCAGATCCCCGACGAGGACGTCGCCGACGGCGCCGCCGAGGAGGCACCCAAGGAGGACGCCGGCGTCGTCACGCTCATGACGCTGCACACCGCCAAGGGGCTCGAGTTCCCGGTCGTGTTCCTCACGGGCATGGAGGACGGCACGTTCCCCCACATGCGGTCGCTGCACGACGACGCCGAGCTCGCCGAGGAGCGCCGGCTCGCCTACGTGGGCCTCACCCGCGCGCGCGAGCGGCTCTACCTCACGCGGTCGGCGGTGCGCTCCGCGTGGGGCATGGCCAACGAGTTCCCGCCGTCGCGCTTCCTCGAGGAGATCCCCGAGCAGCTGTGGGACTGGCGGCGGCGCGAGTCGTCGACGCAGGTGCTGCGGCGCGGCGGCTCGGCGTGGGGCGACCGCCCGCGCTCCGGCGGCGCGACGTGGGGCGAGCGCCGGGGCGGCGAGTCGCGCCGGCCCGCGACCGCGCGCACCGAGACGGTCGGCGGGCGGCTGGGCCGGCCGGAACGGCGGGGGCGCCGTCGTCGGGCACGGCGACGTTCGGCTCGGCGACGCCGCGGCGGGCGGCGGACGTCCCGAGCCTCGAGGTGGGCGACAAGGTCACGCACGACGCCTACGGGCTCGGCACCGTCGTCGGGCTCGAGGGCACGGGTCCCAACACGGTGGCCCGGATCGACTTCGGCTCCGACGGCACGAAGCGGCTGCTGCTGCGGTACTCGCCGGTCGTCAAGCTCTGACGGGCCGCTCTTTCACCCGGTCCCCGGGCGCACGGACAGGCCCCCGGGGCACCATGCTGGAGCATGGCCACCGCCGAGGCGCAGCGTCGTCGCATCCGAGCCGCTCTCGTGCACGCGCGGTCCACGGTCGAGGACGCCTGGTCCGGGTACCGGGCCCTCGGCGGCCGGGCCGACCGCGCGGCGGTGCGCGCCTTCCTCGACGGCTCCGCCGAGCTGCCCGCGCACGAGCGCGACCGCCTGGCGCTCGCGGTCGAGCGCCTCGTCGGCAGGGCACCCGCGCGCGAGCGCACCCGCGCCCGGCACGGCGCGGACGACCTGCCCGACGGCCCGCTCGCGGCGCTGGTCGAGCTGCTCGTCGGCACGCACCTCGTCCCGCCCGAGGCGATCGGCGACGCCGTCCGGGAGACCGCCTCCCGCCTGGGCGTGGAGGCGCTGGCCTACGTGGCCGACTACCAGTTCCGCGTGCTCGTGCCCGTGCCGGCGACGGGGGGCGACGGGGGAGACGCGGGTGAGCCGGTGCAGATCGAGGGCACGGTCGCGGGCCGTGCGTTCCGGGCGCTGCGGACCGTCGAGGCGACGGTCGACGGGCGCCCGTGCCTCTGGGTGCCGGTGATCGACGGCGTCGAGCGCATCGGCGTGCTGCGCGTCGTCGCGCTCGAGGGCACCGACCTCGACGACCCCGAGCTGCGCCGCACGTGCTGGTGGATCACCCACCTGCTCGGGCACCTCGTGACCGTCCTCGACGCGTACGGCGACGGGCTCGACGCGCTGCGGCGCCGCCGCCCGCGCACGACCGAGGCCGAGCTCGTGTGGAGCCTGCTGCCGCCGCTCACCGCCGGCACGGACGCGGTCGTCGTGGCGGGCCGCCTCGAGCCGGCGTACGAGGTGGGCGGCGACGTCTTCGACTACGCGCTCGGGCCGACGTCGGCGTCGTTCGTCGTCCTCGACGCCACGGGTCACGACCTGGCGGCCGGGCTCGCCTCGGCGGCGGGTCTGGCGGCCTACCGGAACGCGCGGCGCAACGGCAAGGGCCTGTTCGAGCAGGCCGAGTCGGTGCACCGCACGCTCGAGGCGCAGTTCGGCGGCTCGGTGTACGCGACGGCGGTCTTCGGCGAGCTCGACACGACGACCGGGCGCCTGCGCTACCTCGTGGCGGGGCACCCGAGCCCGCTCGTCATGCGCAGGGGACACGTCGTCAAGAAGCTCGCGAGCGGGCGCCGTCCGCTGCTCGGGCTCGAGATGCGCACGGGCGTCACGCTCGGCGAGGAGCACCTCGAGCCGGGCGACACGATCGTCCTGTACACCGACGGCATCCCCGAGGCGCGCGACGCGGAGGGCAGGACCTTCGGGCTCCCGCGGCTCGTCGACGTGCTCGAGCGCGAGTCGGCGCAGGGCATCCCGCTTCCCGAGATCGTGGACCGGCTCGTGCGCGCGGTCATGCAGCACCAGGACGACGTGCTGCAGGACGACGCGACGCTCCTGCTCGTGCAGTGGACGACCGAGGGGCAGGCGCTGCTGGAGCCCGGCCGGGCGCGGTGAGGCGTCAGGCCGCGCGGCGGTGCCGCTCGACGGCGGTGCGCAGCGCGGGGACGTCCGTGCCGGCGTCGTGCAGCGCGGGCTCGAGGACCCGGCCCGCCGGGCACTCGGCGCGCAGCATGCCGAGCAGCACGTGCGCGCCCTCGATGTGACGGTCGCCGAGGCGGACCGCCTCGCGCAGCGACAGCTCGAGCGCCTTCTTCGCGTCCGCGGTGAAGGGCCAGCGGTGCCGGCGGCGCCTGCGGCGACGGTGCGGACCGCGGTCCAGGGCACCGGGGCCGAAGGTCGCCTCTGCCCGCGCGCGCACGGCCTCGACGTCGACGCCGACCGAGCGGAGCTGGTCGGCGACGACGACCGCGCCCTGCACCGCCGACCGCGCGGTCCTCGGTGAACCTCTCGAACATGGCTACCTCCTGCCGTGCTTCTTGTTGACCGCCTGCTTGGTGACGCCGAGCTCGTCGGCGATCTGCTGCCACGACCACCCGAGCTCGCGGGCCCGGGCGACCTGGAGCGCCTCGAGCCGGTCCGCGAGCTCGCGCAGCGACCGGACGGCACGCAGTCCCTGGGCGGGGTCGTCCCCGGCGGCGTCGACGAGCGTCTGCTGGATCATGATGTCAACCTAGGTTGACGCGCTGCGGATCGTCCACCCCGGTTGACGGCCGCTCTCTCCGTGTCAGAAGGCGGGTGGGCTCTGGCCCACCGGGCTTCTGACAGGGCCGTGTGGAATCTGTCACGTCGGGGGTGTAGACCCGGGGGTGGGGATAGGCCGCCTGGCGCGGCCGGTCTACCCTGGACCGGGATGTCTTGATGTCGAGACATCGGTCATGCCGCACACGGCGCATCAGACGGAAGGACGCAGCAGGGTGGACCTGTTCGAATACCAGGCGCGCGACATCTTCGAGAAGCACGGCGTGCCCGTGCTGGGCGGGGTCGTCGCGACGACGCCCGAGGAGGCCCGCGCGGGCGCCGAGAAGCTCGGCGGCGGCACCGTGGTCGTCAAGGCCCAGGTCAAGACCGGCGGCCGTGGCAAGGCCGGCGGCGTGAAGCTGGCCCACTCGCCCGAGGAGGCGGCCGAGAAGGCGCGCGAGATCCTCGGCATGGACATCAAGGGCCACACGGTCCACCGCGTGATGATCGCGCAGGGCGCCAAGATCGCCGAGGAGTACTACTTCTCGGTGCTCCTGGACCGCGCGAACCGCTCCTACCTGGCGATGTGCTCGGTCGAGGGCGGCATGGAGATCGAGCAGCTCGCCGTCGAGCGCCCCGAGGCGCTCGCCAAGGTCCCGGTCGACCCGACCGTCGGCATCGACGCTGCCAAGGCCGCCGAGATCGTCGAGGCCGCGGGCTTCGCGGACGACCTCAAGGACGCCGTCGCCGACGTGATCCAGAAGCTGTGGACGGTCTACAAGGCCGAGGACGCCACGCTCGTCGAGGTCAACCCGCTGGTCAAGACGGAGGACGGCCAGATCGTCGCCCTCGACGGCAAGGTCTCGCTCGACGATAACGCGTCGTTCCGCCACCCCGAGCACGAGGAGCTCGAGGACACGGCCGCGGCCGACCCGCTCGAGGCCAAGGCCAAGGAGAACGACCTCAACTACGTCAAGCTCGACGGCGAGGTCGGCATCATCGGCAACGGCGCGGGCCTCGTCATGAGCACGCTCGACGTCGTCGCGTACGCCGGCGAGAAGCACGGCGGCGTCAAGCCGGCGAACTTCCTGGACATCGGCGGCGGCGCCTCGGCGGCCGTCATGGCGGCCGGCCTCGACGTCATCCTGTCCGACCCCCAGGTCAAGAGCGTCTTCGTCAACGTCTTCGGCGGGATCACCGCCTGCGACGCCGTCGCGAACGGCATCGTGCAGGCCCTCGAGATCCTGGGCGACAAGGAGAACAAGCCGCTCGTCGTGCGCCTCGACGGCAACAACGTCGAGGAGGGCCGCCGCATCCTCACCGAGGCGAACCACCCGCTCGTGACCCTGGCCGAGACCATGGACGGCGGGGCCGACAAGGCCGCCGAGCTGGCCAACGCCTGAGCCCGCCCGAGAGTTCGAGAGAGAAGCAGACACAGACATGGCGATCTTCATCAACGAGGACTCCAAGGTCATCGTCCAGGGGATGACCGGCTCGGAGGGCATGAAGCACACGACGCGCATGCTCGCGTCGGGCACGAACATCGTCGGCGGCGTGAACCCGCGCAAGGCCGGCACCGCCGTCGAGATCGAGGGCCGGAGCATCCCGGTGTTCGGCTCGGTCGCCGAGGCGATGAAGGAGACGGGCGCCGACGTCTCCGTCATCTTCGTCCCGCCGGCGTTCACCAAGGCCGCCGTGGTCGAGGCGATCGAGGCGGCGATGCCGCTCGTCGTCATCATCACCGAGGGCGTGCCGGTCGCGGACACCGCCGAGTTCTACACGCTCGCGAAGGCCGCCGGGGTCCGCCTCGTCGGCCCGAACTGCCCGGGCGTCATCAGCCCCGGCAAGTCGAACGTCGGCATCATCCCGGCGAACATCACGGGCCCCGGCAGGATCGGCCTCGTGTCGAAGTCGGGCACGCTGACCTACCAGATGATGTACGAGCTGCGGGACTTCGGGTTCTCGACGGCGGTCGGCATCGGCGGCGACCCGATCATCGGCACGACGCACATCGACGCGCTCGCCGCGTTCGAGGCCGACCCCGAGACCGAGGCCATCGTCATGATCGGCGAGATCGGCGGCGACGCCGAGGAGCGCGCGGCGGCGTTCGTCAAGGAGAACGTCACCAAGCCGGTCGTCGGCTACGTCGCGGGCTTCACCGCGCCCGAGGGCAAGACCATGGGTCACGCGGGCGCCATCGTCTCGGGCTCGTCCGGCACCGCGGCCGCCAAGAAGGAGGCCCTCGAGGCCGCCGGCGTCAAGGTCGGCAAGACGCCGTCCGAGACCGCCGCGCTCATGCGGGAGATCCTCGAGAACCGCTGACGGTTCTCCCACACCGGCGCCGAGGTACCGGGTTCCCGGCGAGACACCGACCCTGCGTCGGTACCTCGCCGGGGAACCCGGTACCTCGGCGCTCGTGCGTCCGCCCCGGCGTGGGCTCGACGGGTCCCGGGCCTCGCCGGGTGACGATGGGCGCGTGAGCACCACCGGCACCACCCGCAGCACCCGCACCGTCGAGCCCGCCCCCTCCGGCCCGCGCGACCCTCGTCGCGGGGAGCGCGCGACGGCCGTCACGTCGGGGGCCTGGGCCGCGGTGCAGGGCGTCGTCCTGTCGTTCGCCGTGGTGTGCCTGCTCTCGGTCGCCGCGGCGGTGGGCACCGGTGCCGACGCGGGCGACCTCGCCTCGGCCGCGGGCGTCGCGACCGGCCTCTGGCTGCTCGGGCACGGGGTGCCGCTCGCGGCCGGCGTCGGCACGGTCACGGTGGTCCCGCTCGGCATCGGGGCGCTCGCGCTGTTCACGGTCTACGTCGCCGCCAAGCGCTCGGCGCTGCCGACGCTCGCCGCCTGGGTCGGCGCGACCGGCCTCTACGCCGCCGTGACCACGGCCGCGGCCGTCCTCACCCGCGGCCCGGACGCCGACCCGGCCGTGCGCGCCGCACTCGGGCTCCTCGCGGGCGTCCTGGTCGGGGGAGCGGGAGCCGCGCTCGGGATCCTCGCCGCGCCGGACGGCCCGGCGCCCGCCCTCCCGGCACGGCTCGAGCCGCACGTCCCCGACGTCCTGCGCCTCGGCCTGCGCGCCGGCGGCGTGGGCGTGCTGGCCGTGCTCGCGGCGGGCGCGGCGCTCACGGCCGTTTGGGTGCTCGCGGGCCGCGCGACGTCGGACGACATCGTCGCCGGGCTCGAGCCCGGCTGGCTCGGCGGAGGCGTCCTGGCCGTCGCCCAGCTCGCCCTGCTGCCCAACCTCGTGCTGTGGGCCGTCGCCTGGGTCGCCGGCCCGGGCTTCGCCGTCGGGCACGAGACGCAGTTCGCGGTGTCCGGCACGACGGCCGGGCCGCTGCCCGCGCTGCCGATCCTCGGGGCGCTGCCGGGACCCGACTGGTCGTCGCCGTACGCCGTCTGGCTCCCCGCCGTCGTCGTCGGCTGCGGGGCCCTCGCCGGCTGGTACGCGTGGCGCTCGCTCGAGCCGTCGCTCGTGCGGTGGGCCGACCTGGCCTGGGTCGCCGGTGGCGTCGTCGTCGCCCCCGGCGCCGGCGTCGGCCTGCTCGAGTGGTGGGCCGGGGGAGCGGTCGGGCCGGGGCGGCTCTCGGTCGTCGGCGCGGACCCGGTGCTCGTCGGCGCGACGGTCGCCGCCGAGGTGGGGGTCGGCGCCGCGCTCGTGCTGGCGGCCGCGCACCTGCGGACGACGCGAGCGGCCGGACCCGACGAGGCGTGACCCGACGAGGCGCGACCGACGAGGCGTGACCCGACCGGCGCGACCCGGCCCGGCGCTAGGGTGGGGGCCGTGCAGACGCCCTCCGGTCACCCCGTCGAGTCCACCACGCAGGCCCGCCTGGTCGTCCTCGCCTCGGGCGGAGGGTCCAACCTCGCCGCGCTGCTCGCGGCGCACGACGACCCTGCCTACGGCGCGCGCGTGGTCGGCGTCGTCTCGGACAAGCCCGAAGCGGGCGCCCTGCGGCTCGCGCGCGACGCGGGGGTCGCGTCGGTCGTCGTGGCGCCCGCCGACTTCGAGGACCGGGCCGCGTGGAACGTCGGCATGGCCGAGGCGGTCGCGGTCTTCCGGCCGGACTACGTGGTGCTCGCGGGCTTCATGCGCATCCTCGCCCCGTCGTTCGTCGACCGGTTCGCCGGGCGGATCGTCAACACCCACCCGGCGCTGCTGCCCTCGTTCCCGGGCGCGCACGGCGTGCGCGACGCGCTCGCGTACGGCGTCAAGGTCACCGGGTGCACGGTGCACGTCGTCGACACCGGCGTCGACACCGGACCGATCATCGCCCAGGCGGCCGTGCCGGTCGTCGACGGCGACGACGAGGCCTCGCTCCACGAGCGGATCAAGGTCGCCGAGCGTGCGCTGCTGGTCGAGACCGTGGGCCGCGTCGCGCGCGAGGGCCTGCGCGTCGACGGCCGCCGCGCGGTCGTCGGGCGCTAGCCGGATCGGCGGGCACCGGGCACGTGCTCAGGCTGGGTCGCGCGGACCGAACCCGATGAGGACCTGGTAGGGCTCGCGTGCCTCGTCGGGGGCGCGGCGCGCGGCGTCGAGCGCCCGGTCCGCCTAGCGCTCCTGGAGCGCGACGAGCTCGTCGGCGAGGCGGTGTGCGCCTGGTTCGTGCGCGAGCCGCTCAACGGGGACGTCGCCGACGCGCGCGCCACGCGACCGCTCGCGGCCCTGCGTGCCGGGCTGGCCTACACGCTCTACCGGCCGCTGTTCCGCGCGTGCCTCGGGCTCTTCGTCGTGATCAACGTCGCCGTCAACGGCATGCTCGTGGCCGTCAACCTCGAGCTCGTGCGCACCGGTACGGACCCGCTGCACAGCGGTCTGCTCAACGCGGCGCTCGGCGCGTCGATGCTCACCGGCGCGGTGCTCGCACCGGCGCTCGTGCGGCGGTTGCGCGTCGGCCCGATCGTGGTGGGCGCGCTCGCGCTCGTCGCGGCGGGCGCCGTCGCGATGACCGTGGTGGGCACCTACGCCGGCTACGTGGCGATCTTCGCCGCCATGGTGCTCCTCGTGCCGGCAGCGAACGCGGCGCTCGCGGGCTACGCCGCCGCCGTCACGCCCCCGCAGATGCAGGGCCGGTTCTCCTCCGTGATGAGCCTGTCCGGGCTGGCGGCAGGACCGCTCGCGCCGCTGGCCGGCAGCGGGCTGCTCGCCGCGGCGGGCGTCGGGGTCGCGCTCGGGGCGCTCGCCGGGCTCCTCGTCGTCACCGTCGTCGCGCTGACGTTCGTCCGGTCGCTGTGGAGGATCGGTCGGCCGGACACCTGGGCCGACGACGCGATCGACGCGTGACCTCCGGCGGGTAGACTGGCCCCGGCCGTGACTGGCGAGGGTGGACAACCACCGGGGAGCGGCCGACAGACCCACGATGCGCGCCGCCCGCCTGGGTGCCAGGGTCTCCACGAAGGCCCATCACCCGAGGAGACCTCATGTCCGGCGCCCCCTCCGCCCCCGACGTCCAGCTGTCCGACGACACGCAGCGCCCCGTGAAGCGGGCCCTGCTCAGCGTGTACGACAAGACCGGCCTGGTCGACCTGGCCACCGCGCTGCACGCGGCCGGCGTCGAGCTCGTCTCGACCGGCTCGACCGCGGCCCGCATCGCCGAGGCGGGCGTGCCCGTGACCAAGGTCGAGGACCTCACCGGCTTCCCCGAGTGCCTCGAGGGTCGCGTCAAGACGCTGCACCCGCGCGTGCACGCCGGGATCCTGGCCGACACCCGCAAGCAGGACCACCTCGACCAGCTCGCCGAGCTCGAGATCGAGACGTTCGAGCTCGTCGTCGTCAACCTCTACCCGTTCGCCGCGACCGTGGCCTCCGGCGCGGCGCCCGACGCCGTCGTCGAGCAGATCGACATCGGCGGGCCGTCGATGGTCCGGGCCGCCGCGAAGAACCACCCGAGCGTCGCGGTCGTCGTGGACCCGGCGCGCTACGACGACGTCGTCGCGGCCGTCGAGGCCGGCGGCTTCACCTTCGCGCAGCGCAAGCGGCTCGCGGCCGCCGCGTTCGCGCACACCGCGCAGTACGACGTCGCGGTCGCGTCGTGGTTCGCGAGCGCCTACGCGCCCGACGACGCGGCGCGCGAGAGCGGCATGCCCGACGTCGCGGGCGCCACCTGGGAGCGCGCCGACGTCCTGCGCTACGGCGAGAACCCGCACCAGAAGGCGGCCCTGTACACGCGCACGGACAGCGCCTCCGGCGTCGCGAACGCGACCCAGCTGCACGGCAAGGCCATGAGCTACAACAACTACGTCGACGCCGACGCGGCGTGGCGCGCCGCGCACGACTTCGACGAGCCGGCCGTCGCGATCATCAAGCACGCCAACCCGTGCGGCATCGCCGTCGGCGCCGACGTCGCCGAGGCGCACGCCAAGGCCCACGCGACCGACCCGGTCTCGGCGTTCGGTGGCGTCATCGCGGCGAACCGTGTCGTCACGCGCGCGGCGGCCGAGCAGATCGCCCCGGTCTTCACCGAGGTGGTCGTGGCGCCGGGCTTCGAGCCCGAGGCGCTCGAGGTGCTCCAGGCCAAGAAGAACGTCCGCCTGCTCGTCGTCGAGGGCGCCCCGACCGCGCCCGTCGAGCTGCGGCCCGTCTCGGGCGGCCTGCTCATCCAGGAGGTCGACCGGTTCCAGGCCGAGGGCGACGACCCGGCGTCGTGGACGCTCGCGGCCGGCGAGCCCGCCGACGAGGCGACGCTCGCCGATCTCGCGTTCGCGTGGCGCGCGGTGCGCGCGGCGAAGTCGAACGCGATCCTGCTCGCGTCGGGCGGGGCCGCCGTCGGCATCGGCATGGGGCAGGTCAACCGCGTCGACTCCTGCCGTCTCGCGGTCGAGCGGGCCAACACGCTCGCCGAGGGCGAGTCCGGACCGGTCGAGCGCGCGCGCGGCGCCGTCGCGGCGTCCGACGCGTTCTTCCCGTTCGCCGACGGCCTGCAGGTGCTGCTCGACGCCGGGGTGCGCGCCGTCGTGCAGCCGGGCGGCTCGATCCGCGACGAGGAGGTCGTCGAGGCCGCGAAGGCCGCCGGCGTGACGATGTACCTCACCGGGGCGCGGCACTTCGCCCACTGACGAGGTAGCGCAGGATCCCGCGAAGTAGCGCTGGATCTCGCGAAGTAGCGCGGCTTTCCAGCGCTACCTCGGCGGATCGAGCGCTACCTCGGCGGATCGAGCGCTACCTCGCAGGGTCGGCGACGGCGTCGCGGAGGCGCGTCGCGGGGTCGGTGGCGCGCTCGAGGTCCAGGCGCAGCGGCTCGCCGCGGTTCATGAGCCGGCGCACGGCACCGACCTCGCGCGGCGAGTCGACGAGCAGCACGGCGCGGACCGTGGCGACGCCGTCGGCCGCGCCCGTGCCGTGCTCGCCCCGCTCGTCCCCGTCGAGGTAGAACGCCGCCCACGGGCCCGGGCCGCCCGGCTCGCCGCGCCAGGCGACGGGCCCGGTGCCCGGGAGCCCGAGCAGCGCCAGGTCGTGCCCGAGCTGGCGCGAGAACACGTACGGCGCGTGCCCCGGCCCGGGCTCGAGGCCGAGCATCGCGCGGGCGGTGACGTCGGGGTCGTGGAGCGCGGCCGACCAGTGCCCTCCGGGGACCGTGCCGAAGACGGGGTGCGCGCGCGAGGCGACGTCGCCCACGGCCCAGACGCGCGGGTGCCCGGGCACCGCGCCGTCGGGACCCGCGGGCACCGTGCCGCGCGCGTCGAGCGGGACGCTGCCCGCGAGCCAGGCGGACGCCGGCCGTGCGCCGACCGCGGCGAGCACGAGGTCGGCCGCGAGCGAGCGCCCGTCCGCGAGCCGCACGACGTCGTCGCGCACCTCGGCGACGGGCGCGCCGGTGAGCAGCCGGACGCCGGCGTCGGCGTACCAGCCGGCCAGGTGCGCGCCGACGCCGGCCCCGAGCTGGCGCTCGAGCGGCGCCGAGGCGGCCTCGACGACCGTGACGTCGGCCCCGGCGCCGGCCGCGACGCCGGCGACCTCCGCGCCGACCCAGCCCGCGCCCACGACCACGAGCCGCAGACCGGGGCGCAGGGCGGCGCGCAGCCGTGCGGCGTCGTCCGCCGTGTGCAGGACGACCGCGTCGTCCCAGCCCGTGGGCTTCACGGCCTCGGCACCGACGGCGAGCACGACGGCGTCCGCGCGCAGCTCGCCGCCCGAGGCGGTGGTCACGACGACGGCGTCCGGCGTCGACGCGAGCGCGGTCGCGGGCTCGGCGAGCCGGAGGTCGTCGGCGAGCGACGCGACGTCGACGCCGATGTCGTCGCTGAGCCACACGGGCTCGGGACGCGTGAGCAGCTCCTTCGACAGCGGCGGACGGTCGTAGGGCGGCACGCCCTCGGCGCCGAGCAGCGTGAGGCGGCCGTCGAACCCGTGCGCGCGCAGCGCGGCGACGGTCTGCGCCCCGGCCAGGCCGGCGCCGACGACCACGACGGAGTCCGGGACCGGGCGCGCCGCGGGGCGGGCGGGGGAGGTGTCGTGCTGCACGACGCTCACGCTAACCCGTGCCGGGCGCGTGCCCGGCCGACGGTAGGCTCGGCTGCCGTGGATCCCCGTGCCCCGCAGCCCGACCCGGCGTCGCGGCCCGTGACGCCCCCGCGGCCCGCGTGGGACGCGGTCGTGCCCGCGCCGCCCGCCGAACGCCCGGCACGGCCCAGCCCGGTCCGCGCGATCCTGCTGGCGACGGCCGGGATCCTCCTCGCGGTCGTGCTCGGCGTGACCCTGAGCGCCCGGGCAGGCGCGCTCGCCGTCGCGGCGACGCTCGCCGTCGCCGGGACGTGGCGCGCGGTCGCGCCCGACGGGCCTCCCGGACTGGTCGTGCGCAGCCGCGGCTTCGACGTCCTGCTCTGCTGGGGCTCGGCCGCGATGATCACGTTCCTCGCCTTCACCGCGCCGGGCGTCGGCTGACGCCCGTCCCGGGGCATCGCTCGCGGGGCGCGGCCCCGCTGCCGGGCGCGTCGGAGCGTCAGTCGCGCGTCGTGAAGCCCTCGAGCGTCCCGGTCACGGTGCCCTGCATGGGCTCGACGACGCACAGGACGGTCCGGTCGCCCCACGCCCAGCTCTCCTCGGTCGGCGTCGCGGGCCACACGTAGAGGCTCGACTCGTCGTACGGCTCGCCGACGAACGCGGTGAACTCCTCGACGCAGTAGTCGTACGAGCGCTCGTCGACGACCGCCGTGCCCGGCCACTCGCCGTCGGGCAGCTCGGTCACGGCGAAGACCTCCGAGACGTGCTCCTCCTCGCACGGCACCACGGGCACCCCGTACGACTCCTCGGTCAGGCTGGACCCGTCGAAGCAGTCGCCGACCTGCACGTCGAGCCAGTCGGTCTCCACGCCGCCGGCACCCGGCTCCGGGTCGAGGCCGAGCTCCTCCTCGAGGGCGTCGAGCCCCCACGCGTCGGCGGTCCACGAGCCGCCGCCGAGCACGTTCACGAGCAGCACGGACCACACCGCGACGGTGAGCACCAGCGAGACCGCCGCGGCCACGACCGCCGCGACGCCGAACCCGCGGGCGGCCCGCCCCTCGCGCGCGGCCGTGACGACGTCGCCGGCGCCCAGCGCTCGCGCCGACCGTTGCGACGCCAGGTACGCCGGGATCGCGAGCGGCCAGAACAGGACGATCGCGGCGATCACCCACCCGGTCCCGTCCGACGGCGTCGATGGCGCGGTCGCGTACGGGAGCGGACCCGGCTCGGGGCCGAACGGCGCGCGGGGCGCGGCGTCCCAGCCGGCGTACGGGTCGGAGGGCGGGGGGAGCGTCATCGGGGGGCCTTCGGTCGGGCGTGCAGCAGCCGGCCATGTCTACCAGAGAGCGGGCCGCCGCGGAACGCCACGAGGGCCGGCACCCCTGCGGGTGCCGGCCCTCGTGATCGTCCGTGCCGCTCAGGCGCGCGGCGTGCCGGGCTGGTCGTCGCCCGGCTCCCGGCGCGCCGTCTCGTCCGCGGTCCCGTCCGCGACGGTCGCGTCGCTCGCGGCGTCGCGCTCCTCGGAGACCACGACGACGTCGGTCTCCTCGACGTCCTCGTCGCCGGCGGCGAGGTCGGACTCCTCGGACTCCTCGCCGGGCAGGGCGGGCAGCGGCGAGAACGCCCGGTAGAACAGCGCGGCGAGCGCGGCGCCGACGAGCGGCGCGACGACGAACAGCCACAGCTGGCCCCAGGTCCAGCCGCCGGCGAAGATCGCCGACGCGAAGGAGCGGGCCGGGTTGACCGACGTGTTGGTCATGGGCCACGACACGAGGTGCAGGGCCGTGAGCGTGAGGCCGATCGCGACGGCCGGGTACGTGACGCGCGAGCGGCGGCTCGTGGTGCCGAGGACGACGCCCACGAGGACGGCCGTCAGCAGGATCTCGACGAGGAGCGCCGACCACACGGTGAACGAGCCCTCGGCGCCCACGCGCGTGGCCATGACGGCGAGCGGCGAGTGGTCGCCGTAGCCGTTGGCCGTGGCCTGCATGACCGCCGCCTTGTCGGCGGCGCCGATGAGCGCCGGGTATCCCGACGGGATGACCGACCACAGGACGACCGCGGCGAGCGCCGCGCCGACCAGCTGCGCGAGCCAGTACGGCAGCAGGTCGCTCCACGGGGCACGGCCCGACAGCACGAGGCCGAGCGTCACGGCGGGGTTGACGTGCGCGCCGGAGACGTGGCCGAGCGCCGCGGTCACCGCGAGCAGGGTGATGCCGGCGGCCAGCGCGACGGTGACGATCGAGCCGTTGTTGAGCGCGTTGAACGCCCACGTGCTGACGATGGCGAGCACGAGGGCGAACGTGCCGAACGTCTCGGCCGCCAGCCGGGTGAAGAGGCCGTACACGGGTGCGGTGGTGGTCGTCTCCTCGACGACCGCGACAGACGTGCCGCTCTGCGCGGCGGTGTCCTGGGACATGAGGGTCCTTCTCTGCTCGGGAGACGGGCGGTCGTGCCCGCTGGGGACGCGGCCCGGGAAGACCGCAGGCCGCTCGGATCCTGCCACCGGCGTCTGGACGGAGGCTGGATGCCCGGGGCGCCCGGGGTCCCGGCCGGTGACGTGTCGCACGCTACCGGTTCCGGCGTCCGGGCGGGAGGGTCGCGCCGTGTCCGTGGACCTCAGGGCGTGCGTGCGCCAGAGTAGGCGCATGACGACACCTGTGAACGTCACCGTCACCGGAGCCGCGGGCCAGATCGGGTACGCGCTGCTCTTCCGGATCGCCTCGGGCGCGATGCTCGGGCCCGACACCCCCGTGCGGCTCAAGCTCCTCGAGATCCCGCAGGCGGTCAAGGCCGCCGAGGGCACCGCGATGGAGCTCGATGACTGCGCGTTCCCGCTGCTGGCCGGCGTCGACATCTACGACGACCCGACGCAGGGGTTCGCCGGGACGAACGTCGCGCTGCTCGTCGGCGCCCGGCCGCGCGGCGCGGGCATGGAGCGCGCCGACCTGCTCGAGGCGAACGGCGGCATCTTCGCTCCGCAGGGCAAGGCCATCAACGACGGCGCGGCGGACGACGTGCGGGTCCTCGTGGTCGGCAACCCGGCGAACACCAACGCCCTCATCGCGGCGTCGAACGCCCCGGACGTGCCCAAGGAGCGGTTCACCGCGATGACGCGCCTCGACCACAACCGCGCGCTGTCGCAGGTCGCCAAGAAGGCCGGCGTGCCGGTGTCCGAGGTCCGCCGGGTGACCATCTGGGGCAACCACTCGGCCTCGCAGTACCCCGACCTGTTCCACGCCGAGGTCGGGGGCCGCCCGGGCGCGGACCTCGCCGCGGACACCGCGTGGCTCACCGGGGAGTTCATCCCCACGGTGGCGAAGCGGGGCGCCGCGATCATCGAGGCGCGCGGCGCGTCGTCGGCAGCGTCGGCTGCCAACGCCGCGATTGACCACGTGCGCGACTGGGTGCTCGGGACGCCCGAGGGCGACTGGACCAGTGCCGGCCTGTGGTCGACGGGCGCGTACGGCGTGCCGGAGGGCCTCGTGTCGTCCTTCCCGGTGACGTCCTCGGGCGGCGACTGGCAGCTCGTCGAAGGGCTCGAGATCGACGACTTCTCGCGGGCCCGGATCGACGCCAGCGTCGCCGAGCTCGCCGAGGAGCGTGAGGCGGTGCGCTCGCTCGGCCTGGTCTGACGGTCCCGCGCGACCTGCGGAAAAGCCCTGGGGGAGCGTCGGAGGCGGGTCGTAGTGTCGGTCGACGATGATCGACACCACGACCCGCGCTCCTGCGGCGGCTCCCGCGCCCGCGCCCGACGACCCGGCCCGGCGCCTCGACTGGCGGCGGCTGCGCAGCCCGGTCGCCGTCGTCGCGCTGGTCGCGCTCGGCGCTCGGCACGGTCGTCGCCGGCCGGCTCGCCCAGGATCCGACGACGGCGGGCGTCGCGCTGCTCGCGCTGTGCGTGGTCGACGACGACACCCACGCGGTCGGCGCGCTCGTCCGGCGGCAGCCGTGGGGCATGGGCCGCACGGTGATCGGCTCGGTGCCGCTGTGGGTGGTCGCGGGACTCACGTGGTGGCCCGCCTGGGTCCTGTTCCCCGTCCTCGGCACCGCGACGGTGCTGCTCGTGCGGCCGCTGCTCGGCGAGATCGCGCGGCGCAAGGTCGTCGAGGAGCGCGCCTGGACCGACGACGCCGCCGCGTTCGAGGAGGCCGTCGCCGCCCGCGACGACCTGCGCACGAGCCTCGGGCAGGCGTTCGCGGTGCGCCGCCTGGCCGAGCTGTCGGCGGCGGTCCACCGGACGCTCGACCGCGTCCTCGTCGTCGAGACGCGCATGACGCGCCGCGCGGGCCTGCTGCTGCACGCGCTGCTGGGCGGCGTCGCCGTCGCGGGCGTGGCGCTCGCGGCAGGCGGCGACCTGTCGGTGGCAGGCCTCGTCACGCTCTTCCTGGTGACGGCCACCTTCGTCGGTCAGATCGACCAGCTGGCCCGGCACCTGCCCGACCTCCAGGAGGGCGTGGGCGCGGCGATTCGCATCCGCCAGCTCCTCGAGGCGGAGCCGGAGCCCGCGGGCGGCCGACCGGTCCCCGACGGGCCGCTCGACATCGAACTGCGCGACCTGCACTTCGCGTACGCCGGGGGCACCTTCGCCCTGCAGGGCGTCTCGCTGCACGTGCCGGCCGGCCAGACGGTCGCGCTCGTGGGCCGCACGGGGTCGGGCAAGTCGACGCTCGCCTCGCTCCTGTCGCGCGCGGACGTGCCGCGCTCCGACGTCGAGGCCGCCGTCGCCGAGCTCCGGCTGCAGGAGTGGGTCGACGGGCTGCCTGACGGCCTCGACACGCTCCTCGGCCCGGGCGGGACCTCGCTGTCCGCGGGCGAGGAGCAGCTCGTCGCGTTCGCACGCCTGCTCGTGCGCGACGTCCATGTCGTCGTGCTCGACGAGGCCACCGCGCGCATGGACCCGCACACCGAGGCGCGCGTCGGCGCGACGTCCAAGCGTGCCGCGCTCGCGCGTGCCGACCGGGTGGTCGTGCTGGACGACGGCGAGGTGGCCGACGTCGGCGCCTGGCGGGACCTCTCGGGGCGGTGGGGGCACCTCGCGGGCTGACGTCGGGTCTTGCTGCACGTTTCTGCAAGCATTACAGTCGCGTGCGGCACATCGACGAAGGAGTCCACATGACGCGCACCCCGCGCCGCGCCGTCGCGGCGCTCGCTGCCTCCTCGCTCCTCGCCCTCACCGGTCTCACCGCCGTCGCCGCCACGGTCGCCGTGGCAGGCCCGGCCGCCGCCGAGGACCGCACCGCGGCCCTGGTCGGCGACCTGCAGACCGAGCTGGGCTGCGGGTCCGACTGGGACCCGGCCTGCGAGGCGACCGAGCTGCAGCCTGCCGGCGACGGCACCTACACCGCCGAGTTCGACATCCCGGCCGGGTCGTACCAGTACAAGGTGGCACTCGACGACACGTGGGACGAGTCGTACGGGCGCGAGGGCACCGACGCCGACGCGCCGCTCGTGCTCGGCGGCGACGCGCGCGTGCGCGTGACGTACGACGACACGACGCACCGCATCGCCCTGACGCCGGTCGGCCTCGCGGGGGAGTACGACGAGGCGACCGACGCCGCGCTCGTCGTGCCGCCCGTGCGCCAGCCCGGGTCGGACGAGCGGTTCTACTTCGTCATGACCGACCGGTTCGCCAACGGCGACCCGTCGAACGACACCGGCGGGATCGCCGGCGACCGGCTCGACCACGGCTTCGACCCGACGAACAAGGGCTTCTACTCCGGCGGCGACATCGCCGGGCTGCGCGAGAGGCTCGACTACATCGAGGGGCTGGGCACGACGGCGATCTGGCTCACGCCGTCGTTCCTCAACCGGCCCGTCCAGGGCACGGGCGACCAGGCGAGCGCCGGGTACCACGGGTACTGGATCACCGACTTCACGCGGATCGACCCGCACCTCGGCACGAACGAGGAGCTCGGCGCGCTCATCGACGAGGCGCACGCCCGCGGCATCAAGGTCTACTTCGACATCATCACCAACCACACGGCCGACGTCATCGACTACGCCGAGGGCAGGTACGAGTACGTCGACCAGGCGACCTCGCCCTACCGCGACGCTGCGGGCAACGTGTTCAACCCCGCGGACCACGCCGGTACGGACGACTTCCCCGAGCTCGACCCCGCGAAGTCGTTCCCCTACACGCCGCAGGTCTCGCCCGAGGACGCCGACCTCAAGGTCCCGGCCTGGCTCAACGACGTCACGCTCTACCACAACCGCGGCAACTCGACGTGGACCGGCGAGTCGGTCACCTACGGCGACTTCGACGGGCTCGACGACCTCATGACCGAGCACCCGACGGTCGTGCAGGGCTTCGTCGACGTCTACAAGGCCTGGATCGACCTCGGCATCGACGGCTTCCGGATCGACACGGTCAAGCACGTCAACCCGGAGTTCTGGGAGACGTGGTCGGCCGAGGTCATGGACTACGCGCGCTCGATCGAGAAGGACGACTTCTTCATGTTCGGCGAGGTGTACGACGCCGACGCCGCCAAGACCGCGCCCTACGTCCGCGAGACCGAGATGAGCTCGGTGCTCGACTTCGCGTTCCAGGCGGCGGCCACGAGCTACGCGAGCGGCAACAGCGCCCGCGGCCTGGCCAACCTCTTCGCGAGCGACGACCGCTACACCACGCCCCACTCGTCCGCCTCCGCGCTGCCGACCTTCCTCGGCAACCACGACATGGGTCGCGTCGGTTACCTGCTGCAGAACACCGACGACCCGCTCGCCCGGGACGAGCTCGCCCACGAGCTGATGTACCTCACGCGCGGCCAGCCCGTCGTCTACTACGGCGACGAGCAGGGCTTCGCGGGCACGGGCGGCGACAAGGACGCGCGCCAGACGCTCTTCGCGACGCAGGTCGCCGAGTACGCCGACCAGGATCTCGTCACCGGCGAGCGTGCCGGCAGCGTCGACCGCTACGACACCGACGCGCCGCTCTACCGGCACCTCGCCGAGCTGGCCGCGCTCCGCGACGCCCACCCCGCGCTCGCCACGGGCGCGCAGGTTGAGCGGTACGCGGAGAACGGCGCGGGCGTCTACGCCTTCAGCCGCGTGCACCGCGACGAGAAGGTCGAGCACCTCGTGGCGCTCAACAACGCGTCGGCGGCTCGCGGTGCCACCTTCACCACGCTGACCCCCGGCGCGACGTACACCGCGCTGTACGGCGAGCTCGCCGGCGGCGGCACGTCCGTCACGGCCGGCGCCGACGGCACCGTGACCCTCGAGGTCCCGGCGACCTCCGCCGTCGTCCTCGTCGCGGACCGGATGGTCGGTGCCGACACGACGGGCGAGATCACGGTCACCGTGCCGGGCGCCGGCGCCGCCATGACCGGCACCGCGCCCGTCGCGGCGACCGTCGACGACGCGTGGGCCGAGACGTCGTTCGCATGGCGCGAGGTCGGCACGACCGAGTGGCAGCACCTCGGCACCGCCGAGGACACGACGCCGCGCGTCTTCCACGACGTCGACCTGCCCGAGGGCACGCTCGTCGAGTACCGCGCCGTGACCGTGGACGCCGACGGCGACCGTGCCGCCGCCTCGACGTTCGCGTCCGTGGGCGTCGACGTCTCGGGCGAGGTCGGCGACGCCGAGCCCGAGCCCGAGATCGACATGGTCACCGTGCCCGGCAACCACAACTCCGAGATGGGCTGCGCCGGCGACTGGACGCCCGACTGCGAGGGCGCGCGCCTCACCGAGCGGCCCGACGGCGTCTGGCAGGGCACGTTCGACCTGCCCGCGGGCGACTACGAGTACAAGGTCGCGGTCAACGGCTCGTGGGCCGTGAACTACGGCGTCGGCGGCGTGCGCGACGGCGCCAACGCGCGGTACCACCACGACGGCGGGCCGGTCACGTTCTACTGGGACCCGGTCAGCCACGACTTCTCGTCGACCGCGCAGGGCCCGATCGTGACGATGCCCGGCTCCTACCAGGACCAGGTCGGCTGCCCGGGCACCTGGCAGCCCGACTGCCTCGCCACGTGGGCCAAGGACCCCGACGGCGACGGCGTCTACACCTGGTCGACCGACCGGCTCGCCGCGGGCGCCTACGAGGTCAAGGTCGCGCACGGGATGAGCTGGGCGGAGAACTACGGGGTGGGCGGTGCCCGCGACGGCGCGAACTACTCGTTCAGCGTGGGCGACGGCGAGACGGTGACCTTCACGTACGACCTCGACACGCACGTGCTCGAGATCGGCGTCGAGAACCCGCCCCTGCCCGGCGCCGGTCAGCAGGCCGCGCACTGGGTGCGCGAGGGCCTGCTGCTGTGGCCCGGCTCGCTCGGGTCGGGCGACGCCTGGACGCTGTGGACGGCCCCGACCGGCGGGCTCGCCGTCGCCGACGGCGCCGTGCGCGGACCGGGGGGTGGAGACCTGCCCGACGGCGCGGCGTCGTACACCCTGACGCCGGCGTCCGGAGGCGTCCCCGAGGACGTCGCCGCGGACTTCCCGGCGCTCGCGGACCACACGGCCCTCGTGCTCACCCGGGACGGCGCCGCCGACGACGGCCCCGTCCCGCGCGCCGAGGTCGAGGCGCTGCTCACCGGGCAGCTCCTGGCGACGCGATCGGACGGCGACACGCTCACGGCCGCCACGGGCGTCCAGCTCCCGGGCGTGCTCGACGACCTGTTCGCCGAGGCTGCGGCGGACCGAGAGCTCGGCGTGACGGTGCACCCGAACCGCAAGTGGGCCGCGTTCGCACTGTGGGCGCCCACGGCGAAGGACGTCGACCTGCTCGTGTGGCCCGAGGGCACGAGCCTCGATGCCGAGCCGCGCAGGCTCGACACGGCACGGCAGGCCGACGGCACCTGGACCGTCGATGGCAAGGACGTCGACAAGAAGTACGCCTGGAACGGTGCTCGCTACCGGTACGCCGTCCAGGTGTACGTGCCGAGCACCGGGAAGGTCGAGACGAACGTGGTCACCGACCCGTACTCGGTGGCCCTGACACGGGACTCGACGCACTCGGTCGTGCTCTCGCTCGACGACAAGCGGTGGCAGCCGAAGGTCTGGCGCACGACGCCGCAGCCCGTCGTCGAGCGGCCCGTGGACCAGACGATCTACGAGCTCCACGTGCGCGACTTCTCGATCGCGGACGAGACCGTGCCCGAGGACGTGCGAGGCACCTACCTCGCGTTCGCCGAGTCCGGCTCGGACGGCATGACGCACCTGCGCGAGCTCGCCGACGCCGGCATGACGACGGTGCACCTGCTGCCGACGTTCGACATCGCGACGATCCCCGAGGACCCGGCCGACCGGGAGGAGCCGGGCGACCTGTCGGGCTTCGCGCCCGACTCGACCGAGCAGCAGGCCGCGGTGACCGCGGTCAAGGAGCGCGACGGGTTCAACTGGGGCTACGACCCCTACCACTTCACGGTCCCCGAGGGCTCGTACGCGGTCGAGGCCGACGGCGGCGCGCGCGTCGCGGAGTTCCGCACCATGGTCGGCTCGCTGCACGCCGCCGGGCTGCAGGTCGTGCTCGACCAGGTGTTCAACCACACCGCGGCGAGCGGGCAGGCGGAGAAGTCGGTGCTCGACAAGGTCGTGCCCGGCTACTACCACCGGCTCAACCCGACGACGGGTGCGGTCGAGACGAGCACCTGCTGCCAGAACGTGGCCACCGAGCACGCGATGGCCGAGAAGCTCATGGTCGACTCGGTGGTCACCTGGGCGCGCGACTACAAGGTCGACGGCTTCCGCTTCGACCTCATGGGGCACCACTCGCGCGAGAACATGCTCGCCGTCCGCGAGGCCCTGGACGGGCTGACGGTCGAGGAGGACGGCGTCGACGGGTCGGCCGTCTACCTCTACGGCGAGGGCTGGAACTTCGGCGAGGTGGCGGACAACGCGTTGTTCACCCAGGCGACCCAGGGCCAGCTGGGCGGGACGGGCATCGGGACGTTCAGCGATCGGCTGCGCGACGCCGTCCACGGCGGCTCGCCCGTCGACGGCGCCTCGACGTTCACGCAGGGCTTCGGGACGGGTCTGTTCACCGACCCCAACGGCCGCGAGGCGCGCGCCGGGGAGCCGGGCACGGTCAACGACGGGTCCGCCGACGAGCTCGCCGACCTGCGGCACCAGACCGACCTGGTGCGGCTGGGCCTCGCGGGCAACCTGCGCGACTACGAGCTGCTCGCCTCCGACGGCGAGGTGAAGCGCGGCGAGGAGCTCGACTACCGCGGGTCGCCGGCCGGCTACGCGGAGTCCCCGGAGGAGGTCGTCACGTACGTCGACGCGCACGACAACGAGACGCTGTTCGACCTGCTCACGCTCAAGCTCCCCGAGGACACGCCCATGGACGACCGCGTCCGGATGAACACCGTCTCGCTCGCGACGGCGGCGCTCGCCCAGACCCCGGCGTTCTGGCACGCGGGCACCGACCTGCTGCGCTCCAAGTCGCTCGACCGGAACTCGTACGACTCGGGCGACTGGTTCAACGCGATCGACTGGTCCGGGCAGGACAACGGGTTCGGCCGGGGCCTGCCGATGGCCTCGGAGAACCAGGAGAAGTGGCCGGTCATGGCGCCGCTCCTGGCGAACCCGGACCTCAAGCCCGCGCCCGGGCACATCGCGACCGCCTCGGAGCAGGCGCGCGAGCTGCTCGAGCTCCGGTTCTCCACGGAGCTGTTCCGCCTCGGCTCGGCCGAGCTCATCGGCGAGAAGGTCTCGTTCCCCGACGCGGGGCCGGACGCCGTCCCCGGCGTGATCACGATGTCGATCGACGACACGGCCGGCGGCACCGACGTCGACCCGGCGCTCGACGGCGTGCTCGCGGTCTTCAACGCCTCGCCCGAGGCGGCGACGATCGAGCTGCCGGGGCTCGCCGGCCGCGACTACGCGCTGTCGCCGGTGCAGGCCGGCGGGAGCGACGACGTCGTGCGCGGCACGACCTGGGACGAGGCGTCCGGGACCGTGACCGTGCCGGCGCGGACGGTCGCGGTGCTGGTCGACCCCCAGGGCTGACCCCTCGAGAAAACCGCTGTGGGCATGATTTCTGGCCCGTTCTGTCCGGATCATCCGGACAGAACGGGCCAGAAATCATGCCCACAGCGGTCTCTTGCCATGGTGAGGCGTAAAACGCTACTTACGGTAAGTGGGAACTTACCAAGAAGCCCTCGACGCGCTCGGCGACCCCACGCGGCGCGCGCTCGTCGAGCGCCTCGTGCGCGGCCCGGCGCCGGTCTCGCGGCTCGCGGACGGGCTGCCCGTGAGCCGCCCGGCCGTGTCGCAGCACCTGCGGGTCCTGCGCGACGCCGGGCTGGTCGCGTACGAGACGGTCGGCACGCGCCACGTGTACCGGCTCGACCGGGCGGGGTTCGACGCGCTGCGCGCGTGGCTCGACGGCTTCTGGAACGACGTCCTCGAGGCGTTCGAGGACTACGCCGGCAGGGGGCCGTCCGAGGGAGGACCGTCATGACCGCACAGCTCTCCGAGCTCCGCAAGACCGTGACCGTGGGCGTCGAGCCCGGCGTCGGCGGGCGGATCGTCGAGACGCTCGCCGACGGCTCGACCGAGGTCTGGGGCACGATCGAGGCGTGGGAGCCGCCGGCGCGCGTGCGCTTCACGTGGCACCCCGGCACGCCGCCGGCCGAGGCGACGCTCGTCGAGGTGACGTTCCGCGCCGCACCGGGCGGCACCGCCGTCGAGCTGGTCCACACGGGCTGGGACCGCCGGCCCGACGGCGGCGACGCGCGCGGCCGCTACGACTCCGGCTGGGACCTGGTCCTGCGGGGATACGCCGCGCTGTCGAGGTGAGTGCCTTCGGAAACCGAACGTATGCGGCGGCACTTCCGCGGCCGTCCGGCGGTCGTGGCAGCCGCAGGATGGCGCGGATGTGTCCATCTCGTGACCAGATCGTTATGGCGGAGTTCGCGCCGCGGCTTTGACTTCGGAACTCGAAGACATCACTCTGTATCTCGGGCCGGTCGACAGTGACCGGCGAAGGTCAGCCCTACGGGCAGCCGGCGGCGAAGGTCGCCGCCGGGGACCCTCGACGACGAGAAGGAGCGCGACGATGCGACTCGGCAAGAAGATGGGCGTGGTCGCCGCCGGTGCGGCGCTGACGCTCACCCTGGCCGCCTGCGGTGGCGAGGGTGCTGGCTCCGGCGGCGACGGTGCGCCCGCCGGGGACGGCGACGAGAACGTCAAGATCGGCGTCGCCATGCCGACCGAGACCTCCGAGCGGTGGATCCAGGACGGCAACGCCGTCAAGGAGGGCCTCGAGGAGGCCGGGTACGAGGTCGACCTGCAGTACGCGGGCGACGACATCCCGACGCAGACGCAGCAGATCGACTCGATGATCACGGGCGGGGCCGACCTGCTCATCATCGCGGCGATCGACGGCACCGCCCTGTCGAGCCAGCTCGACGCCGCGGCCGCGGCGAACATCCCGGTCATCTCCTACGACCGCCTCATCCGCGACAGCGAGAACGTCGACTTCTACGTCACGTTCGACAACTACCAGGTCGGCGTCGCGCAGGCCACGGCCCTGCTCTACGGCCTGGGCCTGACCGACCAGAACGGCGAGCCCACGGGCGAGGCGGGTCCGTTCAACATCGAGCTCTTCGCGGGCTCGCTCGACGACAACAACGCGCACTTCTTCTGGCAGGGCGCGATCGACACGCTCCAGCCGTTCTTCGACGACGGCTCGCTCGTCGTCCCGTCGGGCCAGACCGACATCGAGCAGGCCGCCATCCTGCGCTGGCAGCAGGAGACCGCGCAGAAGCGCATGGAGGACCTCCTCACCTCGACGTACAACGACGGCACCGAGCTGCACGGCGTGCTCTCGCCGTACGACGGCCTGTCCCGCGGCATCATCACCGCGCTCCAGGGCGTGGGCATGGGCCCGACGATCGAGGAGGGCCTGCCGGTCGTCACCGGTCAGGACGCCGAGGTCGCGTCCGTCAAGCTGATCCAGGACGGCGTCCAGCACTCCACGATCTTCAAGGACACGCGCCTGCTCGCCGACCAGGCGGTCGTCGCGGCGCAGGCGTTCCTCGAGGGCGAGGAGCCCGAGGCGAACGACACCGAGACGTACGACAACGGCGTCAAGGTCGTCCCGTCCTACCTCCTCGACGTGACCACGATCTACGCCGACAACATCCAGTCCGAGCTCGTCGAGTCCGGCTACTGGACCCAGGAGGAGATCGACGCCGGCCAGGCCGGCTGATCCTCGCCTCAGACCCGGGCGGGTCCGCCGCCGAGCGCCACCGTGCGCCGGCCGCGGGCCCGCCCCGGGCCCGTCGCGCCACTGCCGCGGCGGCACCATCCCCGCGAAGGAGGGACGAGGGCGCATGAGCACGATCCTGGAGATGCGCTCCATCACCAAGGAGTTCCCCGGCGTCAAGGCGCTGTCGGACGTCAACCTCACCGTCGAGCAGGGCGAGATCCACGCGATCTGCGGCGAGAACGGTGCCGGCAAGTCGACGCTGATGAAGGTGCTCTCGGGCGTGTACCCGCACGGCACCTACAGCGGCGACATCATCTTCGACGGCGAGACCGTCGAGTTCTCCTCGATCAACGACTCCGAGGCGCGCGGCATCGTCATCATCCACCAGGAGCTCGCCCTGGTGCCGTACCTGTCCGTGGCCGAGAACATCTTCCTCGGCAACGAGCAGCGCGGGCGCACGGGCCTGATCGACTGGAACCGCGCGAACGCCGAGGCGGGCAAGCTCCTGGCGCGCGTGGGCCTCGACGAGCTGCCGGTCACCCCGGTCGGCACGCTCGGCGTCGGCAAGCAGCAGCTCATCGAGATCGCCAAGGCGCTGTCGAAGGAGGTGCGCCTCCTCATCCTCGACGAGCCGACCGCCGCGCTGAACGACAACGACTCCGAGCACCTGCTCGAGCTGCTGCGCCAGCTCAAGGCGCAGGGCATCACCTGCATCATCATCTCGCACAAGCTCAACGAGATCGCCGAGATCGCCGACCGCACGACGATCATCCGCGACGGCCGGACGATCGAGACCCTCGACATGTCCGACCCGGCGTCGACGCAGAACCGCATCATCCGGGGCATGGTCGGCCGCGACCTCGAGCACCGCTTCCCGGAGCGCACGAGCGTCGTCGGCGACGAGGTCCTGCGCGTCGAGGACTGGACGGTGTTCCACCCGACGCAGCCGGACCGCAAGGTCATCGACGCCGCCTCGTTCGACGTGCGCGCCGGCGAGGTCGTCGGCATCGCGGGGCTCATGGGCGCCGGGCGCACCGAGCTGGCCATGAGCATCTTCGGCCGGTCCTACGGCCGGAACATCTCGGGCCGCATCTTCAAGGACGGCAGGCCGATCAAGATGACGTCGGTCGCCGACGCGATCCACCACGGCATCGCGTACGCGACCGAGGACCGCAAGGGTTACGGCCTCAACCTCATCGACGACATCCGCCACAACGTCTCGCTCGCCGGCCTCGAGAAGCTCGCCCCGCGCGGCTGGGTCAACGGCAACGAGGAGCTGCGCGTCGCCGAGGAGTACCGGGGCAGCCTCAACATCAAGACGCCCACGGTCCTCGCGAACGTCGGCAAGCTCTCGGGCGGCAACCAGCAGAAGGTCGTGCTGGCCAAGTGGCTGTACACCGACCCCGACGTGCTGATCCTCGACGAGCCGACGCGCGGCATCGACGTCGGCGCCAAGTTCGAGATCTACACGATCATCAACAAGATGGTCGCGGCCGGCAAGGCGGTCGTGGTCATCTCCTCCGAGCTGCCCGAGCTGCTCGGCATCTGCGACCGCGTCTACACGCTCGCGTTCGGCCGCATCACCGGTCAGCTCCCCGTCGCCGAGGCGACGCAGGAGCGCCTGATGGAGCTCATGACGATCGAGCGCGACCAGCCCCTGCCCACGAAGGACTACGTCTCATGAACGTCATCGCCGGAGTCCGGGACTTCGCCACCCGGCACCTGCGCGAGAGCGGGATTTTCGTCGCGTTCGTCGCGATCGTCGTCCTGTTCGCCGCGCTCAACCCCAACTTCCTGAGCCCGAACAACCTGACGAACATCGTTCTGCAGTACTCCTACATCCTGATCCTCGCGATCGGGATGGTGATGATCATCGTCGCGGGGCAGATCGACCTGTCCGTCGGATCGGTCGTCGCGCTCACCGGAGCCGTGAGCGCCGTCGTCGTGATCCGCGAGGGCATGCCGTGGTACGTCGGCGTGCTCGCCGCGCTCGTCGTCGGCCTCCTGGTCGGCGTCTGGCAGGGCTTCTGGGTCGCGTTCGTCGGCATCCCGGGCTTCATCGTGACCCTGGCGGGCATGCTGCTCTTCCGCGGCCTGACCTACCGGGTGCTCGACAACGTCTCGCTCTCGCCGTTCGGCGGCACCTACTACAACATCGCCAACGGGTTCCAGAACGGCCTGCTCGGCGGGTACGGCGTCGACGTCTTCACGCTCGTCATCTTCGCGATCGGCGTGGCCGGCTACGCGTGGAGCCAGTGGCGCACGCGCCGCGGCCGCATCGCCTACCAGCAGCCGGTCGAGTCGATGCCGCTGTTCGTGCTCAAGATCGCCGTCGTCGCGGCCGTCGTCATGTGGTTCGGCTACCAGCTCGCCCAGAGCCGCGGCCTGCCGAACGTGCTCATCCTGCTCGCCATCCTCGTCATCGTGTACGGGCTGGTCACGCAGAAGTCGGTGTTCGGCCGGCACGTCTACGCCGTCGGTGGCAACCGGCACGCGGCCGAGCTCTCGGGCGTCAAGGTCCGGCGGGTCAACTTCTGGATCTTCGTGAACATGGGCTTCCTCGCCTCGGTGGCCGGCATCGTGTTCTCGTCCCGCATGAACGGCGCGCAGCCGGGCGCGGGCAACATGTTCGAGCTCGACGCGATCGCGGCCTGCTTCATCGGCGGCGCCTCGACCACGGGCGGTGTCGGCCGCGTCGGCGGCGCCATGATCGGTGGTCTGATCATGGCGGTCATGTCGAACGGCATGCAGCTCATGGGCGTGCCCCAGTCGATCCAGCAGGTGGTCAAGGGCCTCGTGCTCCTGCTCGCCGTCGCGTTCGACATCTACAACAAGCGCCGCGCCGCCGCGCTGCGCTGAACCACGTCCACGACGCGCGGGCGGGCGGCATGTCGCCCGTCCGCGCGTCGTGCTCCTAGGATTCCCGCGTGAGAGGACGGCTGCCCGTGTCCGGCTCGCAGTCCTCCCTGCGCGAGGCCAACCGGGCCCGCGTGGTCGACGCCGTCAAGCGGCACGGCGGCCTGACCCAGGTCGAGCTGACCGGCGCCACGGGGCTGTCGGCCGCGACCGTCTCGACCATCGTCAAGGAGCTCGTGACGGCGGGCATGGTCGAGGTGCGCCCCGCCGTCCGCTCGGGCCGCCGGGCCCAGCTCGTGACGCTGTCGCACCGCGTCGGCCTCGTGGCGGGCGTCGTCGTGGGCTACCGGCACATGCGCGTCGCGATCGCCGACGTCACGCACGAGGTCGTCGCCGAGCAGACCCTGCCGCTTCCTGCCGACCACCGGTGCGACACGAGCCTCGACCGTGCCGCGCTGCTCGTGGTCGACCTGCTCGAGCGCGTGGGCGTGGACCTCGACGAGCTCCTCGCGATCGGGCTGGGCATCCCGGCGTCCGTCGACGTGTCGACGGGGCTCATCACGGTGCGCGGTGTGCTGCGCGGCTGGGACGGCGTGCCGATCGCGCAGGTGCTCGAGAAGCGCCTCGCGCGGCCCGTGTTCGTCGACAACGACGCCAACCTCGGCGCGCTCGCCGAGAGCACGGTCGGCGCCGCGCGCGAGTACCACCACGCGCTCTACGTGCGCGCGTCCCACGGTGTGGGCGCGGGCGTGATCATCGGCGGCAGGCTGCACCGCGGGCCGGGCGGCACCGCCGGCGAGATCGGCCACGTGCAGGTCGAGCCTGCCGGCCGCATCTGCGTGTGCGGCAGCCGCGGGTGCCTCGACACCGTCGTCGGGATCCCCGCCCTGCTCGAGCCGCTGCGCACCAGCCACGGCAACCTCACGCTGCGTGACGTCGTCACGCTCGCCAACGACGACGACCCGGGCTGCCGCGAGATCGTCGCCGACGCCGGCGCGACGGTCGGCGCGGTCGTCGCCAACCTCGCCACGGTCATGGGTCCTGAGTGCGTCGTCGTGGGCGGCGAGCTCGCCGAGACGGGGGAGACGTTCCTCGGCCCGGTGCGCGAGGCGATCCGACGGCGTACCCTGCTCAACCAGCTCACGCCGCTCGACGTCGTGCCCGCCGAGCTCGGGGCGCGCGCCGAGCTCATGGGCGCGATCGTGCTCGCGCTCCAGTCCACCGACGTCTTCGAGAACGCCGACGACGGCACGCAGAAGGGGAGCCTGTGACGCCCGGACGGACGCCGCTGCTCGCGCTGCGGCAGATCAGCAAGTACTTCGGTGCCGTCGAGGCCCTCGTCGGCGTCGACCTCGAGGTGCACGCGCACGAGGTCGTGGCGCTCGTCGGTGACAACGGCGCGGGCAAGTCGACGCTGGCCAAGATCGTCGCCGGGGTGCTCCAGCCGGACTCGGGGATGATCGAGATCGACGGCACGCCGGTCACGCTGTCGTCCGCGTCGGCCGCCAACCGGATGGGCGTCGCGAGCGTGTTCCAGGACCTCGCGCTGTGCGAGAACCTCGACGTGACCGCGAACGTCTTCCTCGGCCAGGAGGTCCGCAACCGGGTCGGCATGCTCGCCGAGGGCGAGATGGAGACCGAGACCCGCTCGCTCCTGCGCCACCTCACCGTGCGGATCCCGTCGGTGCGCACCCCGCTGCGCAACCTCTCGGGCGGTCAGCGCCAGGCCGTCGCGATCGCGCGCACGCTCATCGGCGACCCGCGCATCGTGGTGCTCGACGAGCCGACCGCCGCGCTGTCCGTCGCCCAGACCGCCGAGGTGCTCACGCACATCGAGCGGCTGCGCGAGATGGGCCTCGGCGTCATCCTCATCAGCCACAACCTCACCGACGTGCGCGCCGTCTCGGACCGCATCGAGGTGCTGCGGCACGGGCGCAACAACGGCGCGTTCAGCGCCGACGCGAGCCAGGAGGAGATCCTCGGCGCAATCACGGGCGCCCGCTCGCCCTCGCTCTGACCGGGCACCTGCCGCGGCGTCGGCTCAGCGGAAGACGACGGTGCGGTGGCCGTCGAGCAGCACGCGGTGCTCGGCGTGCCAGCGCACGGCGCGCGCGAGCGTGCGGCGCTCGACGTCCTCGCCCAGCGCGACGAGGTCCGCGACCGCGTGCGAGTGGTCGACGCGCTCGACGTCCTGCTCGATGATCGGGCCCTCGTCGAGGTCGCCCGTGACGTAGTGCGACGTCGCACCGATGAGCTTGACGCCGCGGTCGTGCGCCTGCGCGTACGGGCGCGCGCCCTTGAACGAGGGCAGGAACGAGTGGTGGATGTTGATGACCCGGCCCGCCAGGTCGCGGCACAGGTCGTCGGACAGGATCTGCATGTACCGCGCGAGCACGACGAGCTCGACGTCGAGCTCGTCGACGAGGTCGCGCAGCCTCGACTCGGCGACGGCCTTGGTGTCGGGGGTGACCGGGATGTGGTGGAACGGCTTGCCGTAGAAGGCCGCGAGGTCCTGCAGGTCGCGGTGGTTGCCGGCGACGCCGACGACGTCGATCGGCATGTCCTGGTACCGCTCGCGGTAGAGCAGGTCGACCAGGCAGTGCGCCGCCCTGCTCACGAGGATCAGCGTGCGCATGGGACGGCCGACGACGTCGAGCGACCACGTCATGCCGAACTCCGCTGCGACCGGACCGAGCGCGGCCTCCAGCTCGGCGCGCCCCGCCGTCGTCGCGACCTGGACCCTCATGAAGAACAGGCCTGAGGCCGGGTCCCCGAACTGCTGGGACTCGGTGATGTTCCCGTCGTGCGCGGCGAGCATGCCGGCGACGGCGTGCACGATCCCCGGGCGGTCGGGGCACGACAGCGCCAGGACCCACTCGGTGGCGGGTTGGGCGGGCGCGTCGCGGTCGTCGGGGACGGCGGGCTCGGTCGTGGTCACGGACCCCATTGTCGCCGACGGTCTGACACGATGGGCCCATGAGCGACGCCACCGCCGACGCCGGCGCCACCCGTATCGCACTCGTCGAGGATGAGCACGCAGGCGAGCTGCTCACGCTGCGCCGCGCCGCGTTCGTCAGCGAGGCCCAGCTGTACGACGACCCGCACATCCCGCCGCTGACCCAGACGCTGCACGAGCTGCGCGAGGACATGGCGCGCGAGGACGTCGTCACCGTCGGGGCGTGGGAGGGGCACCGGCTCGTCGGGTCGATCCGGGTCGAGCTCGAGGGCTCCAAGGCGACGCTCGGGCGGCTCGCCGTCGCGCCCGACCAGCAGGGCAAGGGCATCGGCACGTCGCTGCTCTTCGCGGTGCTGCCGTACCTGCCCGAGGAGGTCACCGAGATCTGGGTCTTCACGGGCAAGGACTCCAAGCAGAACCTCGCGATGTACACCAAGCACGGGTACGAGGAGCAGTTCGACCAGGCGGCCGGCGAGCTCACGTACACGTACCTGCGCCGCGTGCTCGGGGAGCTCGACCGCCGTCGTGGTGAGGCCGGCGCCGCCGACGCCGACGTCACGGCCGGCGACGCCTCCGCGCGCTCGGCGGGATGAGCGGTCCGGCGGCCCCCGGACGCGCGGCGGCCCGGGTCCGCCGGCCGTCGATGGCCGACGTCGCGGCCGTCGCGGGCGTGTCCCACCAGACGGTCTCGCGCGTGCTCAACGCCCACCCGAGCGTGCGCGGGGAGACGCGCGAGCGTGTCCTGCAGGCGATCGAGTCCCTCGGCTACCGGCGCAACAGCGCGGCGCGCGCGCTCGCGACGGCGCGCTCGGCGACGCTCGGCGTCGTGACGACCGGCTCGGCGCTGTTCGGCCCGACGAGCACGCTCGTGGCGGTCGAGGGCGCCGCCCGCGACGAGGGCTACTTCGTCTCCGTGGCGACCCTGCGCACCTACGACGCGGCGGCGATGCACGAGGCGCTCGAGCACTTCATGGCCCAGGGCGTCGAGGGCATCGTCGTCATCGCGCCGCAGGACGACGTCGCCGCGGCGGTCGAGTCGTTCCGCGCGCCCGTGCCCGTCGTTGTCGTCGCGGCGCTCGAGGACGCCGAGTCGGCGCCCGGCGGTCCCGCGACCCTGTCCCTCGCGGTCGACCAGCGCTCCGGCGCGCGCCTCGCGACCGACCACCTGCTCGACCTGGGCCACCACGACGTCGTGCACGTGGCCGGTCCGCAGGACTGGTTCGACGCGCGCGAGCGCGCCGCCGGCTGGCGCGAGGCCCTCGAGGCGCGCGGCGTCACGCCGACGCGCCCGCGCGTGTGCAGCTGGTCGGCCGACGACGGGTACGCCGCGGGCCGGGACCTCGCCGAGGCCGTCGGCGCGGGGGAGGGGCCGACGGCGGTGCTCGCCGGCAACGACCAGCTCGCCCTCGGCATCCTGCGCGCCCTGTGGGAGCGGGGGCTCGACGTGCCCGGGGACGTCTCGGTCGTGGGGTTCGACGACGTCGCGGGCGCCGCGTACTTCGTCCCGCCGCTGACGACCGTGCGTCAACCGTTCGCGCGGCTCGGCGCTCGCGCCGTCGCGATGGTGCTCGCCGCGCTGGCGGGCGGCGACGTCCCGCCGGAGCGCATCGCGCCCGAGCTCGTGGTGCGGTCGAGCACCGGGGCGCCGTGCTCGGGCTGAGGGCCCCGGACGCGGTAGCGTGACCGTCGGCCGACGACGTCCGACGGACGTCTCGTCCGCGACTAGGACCTGGCGCATGTGAGCGCTAACATCAACTTGACGCACACACGAACGCCCGCGGCGCAGCCGGGCGAGGACGGAGCAGCTCGCGATGGTGCAGCAGGACGCGGCCGCAGACCTTCGGGCGGCCATCACCGAGGGTCGGACGGCGCTCGGCATCGAGCTGGGGTCGACCCGGATCAAGGCCTGCCTGATCGGCCCGGACCACGCGCCGGTCGCGACCGGCAGCCACGACTGGGAGAACCAGCTCGTCGACGGCCGGTGGACCTACTCGCTCGACGCCGTCTGGGCCGGGCTCCAGGAGGCGTACGCCGACCTCGTGGCCGACGTCGAGCAGCGGTACGGCGTGCGGCCGACGACGTTCGGCGCGATGGGCGTCTCCGCGATGATGCACGGCTACCTCGCGTTCGACGCCGCCGACGAGCTCCTCGTCCCGTTCCGCACCTGGCGCAACACGAGCACGGGCCCGGCGGCGGCCGAGCTCACCGAGCTGTTCGGGTACAACATCCCGCTGCGCTGGTCCGTCGCGCACCTGTACCAGGCGATCCTCGACGACGAGCCGCACGTGCCCGACGTCGCGCACCTGACGACGCTCGCGGGCTACGTCCACTGGCGCCTGACCGGGCGCAAGGTCCTCGGCGTGGGCGACGCCTCGGGCGTGTTCCCCGTCGACCCCGCGACGAAGCAGTACGACGCGCGCATGCTCGCGAAGCTCGACGAGCTCGTCGCCGCCCGCCGGCCGGGCCTGGCGGTCGCCGAGCTCCTGCCCGAGGTGCTCGTCGCCGGCCAGGAGGCCGGCCGCCTGACCCCCGAGGGGGCCACCCTCCTCGACCCGAGCGGCACACTGCAGGCCGGCGTGCCGCTCTGCCCGCCCGAGGGCGACGCGGGCACCGGCATGGTCGCGACGAACTCGGTCGCGCCGCGCACCGGCAACATCAGCGCGGGCACCTCGATCTTCGCGATGGTCGTGCTCGAGCGTCCGCTCGCGCGCGTCCACCACGAGCTCGACCTCGTCACGACGCCGGCGGGCGACCTCGTGGCGATGGTCCACTGCAACAACGGCGCGAGCGAGCTGGGCGCGTGGGCCGAGATGTTCGGCGAGTTCGCCCGGGCGCTCGGCGGCCCCGCGACGGCCGACGACGTCTTCGGCGCGCTGTTCCGCGCCGCGCTCGAGGGCGAGACCGACGGCGGCGGGCTCCTCGCGTACAACTACCTCGCGGGCGAGCCCATCACCGGCCTCGACGCCGGACGGCCGCTGGTCGTCCGTACGCCCGGCAGCCGCCTGACGCTCGCCAACTTCATGCGCACCCAGATCTACGGCGCCTTCGGCACGCTCGCGCTCGGCATGCGCGTGCTCGCGGAGGAGGGCGTCGCGATCGACGCGCTCTTCGCCCACGGCGGCATCTTCAAGACCGCCGGCGTCGCGCAGCGCCTGCTCGCCGCGGCGGTCGGCGCGCCCGTCGCCGTCGGCGAGACCGCGAGCGAGGGCGGGGCGTGGGGCATCGCGGTGCTCGCCGCCTACATGCGCGCCGCGACCGCCGACGGCGACCCGGGCCTGGGCACCTACCTCGACGAGCGCGTCTTCTCCGGTGCCGCGCTCGACGTCGTCGAGCCCGACGCCGACGACGTCGCGGGCTTCGCTGCCTACCTCGAGCGCTACGAGGCCGGCCTCGCCGTCGAGCGCGCCGCCGTCGAGGCCATCCCCACCGGAACGAACGGAGCCGATGCATGAGCACCCCTCGCCCCACCGAGGTCCCCGCCCACCTGCGCGAGGCGGTCGACGCCGCCAAGGAGCGCGTGGCCGCGCTGCACGCCGAGCTGCCCCGCTGGGAGCTCGTCGTGTGGACCGCGGGCAACGTGTCCGAGCGCGTCCGCGACGACCAGGGCCACGACCTGCTGGTCATCAAGCCGTCCGGCGTCTCGTACGACGACATCACGCCCGACGCCATGGTCGTGTGCGACCTCGACGGCAACCTCGTCGAGGGCGAGCGCGCGCCGTCGTCGGACACCGCCGCGCACGCCTACGTCTACGCGCACATGCCCGAGGTCGGCGGCGTCGTGCACACGCACTCGACGTACGCGACGGCGTGGGCCGCGCGCGGCGAGGAGATCCCCTGCGTGCTGACGATGATGGCCGACGAGTTCGGCGGCCCGATCCCCGTGGGCCCGTTCGCGATCATCGGCGACGACTCGATCGGCCGCGGCATCGTCGAGACGCTGCGCGGCTCGCGCAGCAAGGCGGTGCTCATGAAGAACCACGGCCCGTTCACGATCGGCAAGGACGCGAAGTCCGCCGTGAAGGCGGCCGTGCTGTGCGAGGAGGTCGCCCGCGCCGTCCACATCTCGCGCCAGCTCGGCGAGCCCGTGCCGATCGAGCAGCAGTACGTCGACTCCCTCTACGACCGCTACCAGAACGTCTACGGACAGCGCTGAGCGCGCGCCCCGTCCACGGAAGGATCCGCCACCCATGAGCAAGCCCTACGCCGGCCGCGAGGTCTGGTTCTTCACCGGCAGCCAGGACCTCTACGGCGAGGAGACCCTGCGTCAGGTCGCCGAGCAGTCCCAGGAGGTCGCCCGCGCGCTCGACGCGTCGTCCGACGTCCCGGTCAACGTCGTGTGGAAGCCGGTCCTCAAGGACTCGGACGCGATCCGCCGCGCGATGCTCGACGCCAACTCGAACGACGACGTCCTCGGCGTCATCACGTGGATGCACACGTTCAGCCCGGCCAAGATGTGGATCGCCGGGATGGACGCGCTCCGCAAGCCGCTGCTGCACCTCCACACCCAGGCGAACGTCGAGCTGCCGTGGGCGGACATCGACTTCGACTTCATGAACCTCAACCAGGCCGCGCACGGCGACCGCGAGTACGGCTACGTGCTGTCGCGCCTCGGCGTCGCCCGCACGACCGTGGTCGGGCACGTGTCCAACCCGGCCGTCACGCGCCGCGTCGGCACGTGGGTCCGCGGTGCGGCCGGCTGGGCCGCGACGCACGAGCTGAAGCTCGCGCGCTTCGGCGACAACATGCGCAACGTCGCGGTCACCGAGGGCGACAAGACCGAGGCCGAGCTGCGGTTCGGCGTCTCCGTCAACACGTGGGGCGTCAACGAGCTCGTCGCGGCCGTCGAGGCCGTGGCCGACTCCGAGGTCGACACGCTCGTCGCGGAGTACGAGGACCTGTACGACGTCGCCGCGGAGCTCCGCGCGGGCGGCGAGCGTCACGACTCGCTCCGGTACGCGGCGCGCCAGGAGCTCGCGCTCGAGGCGTTCCTCGGCGAGCTGGGTGCCAAGGCGTTCACCACCAACTTCGAGGACCTCGGCGCGCTGCGCCAGCTGCCCGGCATCGCCGTGCAGCGCCTCATGGGCAAGGGCTACGGCTTCGGCGCCGAGGGCGACTGGAAGACGGCCGTGCTCGTGCGGGCCGCGAAGGTCATGGGCGAGGGCCTGCCCGGCGGCGCGTCGCTCATGGAGGACTACACCTACGACCTCACGCCGGGCGCCGAGCTCATCCTCGGGGCGCACATGCTCGAGATCTGCCCGACCCTCACGACGTCGAAGCCGCGCGTGGAGATCCACCCGCTCGGCATCGGCGGCAAGGAGGACCCGGTCCGCATGGTGTTCGACGCCGACGCGACCGAGGGCGCCGTCGTCGTCTCGCTCGCCGACATGCGCGACCGCTTCCGCCTCACGGCCAACGTCGTCGACGTCGTCACGCCGCCGCACGACCTGCCGAACCTGCCCGTCGCCCGGGCGGTGTGGCGGCCGCGGCCCGACTTCACGACGTCGGCCGAGGCGTGGCTGACCGCCGGGGGAGCGCACCACACCGTGCTGTCGACCGCGGTGGGCGTCGAGGCGTTCGAGGTGTTCGCCCAGATCGCGCGCACGGAGCTGCTCGTCATCGACGAGTCGACCACGCGCCGCGGCTTCGCCGACCAGGTGCGCTGGAACCAGGTCTACTACCGCCTGGCCCAGGGCCTCTGACCCGCGCCCCGGCTTCGCGAGTTGTCAGGCCCACGCCGGGGAATACCCCGGCGTGGGCCTGACAAGCTGCGTCGTCCCTTACGGTTCGACGACGGTGAGCGTCAGCGTGGTCTGCGTCGTGCCGGCCTCGCTCACGTAGTCCGGAAGCACCAGGTCGCCCGTGACCTCGTAGACGCCCGGCGTGTCGACCACCGACGGGTCGAACCGCCAGTCCACACGGATCGCCTGGTTGTCGCGGGAGCCGTCGTTGTAGGACACGAGCACCCGCTCGGGCAGGTACGGCAGCTGCCCGACCGTAACCGTCTCCTCGAACCGCTCGACGCCCTGGATCGAGATGCCGTCCTCGGCCGTCTCAGGACGGACGTAGATCTGCGCCTCGGCGACGATCCCGTTCGCCTCGTTGGTGCCGTACACCACGAACGGCTCCACGTTCGTCTCGGCCACCATCGCGGGTGTGATCTCCTGCCACTCGATCGGCACCGTGCCGCGCGCGCCGCTCTCGTGGACGGCGGCGATCTCGGCCGGCAGCTGTGGCACCACGCCCACCGTCGTGCGCACGATCACCGGGCTCGCGACCGACGCGACCGGGTCCCCGTTGGCACGCCAGCGGAGCACGCCCGTCCCGGCCCCGGAGCCCTGCACGCCCCAGACCCGGATCCGCAGGTGGTTCGCCTCGACCGCCTCGAAGTCGAGGTGGTTGTACCGGTCGCGTGTCAGCGCGCCGGCGTACGTGGAGCCCTCGGTCAGGACGACCGGCGTCCAGGTGCTGCCGTCGGTCGAGTGCTCGACGACCCAGGTGTCGGCACGCGGCATGCGGGTCCCTCCGAGGTCGTCGTACCAGTACACGTCGGTCGACGAGAGCCGGACCGGCGAGTCCCAGCTGTACCGGATCCAGGCCTGGCGGCTCTCGCTGGTGCCGTTGGCCGCCTGGCCCCACGTGCCCCAGCCGTTCCCCGCGCCGGGACTCGAGCTCGCCGGCGTGTCCGCGTCGTTCACCCTCTGCGGGTTCTCCCACGAGGCGGACCCGCTCGTCGTGATCGTCGCCTGCGCACCGAGCTCCGCGGCACTCTCCTTCTCGGTGAGCGTCACGGTGACGTCGCGCGTGGTGGTGAGCTCACCGTCGGAGGCGCTGAACCGGAACACGTAGTCACCCGGTGCCGTCCCGGTGACCCTCGTCCTCAGGGCGTCCGCATCGGCCAGGACCGCCACGGCTCCCTCCGGGGCCGAGACCGTCTCCCAGCGGTAGGTGAGAGCGCCGGCCTCGGGCAGTCCGTCGTCCGCCGCGGTGGCGACGAGAGTCGTCGACACGTTGCCGTCGCTGCTGCGATCGGCCGTCGCGGTGACGAGCGGCGGTTCGTTGACCACCTTGGGCACCGTGCGGCCGGAGTCGAAGACCTGGATCTCCGAGATCGCGGTCGCGTGTCCAGGGGCGTTGGTGAAGGCGACGCGGACGCGGTCGGTCTTCACCTGCTTGAAGAGCGCGTCGTTGAGCTTGGGGCCCGCGATCTTCGGCGTGCGCACCTGCCCGGGAACCGGCGTCCACCCGCCCGTGCCGTCGGGGACCTGGACGGTGTACCGCAGCGGCTCTCGGTAGCCGCCGTCCTGCCGGTCGCTGACGAACCACACCCGGACGTTGTCGACCGCGACGGTCCGACCCAGGTCGAGCTCCACGTAACCGGAGCTCTCGCCCGTGCCGTGGTTGCCCCAGTACGGCTCGTTCACCGTGACGCCGTCGGTGACCGCGTCGAGCGACACGGGCCGCTCGGTCGTCGCGACGGCGCCCGGTGTGTGGTTCATCGAGCTGCTCGACCAACCGGGGGTGTGGAACTCTCGCCACGGCGTCGGCCGTGGCCCCTCCTGCGTCGCGGACGAGCTGAGCTGGGCCCCGACGGCGAGGTTGGGCGAGTCCTCGGTCAGGTCGATCCCGGCCGTCTTGAGGTAGTCGACGACGCGGGCGTCCTCGATGGGGGTCTCGACCGCGGCCGGGACCGCCACGGCCTTCCTGGCCTCCACCGTGACGTCGAGGCCTTCCTCGGCCTCCACGACGCGACGGGCCCCAGCGTCGTAGACGAACCGCCCGAGCCGGTCGGCCGAGGCGACGCGGCTGCCGTCGACGAAGAGCGAGTAACCCGCGCCGAGCCCGTAGTGCGAACCGTCAGGATCCCAGACGATCGTGACGTCCTTGCCGTGGTAGCGCAGGTTGTTGACCATGAAGTGCTCGTAGCCCAGGTCGATGGGCCAGAGCTCGAGGAGGTCGTCGGAGCGTGGCTGAAGACCGCCCATGTCCTCCACGAAGATGTAGTTCATGTTCCCGAGCATCACGTGGTTCGGGTTGTTGCGACGGTACGTCTGGTTGCTCGGGTTCCAGGCGGAGTAGTACTCCGCCTGGTTGGCCACGCGGGCGTCGCCACCCGGGTAGATGCTCCACGCCATCCAGTCCAGGAGCTTGGACGCGTACTCCGGCGTGACGTAGCGGTTCTGCGGGTCGTAGTGACGCAGCGCGGAGCGCACGCCGCGGTACTGGACCGTGAAGTTGATGTTCGAGAAGTTGTTGGAGCCCCCGATCGAGAACTTCGAGCGGTCGTACTGGTTGGCCGTGTAGAACGGGAAGATGGGGAAGTTGTCCCCGTAGCGCAGGAACCGGAAGCCGTCGACGTACGTCTCCCACTCGTCGGGCGGGATGAGGTTCTGTGCGTAGACGTCGTACAGGTTCGACTCCTTGGCCGGGATCAGCTCCCGCTCGGCGTCGGACAACGGGTTGGCTGCGCCGCCGGAAGAGGCCGCCGCGCGGGCACCGTGAGACGTCCGCGCGAGGAACATGCGCATCTCCGAGCTCCACAAGCGGTCCAGGACGGCGTCCCGGATCCGGTCGGCCTCGCCGGCCATCTCCTGGACCTTCTCCTGGTCCGCGCCGGCGATGTCGTAGAGCTGGCGAGCGGCGTCGAAGGCACCCCACACGTACGCGGACTCCGGCCGCTCGATGGTCCGGGCACCCGGGGCACCTGCGTTCACCCTGGGGAAGCCGAACGTGATGGCGTCCGCGTCGTTCCCGGGCATGTAGTTCGTGTCGTACGCGATGAGCCCGTCACCGTTGCCGTCGTAGTGCTCGAGCTGGCCGACGCCGTCCTTCTCGAAGTAGTACGCGAACCGCTCGGCGAGCTCGGGGCCGCCGCCGTGCACGTTGAACGCCTCGAGGCCGGCAGTGCCGAGGTACTGCGAGTAGTGGTTGTTCCAGCTCGTGTGCCCGGGGCTGTCGAGGAACGCCGAGCTCCCGGAGAGCTCCCCGACGTTGAGGATCTGGCCGTACGCGAGGTACGGGTTGCGGATCCACTTGGTGTCCTGGAGGTGCATGGGCTGCGTCAGGACGACCGCGTTCTGGTAGAGGTTCACGCCCTCGATCGTCGTCGGGTACTGGTAGACGTAGCCCGGCTCGTCGGCGTCGAGACTGTTGTACCGCTCGCCCCACCACCGGTAGACGATCGCCTTCTCGATCGCAGGGTCCGGCACGTCGATGTAGGGGATGTCGGCGGCCCAGCGCTCGTTGAACTCGGTGACCGCCTTCCGGAACGCCTGGTCGGGCGCCATCTTCGCGTACTGGCGGAAGTCCTTGGCGGACTGCTCCATCGCGTCGGAGTGCAGGACGCCGACCACCGACAGGTCGACCGTCTTCCCGGCGCGCACCGTCACCTCGCGCTGCAGCGCGCCGTCGGCCCGGGTGAAGCCGTGCGCCTTGAGCCCGACGGTCACCTCGGACCACGGGGTGTCGACGAGGCCGTTGTTCGACCCGCTCGAGAGCGTCCGGGTGCCGACCAGCTCGTCGCCGGCGTCGGCGGGCGTCGTCGCGAGCGGCGACTCGGCCCGCAGGGTGAGCGTCACGTCGGCGTTGCCGTCGTTCGTGAGCTTGATGGCCGTGACGGCCACGTTCTCGTACGTGATGAACTTGCGGAGGTCGGCACGGACGCCTGTCGAACCGATCGTGTAGCGCGACGACGCGTGGCTCGGCGCGTTGAACCGTTCGGAGCCGACCTCGCTGACGGCCTGGCCGGGCACGGTCACCGTGTACAGGTCGCCGAGGTTGTTCGGGCCCCCGGCGAACGCGTTGCCGGCGAATCCCATCACCTGGAAGTTCCGCTGAGTGGCACCGCGCATGTACAGGGTGCGGCCGCGGGTCTGCAGGACGGTGTTGTTCGCCGTGCCGTGGACGCCGAGGATCCGGTCGAGGTAGAAGTCGGTGCCGCCCCCGGCCCGGTCGGCCTCGAAGATCGCCCGATGCATGCTGCCGGCGGTGTAGGGCACCCCCGGCTCGAGCGCCGCCTGGACCTCGTCGAGGTGGCTGTAGGTCGGTTCGCCGATGTCCATCGAGTCGGTCAGCCCGTCCGTGTACACACCGACGTCCTCCTCGTTGCCCGGCAGCACCGACGACGTGGTGCTCGCCGCGGCCGGTGAGTGGTACGCCGCCGGCGGCGAGCACCGCGCCGATCGAGACCCCCGCCACGCTCCGTAGGAATGTTCGTGCCGACATCACCCTGTCCTCTCCGTCGACGACTGGGACGCGCCTCGGCCCTGAGGCGGTCCGGCTCCCACAGTCAAGCACTGGGCGCGCACAAGCAGCAATGGTTTTCGGGGTTTTCGGTCGGAGACCCGCACTTCCCGAGCAATACAGCCAAGGATGCTGCGAAACTCGTTTCTGAGGCGTGTCAGAGCACCGGGAGCCACACCCGCATGGTCGACGGCCCACGGTTGGCCCAGTCGTGATAGGGCACGAGCGTGACGTCGGTGGCCGGCCCGAGCACGGGGCGTTCCGCGGGCGTCTCGGCCGCGGGAGCGTACGGCCACGGCGCCTCGTCGTGCCGGACCGCGGCGACACGGACGACCACGCCGTCCTCGGTCCGGCGCGGCGGCGTGCTCACGTCGACCGCGACGGCGGAGACGTCGTCGAGGCCTGCGGGCGCCAGGTCGACGGACTCGAGGCACAGCACCTCGGGTCCACGCTGCACGGCGACGCAGCCACGGATCGCGTCGATGCGAGGATCGGCGGCCACGAAGCGCGGGGCGACGTCGAGCTCGAGCGTCACGACCGAGCCGGAGCGGGCACCGCTGACGCGCACGGACCCCGGTCCGACCCGCTCCGGTGCGGCGCCGTCCACGGCCACGAAGGCCTCGGACGACCACGCCGGGACGCGCAGCGTGAGCGTCCAGTCGGCGTCGGGCGCCTCCAGCACCGAGATCTCGACGCGTCCGTCGTCCGGGTAGCGCGTCACGACGTCGACGGCGACCGGCGATCCGTCGGGCAGCGAGGTGCGGATCTCGCACGGGGCGTACTGGTGCAGCTGCAGGCCCCCGTCGTCGACGGTCGCGACGTACGCGGCAAGGCTGGCGAACGTCCGCGCGACGTTCGGCGGGCAGCACGACACCTCGAACCACGGCGCTCGGAGCGACGCCTCGGCTCTCTTGCTGATCTCGTCGACGGAGGCGTGCTCGGCCGGGACCCGCTGGTGCAGGGTGTTCGCGTAGAAGAACGCACGACCGTCGTGCGACGGCGACGTCGCGACGACGTTCAGGAGCGTGCGCTCGACGGCGTCGGCGTAGACCGGGTCGGCCTCGGCGAGGAGCAGGCGCCACGACACCATGACGGAGCCCACGCCGGCGCAGGTCTCGGAGTACGCCCGGTCGGGCGGGAGGACCCAGTCGTCGCCGAAGGCCTCGTCCTGGTGGTGCGACCCCTGGCCACCGGTCACGTAGGTGCGACGCGCCTGCGTGCGGTGCCACTGCGCGGTCACCGAGGCCAGCAGCGCGTCGTCGCCGTGCTCGACGGCGACGTCGATCGCACCGGCGGCCAGGTAGTTCGCCCGCACGGCATGGCCGCGGAAGACCGTGGCGTCCCGGACCGGGACGTCGTCCTGGTAGTAGGACCGCCCCCACTCGATGTCGGCGAGCACGCCACGACCCCGGCGTTCGACGAACAGCCGCGCCTGCTCGAGGTAGCGCGGCTCGTCGAGCGCACGCCCGAGCTCGGCCAGGCCCACCTCGATCTCCGGGTGGCCGCAGACGCCGGCGTTCGCGTCCCGGCCGAACGTGGCGCACACGTGGTCGGCGCTGCGGCGCGCGACCTCGACGATCAGGTCGTCCCGGTGGCCGGTCCGGACCCGCGCGACGGCCGCCTGCATGAGGTGGCCCTGGCAGTAGAGCTCGTGCCCCCACTCGAGGTCGGAGTACCGCGGCTGCTGCCCCGGCCGACCGAACATCGTGCCGACGTACCCGTCGGGCTCCTGCGCGGCGGCGACGCGCCGCACGATCGCCGCGAACCGGCGCTCGAGCTGGTCGTCGGGCCGGCGCCCCAGCTCCCACGCCATCGCCTCGAGAAGCTTGTACACCTCCGAGTCGCTGAACTCCCGGCCGCGCCGGTCCTCGGGCAGGGTCCCCCTCACCGCCGCGTCGAAGTTGCCGAGCCACCCCTCCCGCTCGAGCCAGTGCTCGATGTGGGAGAGCGTCGCGGTGCCGTTGACGTCCTGGCGGCGCGCCCACGGGCCACCCGTGATCCGGACCTCGTCCAGGCCGAGGGGCAGCAGTCGGCCGCGTGACGGCACGACGGGTGCGGACGTCGTGCCGGCGCGGCGTCGGGTCGGTGAAAGGGTCACGTGAGTCTCCCGGGAAGTGGCGGATGCGGTGGGACGTCGTCAGCCCTTGAGGGCGCCGGACATGAATCCGCGGACGTAGTGCCGCTGGAGCAGGAGGAAGAGCACGATGCACGGCAGCGCGAGGACCACGACCCCGGCCTCGGTCGCCCCGTAGTCGACGATGCCCATGACCTGGGCGCGCATGTTCGCCACGGCCAGCGGGAGCGGCATGCGGTCGGTGTCGGAGATGAGGATCAGAGGGGCGATGAAGTCGTTCCACGACGCGAGGAACGCGAACAGCCCCACGGTGACGATTCCGGGCTTGACCGCGGGAAGCATCACCGTGCGCAGCGCGCGGAAGGACGAGCACCCGTCGACGAGCGCCGCCTCGTCGAGCTCGCGCGGCACGGCGTCGAACGAGATCCGCATCATGAAGGTGGCGAAGGGCAGCTGGAACACGGTGAGCACGAGCGCGAGCCCGAGCAGCGAGTTCTGCAGCCCCAGCGTGTTGAGCAGCACGTACAGCGGGATGAGCAGCGTCGCGTAGGGCACCATGAGGATCGCGAGCGTCACGAGGAAGAGGACGTCGCGCCCGGGGAACCGGAACCTCGAGAAGGCGTAGCCGCCGAGCAGCGAGACGGTCATGGTGAACAGGACCGTGAGGCCCGCCACGATCGTCGAGTTGAGGAGGTACTGCCACAGGCCCGCCTGGTAGTCGACGAGCGCCGCGTAGTTGCCGAGGCCCCAGCCGCCGACCTGGCTGCTTCCCGGCTGCGGGGACACGGACGCGACCCCCGCCCAGACGAGCGGGTAGACGAAGACGACGGCGAGGGCCGTCGTGAACACCCAGTACGGGGTCCGCAGGGCGATGCCGGCGAGACGGGTGCGCGGCGCCCGCGGCGCGGGGCGGCGCGTGGGCGAGGGCGTCGGGCGGTCGAGCGTAGGGGCGGTCATGTCATCCCTCCTGCCCGGCGCGCATCGCGCGCAGCTGAGCCACGTTCACGACGACGAGCGCCGCGAGGACGACGATCGAGAGGGCGGCGGCCACGCCGAGGTCGTTCTGTCCCTGGAACGCCACGTTGTAGATCAGCTGGACCACCGTGAGCGTGCTGTTGTCCGGGCCGCCCTTGGTCAGGATGTAGAACTGGTCGAACGCCAGCAGGGAGCCGGTCACGCAGAGCACCGTGCACAGGGCCAGCGAGGGTCGCAGCAGCGGCAGGGTCACGCGAGAGAAGATCTGCCACCGGTTGGCGCCGTCCATGCGGGCCGCCTCCATCACGTCGTGCGGGATGCCCTGCAGACCCACCATGAGCAGCAGCATGTAGAACCCGGCGAAGCGCCAGACGATGAGGAACACCGTGGACCACAGGGCGCCGTCGGGGGAGCCGAGGAAGGACACGGGGCCGTCCACGATCCCGAGCCGGCGCAGCAGCGGGGAGAGGGGACCGACCTGAGGCGAGTAGAGCGCGTAGAACAGGAGCGACGCGGAGGCCAGGCCGAGCGCACTCGGGACGAGGATCGCGGTGCGCAGGGCGTTGGTCCACCGGCTGGACTCCTGCACGAGCAGCGCCAGACCGAGGCCCAGGCCGATCAGCAGGACGGTGGCGATCACCGTGTACTTCACGGTGAAGACGACCGACTCCCAGAAGAACCGGTGCCCGAGGGCGTCGCTGTAGTTGGCGGGGAAGTTCACTCCCCGGTTGCCGGCGAGCAGCGGCCAGTCCGAGACGGACATCTGCCCGACGAGAAGGATCGGCAGGACGAAGAGCACGACGACGAACAGCGCGGTCGGTGCGGCGTACGCCCAGCCCTCGCGGGCCTGGCGCCGGGCGACCACCGCTGGTCGGTGACGAGTGGCGGGCACGGTAGCTCCTGGGTCGGGTGGAGGGTCGGGCGCGCCGGCCGCGGCCGGCGCGCCCGACCCTGCGGTCACTGCGAGAGGACCGCGGTGATCTCCTCGTTGTCCGCGTCGACCGTCCCTCCGGGCCCGAACACCTCGTTGCGCACCAGGGTCACCCACGGGCTGCCCGGAGCGTTGAAGGCCTGCTGGAAGTTGCGGGCGAGCGGCGTCCGGCCCTGGCCGGCCACCTCGTTGACGGCGACCACGCGCGGGTCCTGCGACGAGTACTCGTTGTCGGCGAGGTCCGAGCGCGAGACGACGTCGCCGTTCTTCGCCAGGACCTCGACCTGCGCCTCCTCGCTCATGAGCCAGGAGAGGAAGTTCCACGCCTGGGCGGTGTTCTCGGAGTCCTTCGAGATGCCGATCCCGTCGCCGCCGACAAAGGTCGACGCCCCGCCGTCGGGACCCGGGATCGGCGCGACGCCGACCTCGCCGAGCGCCTCGTCCGCCGTCGCGAGCATAGTGGCCGGGAACGGCATGACCCCGATGTTCCCCTCGAGGAAGGGGCCGGTCCAGGTGGCCCCGGTCTCCTCCTTCGAGCCGGTGCCGACCGCGTCGGACTCGACCAGGTCGCGCCAGATGCCGTAGACCTCCTTGGCGGTCTCGCTGGCGAGCAGCGACTCGGTGCCGTCCTCGTTCATGACCTCCTCGCCGGCCGCCCAGATCGACGGGAACCAGGTGAAGACGAGGCAGCCGCCGCAGTTGCCGCCGAAGAACGTGCCGGACACGTCGCCGCCGAGCGCGTCGACGGCCTTGGCGTGCTCGGCGAACTCCCGCAGGGACGTCGGCCCTTGCTCCGGGTCCAGGCCGGCCTGCTCGTAGAGCTCCTTGTTGTAGAACAAGACCGACACGTCCAGGACGAACGGGAGGACGTGCTGCCGTCCTTCGTACGTGCCGGCCTGCAGGTGGCCCTCGTTGATCGTGTCGGCGAAGTCGAGCTGGGCGATCGGGTCCGTGAGGTCCTGGAACAGTCCCTGCTCGACCCAGTTCGGCACGTAGACGATGTCCGCCGCGAAAAGGTCGGGCAGGCCGCCGCTGCCGGCCGCGGCACCGACCTTCGCGACGTAGTCGTCGTTCGGGACGACGGTGAGCTCCACCTGGTTCTCGTGCGTGGCGTTGTACGCGTCCACGAGGAGATTGGCCTGCTGCTCGAGCGGTGCCCGCGTCCACAGGGTCAGCGTGGTGCCGTCGTCGACGCCCTCCGCGGTGATCTCCTCCGTGCTGCCCGGGTCCTCCGTGGAGGAGGTTCCGCAGGCAGCGAGTGCGGCACCGGCGAGGCCGGCTGCCACGGCCGAGGCGACGAGCCGCCTCCCTGCCACTCGTGCGATCGCCATCTCGTGTCTCCCTTGACCTCGTCGTCGAGTCGATGACTGTGGGGTAGCCTGACCCCGAAACCAACCGAAAAGGCTTTCTGGAATCTATGGCAGCCTCGGCAGGACCGTCAACCGTCGACGCCGTTACAGTCCGATCACGACGCCGTGCCGGAGGCCCGACCGACGAAGGGAGTGCGATGAGCACCTCGAGCAGCGCATCGCCGTCGCGCGCCGCCACGCTGACCGACGTCGCCAGGCTCGCGGGAGTCTCGATAGCGACCGCGTCGAAGGCGATCAACGGTCGTGCCCAGGTCCGTGCCGAGACGCGTCAGCGCGTGCTCGAGGCGGCCGAGCAGCTCTCGTTCGCACCCAACGCGCTCGCCAAGAGCCTCCTTCAGGGTCGCACCGGCACGGTGGGCCTCCTCACCTCAGACCTCGAGGGCAGGTTCTCGATCCCGGTGCTCATGGGGGCCGAGGACGCCTTCGGCGCCGGCCGGGTCTCCGTCTTCCTCTGCGACGCGCGCGGCGACGCGATCCGGGAGCAGCACCACATCCGCGCCCTGCTGTCGCGTCGCGTCGACGGGCTCATCGTCGTGGGGTCCCGGACGGACCCGCGTCCGCCGCTGGAGGGCGACATCCCGGTGCCGGTGGTCTACGCCTACGCCCCGTCCGAGGACCCGCGGGACATCTCGATCACCGCGGACAACGTCGAGGCCGGGCGCCTCGCGATCGACCACCTCCTCTCGTGCGGTCGCACGCGCATCGCGCACGTCTCCGGGGACGTCACCTACAAGGCGGCGAAGGACCGCGCGCGCGGCGCCGCCGACGCACTGGCCGACGCCGGGCTCGAGCTCGTGGGGGGCAGGACGTTCTTCGGGTCGTGGTCGGAGGGGTGGGGGCGCGGGGCCGCCCGCATGGTCGTCGAGCGTCACCCCGACGTCGACGCGTTCTTCTGCGGGAGCGACCAGATCGCCCGTGGGGTGCTCGACGCCCTCCGCGAGCTCGGGCGCGACGTGCCCACCGACGTCTCCGTCATCGGGTTCGACAACTGGGCCGTGCTGACGACCAATGCGCGGCCTCAGCTCACGAGCATCGACATGAACCTCGAGCAGGTCGGACGCGTGGCCGCCAAGCGCCTGTTCGCCGCGATCGAGGGCACGGCGTCGTCCGGGATCGAGGAGCTCCCGTGCCGGGTCGTGACCCGGGAGTCGACCGTCCCGAACGGCTGAACGGCGCGCTCGTGTCGCCGTCTCGGCCCGGTCCCCGAGCCGGGCGTCCCGCGCGAGACGGTCATTGACGATGACTCGGACATACTGCTGGTATTAGGCCTCGTCGTACGCAGATCCCGGAGGTAGACGTGGTTCAGCAGGACATGTCCGCAGCGCCCGCGAGCGGACCGCAGCGTCCGCAGTACCGCGGCCGGCACCTACCGATGGTGGCGGTCGTGGTGGCGGCGTTCATCGCCACGGCCCTCGCCTACAGCGGCATGGTCCTGTTCGGGCTCGAGGTCGCGGGCATGACGCCCATGGAGGCCTACTCGCTCGCGGGCTTCCTCGAGGTCAGCCTCGTCGCCGTGGCGCTCCTGGCGCGCAACGCGGCGCTCGAGGGGCGTCCGTACGGGGTGCTGCTCACGCTGACGTGGATCCTGTCCGGCACGTCCGGCGTGTTCGCGGCGCTGCACGAGGTCGCCGTGCCGAGCGAGACGACGCCGTACATGGTCGTCTTCCGGTTCGTGCCGCCGCTCGTCGCCGCGCTCATGTGGCACCTTGCGCTCGTGGGGGAGCGGCACCTCGTCACGGGCCACACGCTCGACGAGCGCCGGCGCGAGCACCGCGTGCACCAGTACGTCGCGACGCTCGAGACGTGGCGCGACGCGCGGCGCGACAACACCGGCACGCGGCGGGGTACCCGCAAGGTACGGGTCGCGCACGCGCGTCAGCGCGCGGCCCGCGACCGCGCGCTCAAGCTCCTGACCGTCGAGGACTTCGAGCGGCGCATGCAGGTCTGGGTCGACCGGCTCGAGGCCGCGGAGCGGCACGGGAACCGCCTCGACACGATCGGCGCGAGCTCGGCCAAGCGCGGCGTCGTGCGCGCGGGGGAGGCCGAGGTCGTGGTCGAGCCGGTGCCCGCGCCCGCGCCCGTCCTGGCCGCCGCACCGGCCGACGCTCCGGCCGACGCTCCGGTCGACCTGGCGGCGGCCCTCTCCGAGGGCGCCGACGAGGCGCCGTTCCAGCCCGTGCAGGCCTTCGAGGAGCTGCCCGACTTCGCGGTCCGGGTCAAGGAGGCGTTCGCCGAGCGGCAGCCGGCGACGTGGACCGAGCCTCCCGCGCCGTCGAGCACCGAGCCGTCGCCCGCCACCGGGCTCACGCCGCGCGTCGAGCCGCTGCCCGAGACCGGCCACACGCGCCGGGTCGAGGAGATCGACCTGCGCCGCGTGCGCGAGGCGGCCGAGGCTGCGGCGTCCCGCGGCTCCGGTCCGGACGGCGAGCACGACGGCCGGGCCGAGCACGCCGGCACCGCCCCCGCCGCGGACGAGCGGGCGGGCGACCAGGCGGGCGACCAGGCGGACGGCGACGCGGATGGCAGGACGGACGAGCCCGCGGGCGAGCAGCTGTCCGGGCGCGACCGCCTGATCCTCGAGCTCGCGCGCGACGGGCGGACGCAGGCGGAGATCGCCTCCCTCGTCGACGTCTCGCGGACGACCGTGTCCCGCGTGCTGCGCCGCCACGGTCCCCGCACGGAGCTGGTCGACACCGAGTCGGGCCCGGAGATCGTCCCCGCCTGACGCACCCTTACCGAAAGTTGTCAGGGCCACGCCGCGGTATACCCAAGCCTGGCCCTGACAACACGTCGGACCCGGAACGTTGTCAGGGCCACGCCGCGGTATACCGCGGCGTGGCCCTGACGACTCGTGAGACGGGTGGGTGGGGTCAGGCGCGGGCGAACGTCCCGCTCAGCGCGGTCCACGACTCGGGCGCGAGGCGCACGGTCGTCGAACCGGCGCCACGGGCGGCGACGTCGGAGGCCACGTCGACCTGCGACCAGCACTCGCGCTCGACCTTCGCCGCGTGCTCGGGGCCGTGGACGGCGGGCTCGTGGTCGGCGACCATGCGCCAGCCCTCGGTGACCGACAGCGACGCCCCGACGTGGGCGAGGTCGACCTCGACCGGCTCGGCGGAGCGGTTGGTGAGGAACAGCGCGAGCGCGCCGTCATCGTCGACCGTCGCGGCGGCCGACACGACGGGCGCCTCGCCGTGCTGCTTCGTCGTGTACGACGGCGCGTCGACGCGCACGTCGAGCGCCGTGCCGCGCGCGAGGCGCGCCGTCGTGGCGAACGGGTGGAAGGTCGGCTGGCGCCACGCCTCGCCGCCGGGCTCGGTCATGATCGGCGCGATGACGTTGACGAGCTGGGCCAGGCACGCGACGGGCACGCGGTCGGCGTGGTTGAGCAGCGTCACCAGGAGGTCGCCGACGACGACGGCGTCGAGACCCGAGTAGACGTCCTCGATGATGCGCGGCGCGTCGCGCTGGATCGGCAGGTTCTGCTCGCCGGGGAAGCGCGACTGCAGGTACCAGACGTTCCACTCGTCGAAGCTGATGGTGATCTTCTTGTCCGAGCGGCGCTGCGCGCCGACGGCGTCCGCCGAGGCGACGACGCGGTCGATGAAGCGGTCCATCGCGGTGCCCGACGCGAGGAACGACGCCCGGTCGCCCTCGAGCTCCTCGTAGTACGCGTGCATCGAGACGTGGTCGACGAGGTCGTAGGTGTACGAGAGCACCGTGCGCTCCCACTCGCCGAACGTCGGCATCTGCATCGAGCTCGAGCCGCACACGACGAGCGAGATGGACGGGTCGACGAGCTTCATGGCCTTGCCGGCCTCGGCGGCGAGCTTGCCGTACTCGTGCGCGTCCTTGTGGCCGATCTGCCACGGGCCGTCCATCTCGTTGCCGAGGCACCAGAGCTTGACGCCGTAGGGCTTCTCGCGGCCGTTGGCGATGCGCAGGTCGGCCCAGCGGGTGCCCGCCTCGCCGTTGCAGTACTCGACGAGCGCCGCGGCGGCGTCGACGCCGCGCGTGCCGAGGTTGACGGCCATCATCGGCTCGATGCCCTCGCGCTCGGCCCACTGGAGGAACTCGTCGGTGCCCACGAGGTTGGGCTCGACGGTCCGCCAGGCCAGGTCGAGGAACGGCTTGCGCTGCTCCACGGGGCCGACGGCGTCCTCCCACACGTAGTTGGAGACGAAGTTGCCGCCGGGGTAGCGGACCATCGAGACGCCCAGCTCGTGCGTGAGCTCCGCGACGTCCTTGCGGAAGCCGAACTGGTCGGCGGTCGGGTGGCCGGGCTCGTAGACGCCGGTGTAGACCGCGCGGCCCAGGTGCTCGACGAACGAGCCGAAGAGGCGGCGGTCGACGGTGCCGCGGCGGAAGTCGGGGTGGAGCGTGACGCGGGGGCGGTCGGTGGCGGGCGCGTCGGTGCGGGGGTCTGCCATGGGGTTCTCGCGGTTCCTCGGTGAACGGTCGGGCGGTCGGTTACAACGATGTAGAGTGAATCACGTATCCCGTGCCCAGCACCACTCCGGAGTCTCGACGATGACGCTCACCACCCCTGCGGGCGCCGCCGGCCCCGTGGCCGGTGCGCTGCCCCACGCGCGCACCCGGCCGTTGCCCACGACGGCGGTCCGCCTCCTGCCGAGCGGGCGCCTGGGGGCGTGGCAGGAGCGCAACGCCGCGGCGACGATCCCGCACTGCCTCGACGCGCTCGAGACGTCAGGCGCCCTGGACAACCTGCGCCGCCTGCTCGACCCCGCCGACCCCGAGCACCACGACGGCCCGTACCGGGGCTTCAACTTCGCCGACTCCGACGTGCACAAGACGCTCGAGGCCGTCGCGTGGGAGTCCGCGCGGACGGGGGTGCCGGTGCACGAGGAGACCGTGCGGCGCATCGTCGCGCTGCTCGAGCGGGTCCAGGCGCCGTCGGGCTACCTCGACTCCCACGTCCAGGGCGGGGCCGCGCCGTCGACCGAGCCGTACGCCGACCTGCGCTGGGGCCACGAGCTGTACGTGCTCGGGCACCTGCTCCAGGCCGGCGTCGCGCGGGCGCGAGCCACCGGGGAGCGCGACCTGCTCGACGTCGGCCGGCGCTGGGCGGACGAGGTCACCGGACGCCTCGAGGCCGGCGAGGAGATCTTCTGCGGCCACCCGGAGGTCGAGACCGCGCTCGTCGAGCTCGCGCGCGAGACCGGCGAGCGGCGCTACGTCGACGCCGCACGGCGGATGGTCGACCTGCGCGGGCACCGCCGACTCGGGTCGGGCCCGTTCGAGCCCGCCTACCACCAGGACGCGACGCCCGTCGTCGAGGCGACCGAGGTCGCCGGCCACGCCGTGCGCCAGCTCTACCTCCTTGCCGGCGTCGTCGACCTCTACCTCGAGACGGGCGATACCGAGCTGCTCGACGCCGCGACCCGCCTGTGGGACGACGCCTTCGGCCGCAAGACCTACGTCACGGGCGGCATGGGCTCGCGGCACAAGGACGAGTCGTTCGGCGACCCGTTCGAGCTGCCGCCCGACCGCGCGTACGCCGAGTCGTGCGCCGGCGTCGCGAGGGTGCTGTGGGCGTGGCGGATGCTGCTCGCCACGGGCGAGGGCCGGTACGCCGACGCGATCGAGCACGCGCTGCACAACGTCGTCGCGGCGGCGACGTCGCTCGACGGCACCGCGTTCTTCTACTCCAACCCGCTGCACGTGCGCGAGGGCCACGACGGCTCCGACGAGTACCAGGCCTCCGGGCGGCGCGGCTGGTTCGCGTGCGCGTGCTGCCCGCCGAACCTCGCGCGCCTCGTCGCCGCGCTGCAGACCATGGTCGCGTCCGCGCACGACGACGGCACGCTCGCGCTCCACCTCTACGCCGACGCCGATCTCGAGCTGCCGCGCACCGGCCTGCCCGACGGCGGTGCCCAGGACGGCGTGCGGCTCGCCGTGCGCACGGGGTACCCGTGGGACGGGGACGTGGTCGTCACGGCGTCGGCCCCGACGCCCGTGCCGCTCGCCCTGCGCGTGCCGGGGTGGGCCGACGTCGCGCGCCTGCGGCTCGTCGTCGACGGCGAGCCCCGGCCCGTCGAGACCGACGCTCGCGGCTACGCCGTCGTGCCGCCCGGCGCGCGCGAGGTGCGGCTGAGCCTGCCGATGGAGCCGCGGGCGCTGCACGCCCACCCGCGCGTCGACGCCGTGCGCGGGTGCGTGGCACTCGCGCGCGGACCGGTCGTGCACTGCCTCGAGCAGGTCGACCACCCGGGCGTCGCGCTCGAGGACGTCGAGATCGACCCGGCGAGCCTCGCCGTCGGGCCGGGCGACGACACGCTCGGGATCGGCGCGACGCTCACGGCGACCGGCCGCGCCCGCCCGTCGGGGGGCCTGCCGCTCTACCGCGACGCCGTGCCGCCGGACGCCGCCGACGCGGCGGTCCCGGTCGAGGTGCGCGCGGTGCCCTACGCTGTGTGGGGAAACCGAGGAGAGGGGCCGATGCGGGTCTGGGTTCCGGCTGCGCAGACGCACGCCGAGCAGCGGGCAGGGCGGTGAGCGGCGTGCCGGTGACCATGCACGACGTCGCGGTCCGCGCCGGGGTGTCGATCAAGACGGTGTCGAACGTCGTCAACGGCTACCCCCACATACGCCCCGAGACGCGCGAGCGCGTCGAGGAGGCCATCGAGCACCTCGGGTACCGCCTCAACACGACCGCGCGGAACCTCCGCACGCGCCGCACGGACATGATCACGCTCGCGGTGCCGGAGCTGTCGCTGCCCTACTTCGCCGAGCTCGCCGACTCGGTCATCCGCGCGGCGGAGCAGCACGGCCTGACCGTGCTCATCGAGCAGACGAGCGCGAGCAAGGAGCGCGAGATGGAGGTGCTCTCCGGCAAGCGGCGGCACCTCACCGACGGCCTGCTCTTCTCGCCGCTCGAGCTGGGCCAGGACGACATCGAGCTGTTCTCGGTCGACTTCCCGCTGGTCGTGCTCGGCGAGCGCGTGTTCGACGCGCCCGCCGACCACGTGACCATGAACAACGTCGCGGCCGCGAAGGCCGCCACGCTGCACCTCGCCTCGCTCGGCCGCCGGCGCATCGCGCTCATCGGCGCCCACGAGGGCGAGCAGGTCGGTTCGGCAGCGCTCCGCACCGCCGGCTACCTGCAGGGTCTCGAGGAGGCCGGCCTGCCGTACGACCCGGCGCTCATGGGCGAGGCGGGCCTGTGGCACCGCGCGACCGGCGCCGAGACCATGGCCCGGATGCTCGACGCCGGTGTCGAGGTCGACGCGGTGTTCGCCCTCAACGACGCCATGGCGCTCGGCGCGCTGCACGCGCTGCACGCCCGCCGCATCGACGTGCCGGACGACGTCGCGCTCATCGGCTTCGACGACATCGACGACGTCAAGTACTCCGCGCCGACCATCAGCTCGGTCGACCCGGGGCGCGAGCAGATCGCGCGCACCGCCGTCGACCTGCTCGTGGAGCGGATCGCGTCGACCGGCCACCGCACGTTCCGGCGCGTCGTGCCCGACTCGCGCATCGTCGGGCGCGAGTCCACCGGTGACGTGCCCATCGGCGCGCCGGAGAAGGTCGTCGCCGTCCAGCCGGGCGGGATCGAGGAGGTCGCCGTCCACACGGCGGCCAGCTGACCCGCCGCACGACCTCCCCGCAAGACGGACGTCTCAGGAGGCCCGTGCGTCGATCCGGTCGAGGCGGTCGTCGACGAGGCGGCCGGTGGCCCACAGCGGGAACGACGCGCCCACGAGCACGACGAGCGCGGGCAGCGCCCACACGGCGAGCGCGGTCGCGCCGAGCACGACCAGGACGGCGAGCGACGTCGTCGGGCCGAGCAGGGGCACGAGCAGCAGGAAGCGCCAGGTCGCACCGGCACCGCGGTCGTAGCGCTGGGTGACGCGCGGCCAGTACGCGAGCACGACGGCGCCCCACACGGCCACGGCGACGAGCCCCACGTGGAGCGCCGCGCGCGCCGGGCCCTCGAGGAGCGTGACGGCGACGCCGTCGAACCACAGCAGGATCGCGGCGGCCCACACGGGCGCGAACAGCAGGTTCGCCCGCCCGAAGCCGCGCCGCCAGGTGCGCCAGAACGTGCGCCACGGCGTCGGGTCCGCCGTCATCGCCGCGGCGACGGCGCTCCCGGCACGCAGCGACGGGCCGAGCCCCAGCACCACGCCGCCCGCGAGCGTGCCGAGCAGGACCATGAGGTTGAGCTCCACGAGCAGCGTGACCCAGCGCAGGCCGAGCATGACGCCACCGGCCCAGCCGGGCACCTCGGCGTCGGCGACGCGGCGCCGCGCGTCGGCGCGCAGGTCGCGGTCGCGCGCGTCGGTCACGGGTCCTCCTACGGCAGGCGGGTGGCGAGTGTGACGCGCCCCGCGTCGTCGAGCGCGCCGAGGCACAGCGTCGCACGTCCGCGTACGGCGTCCCAGCCCGGGTGCACGACGGCGGACACGGTCGCGCCGTCGTCGGCCGTCCAGGTGAAGCGGCCCTCGCCGAGGGCTCGCACGCCCGAGCGGGGGGAGAGCTCGCCGACGACGCCGTCCTGCACGCGCGTCGGCGCGGCGCCGGGCGCGAGCGACTCCCAGGTGCCTTCGAGCACCGCGGGATCGGTGGGCCAGCACGCCTGGTCGTCGTCCTCGCGGGCCGCGCCGGCCCACGGCTGCGGCGACACGAGCGGCCAGCCGTCGTGCGTCCAGACCAGACGCCGCACCTGCAGCCGGTGCTCGGTCGGCGCGTCGGCGTCGCGCACGTGGTGCACGAGCAGGTGGCGCTCGAGCGGCCCGGAGGCCGTCGGGACGGTCTCGGTCAGCACGGACGCGTGGCCCGGGGCGAGCACGCCGGGCCCGCCCGCGTGGCGGTGGCCGGCGAGGATCGGCACGCCGATCGACCAGGGGTCGACGTCGGGCCCGTCGTCCGACATGGTGCGCCCGGCGCGGTCGCGGAACGGGCCCGTCACCGCGTCGCCGACCGCGGCGCGGACGTGGTAGCTCGACGCGAGCGAGTCGTACGAGACGACGAGCGCCCACCCGCCGCCGGGGCGGGGGAGCACGAACGCCCCCTCGACCGCCCCGTTGTCCGCGGTGCGCGCCCGGCGCGCGAGCAGCGTGCCGGGCGCCGTGTGCAGCGTGCCCGGCGCGGGCGCGTCGGGGACGAGGCCCGTGGCCGGGTCGACCGGCAGCACGTGGATGCCCCCGAAGAACGACCCGTACACGAGCCACTGCGTGCCGTCCGGCTCGGTGACGAGGTTGGCGTCGATGGCGTTGGGCTGGGTGAGACCCTCGGGCGGCTCGTGGTGCTCGCTCGCGACGACGACGCCTCGGTCGGCCCACGGGCCGGCCGGGTGCGGCGCGACCGCCAGGCCGATCGCCGAGCGCCGGGAGCCGAACGTCGACGCCGAGTAGTACATGCGCCACTCGGGCCCGGCGGGGGTCGGGACGCGCACGACGTCGGGCGCCCACAGGCCGTGCGCCCCGGACCAGGCGGCCGCCGGCGCGGGGACGCCGTCGAACGCCCAGCCGTGGAACTCCCACGTGACCAGGTCCGACGACCGGCGGATCTGCACGCCGCCGCGGACCGGCCCGTCGGACCGGGCGTCGGTCGAGAACAGCCAGTACGTGCCGTCGTCGTCGCGCACGATCGTCGGGTCGTGGACGTGCTTGGCTCCCCAGGCCGCCGTGTCGAGGTCGGCCCGGGCGTCGAGGTCGGTCATGTCAGCCCTTGGTCCCGGTCAGCGCGACCGACTCGATGATCTGCCGCTGGAAGATGAGGAACACCACGAGGATCGGCAGCAGCGCCACCGTCGAGGCGCCCATGATGAGCGGGTAGTCGCGCTGCGTCGCGTACTGGACGTTCATGTTCGCGATGACGACCTGCAGCGTCTGCCGCTCGGGCGTGTTCAGGTAGAGGATCGGGGCCAGGTAGTCGTTCCAGACCACCATGAACCACAGGATGAACTGCGCGGCGACCGCAGGCCGGATGATCGGCAGGATCATCTTCCAGAAGATCTGGAAGTACGAGGCGCCGTCGATCTTCGCGGCCTCGACGAGCGAGTTCGGGACGTTCTCGAGGTACTGCCGCAGGAAGAAGATCATGACGATGTTGCCGAAGATCGCCGGGACGATCAGGGGCAGCAGCGTGTCGACCCAGCCGAACCGCGAGAACATGACGAACTGCGGGATCATCAGCGTCGGGAACGGGATCATGATGCCCGTGAGCAGGCCGATGAAGATCGTGTTGCGGAACGGCAGGCGCAGCTTGGCCAGCGAGAACGCGGCCAGCGAGCAGGTGAACGTCCCGATGATCGTCACGGTGAGCGAGACGATGAGGCTGTTCTTGAAGCCCGAGAGGATGAGCGAGTCCGCCCACATCCGCACATACGTGTCCCACTGCGGGATCTCGGGGACCCACACGGGCGGGAGGGCGAAGACCTCGAGCTTGGTCTTCAGCGACGTGGAGAACATCCACAGCAGCGGGGCGATCATGACGATCGCGCCGGCGGCGAGGATGATCCAGACGACGGTGTCGGTGATGCGCGAGCTCGTCTTGCGGCTCAGCGCCGGAGTGCGTGCCATGGTTCTTCCTCCGCCTCAGTCGATGACGAAGCTGTTGCGCCGGTTCAGGCGGAACTGGATGAGCGTGATGATGAGGATGAGGATCCCCAGGACGATCGCCATCGCGGTGGCGTACCCCATCTGCTGGTAGCGGAAGGCCTGGCGCCAGATGTGCCACACGGCCGAGGCGGTCGAGTACTCCGGGCCGCCAGTCGGCGTCATGATGTTGATCTCGGTGAAGATCTGCGCGCCGGCGATGATGTTGGTGACCACGAGGAAGAACGTCACGGGCCGGACCATGGGGAGCGTGATCGCGCGGAACCGCTGCCAGGCGTTCGCGCCGTCGAGCTCGGCCGCCTCGTAGAGCGAGCGCGGAACGGACTGGATCGCCGCCAGGTACAGCAGCATCGAGTACCCGAGGCCCTTCCAGACGGCCATGATGATGATGGCCGGCTTCGACCAGGTGGTGCTCGCGAGCCAGTTCGGGCCGTCGATGCCGAGGTACGCCAGGAACTGGTTCACGAGGCCGAAGTCGCCGTTGTAGGCCCACTGCCACAGGATCGCGATCGCGGCGAGCGACGAGATCACGGGGATGTAGTAGATGGTGCGGAACGCCGTCAGCCCGTACAGCTTGCGGTTCATCGCGAGCGCCAGCGCGAGCGAGAGCGCCAGGCCGATCGGGATGCCGATCATGTAGAAGAACGTGTTGAACAGCGAGATGCGGAAGTACTCGTCGCCCAGCAGGTTCACGTAGTTCTGCAGGCCGACGAACCGCATCGGCCCCAGGCCGTTCCACTGCGTGAGCGACGCGTAGGCGGCGAAGAGCACGGGGTAGAGCGTGAAGGCGAGGTAGCCGATCACGGGGGCGGCGACGAAGATCAGCGCCCACTTCTGCTCCTGGCGGTGGAGCCGCGAGGTCCCGCCGCCGGGCGGTGCCTTCCGAGGGGGTTCGGTCACCGAGCCGCGCAGCCCGGTCGTCGCGGTCGAGCCGGACGTCGTCGCGGAGGACGTCGTCATCGCTGACTCCTTCGTCGAGAGGGTCGGTCGGGCGGGTGCGGCCGCCGGGGCTCCGGCGGCCGCACCCGGTGGGACGGTCAGCCGTTCGCGCCGGCGTTGGCGGCCGCGGCCTGCTCGGCCTGGGCGTTCGACTCGTCGAGCAGCTGCTGCATGCGCGGCTGGACCTCGGCGAGGTACTCGGCGGCCGGCTTCTGGCCGTCGACGACGGGCTGGATGTTGGTCCACAGCTCGTCGTACCAGGCGGCGCCGTACGTCATCGCGGCGGGCATCGGGCGGCCGTAGTCCTGGATGATGTCGAGGAACTCCTGACGGTTCGCCGGCTCGGCGTCGGGCGCCTGCGCCCACTCCTCGGCCACGTCGATGAGGTTCGGGACCTGGATGTTGGCGTTCACCAGGGTCTCCTGCGCGGTCGGGTCGGCCGACAGGTAGGTCACGAGCTTGACGGCCTCCTCGGGCATGTCCGTCGTCGTCGAGACGCCGATGCCGAGCGAGCCGATCCACGCGGCGGTCTCACCGGTCTTGCCGACGGGCCAGGGCATGAGGTCGTACTCGAAGTCGAGCTCGTTGTAGACGCTCATGTCCCACGGGCCGACCGGGAAGAACCCGATCTCGCCGGCCATGAAGCGCTGGTAGGTGTCGAGCGTCTGCGCCTGCTCGGGGTTCGGCGTGACCTTGTGCTCGGTCGTCAGGTCGGTGAAGAACTGCAGCGCCTCGGCGAACTCGGGCGTGTCGACCGTGACCTGCGTGCGGTCCTCGTTGGTCCAGTCGCCGCCGTTCGACCACACGAACGACTGCAGGTTCCACTGGACGTTGAGGCCGGTGCCCCACTGGTCGACCTCGCCGTCGCCGTCGGTGTCCTTGGTGAGGGCCTTGAGGATCTCGAGCCACTCGTCCCAGGTCAGCGGCTGGTCCGGGTCGGGCAGCGGGATCCCGGCCTCCTCGAGCATCGTCTTGTTGTAGCCCATGGCGAACGGGCCGACGTCCTTCGGCAGGCCGTAGAGGCGGCCGTCGGGCGTGCCCTGGAGCGTGCCGTCGTAGCGGTAGGAGTCGACGCCGTACTCCCACAGGTTGTCGAGGTCCACGCCCTGCTCGGCGACCTGGTCCGTGATGTCCATGAGGATCCCGGAGGTCACGTACGACTGGAGGTTGGCCTGCTCGATGTAGAACACGTCGGGCACGTTGTTGCCGGCGATCGCGGCCTGCAGCTTCGTCGCGTACTGGTCCGCGTCGGTGACGATGACCTCGACCTCGACGCCGGTCTCCTCGGTGAAGCGGTCGATGGCCTCCTGGTAGGCGGCCTTCTCGTCCTCGCCGCCGCGGAACATGAAGGTGAGGCCCTCCGACGAGCCTCCTCCGCCACCGGAGCTGCACGCGGCGGTGCTGGCGACGACCAGCCCGGCAACGACGCCGGCGGTCAGGCGTGACTTCCTCATCACGGGGTCCTCTCGGTCAATCCGGGTCCGCGATCGAGGGTTCCTGTCACCCTCGACTCGGCTTTACATCGATGAAGAATCACCGACGGCCCACACGCTCGCACGGTCGGCGGCCGATGGTCAAGTGTCGTGGGTCACGAACCTACAACGATGAAGAGGCGGCTTGACGCGGTGGCGGCCGGCCATGCACCATCGGCTCCTACAACGATGTACAGGCGGGAGAACGAGCGATGGAGCGCAGCGGGACGGCCGCGCCGCAGGTGGCACCGCCCATGGGCTGGAACTCCTGGGACAGCTACGGCACCACGGTGACCGAGGACGAGGTCCTGGCCAACGCCCGGTTCATGGCCGAGCGCATGGCCGACGTCGGCTGGGACACCGTCGTCGTCGACATCCAGTGGTACGAGCCGACCGCCCGCGCCGGCGGGTACAACCAGGACGCCCCGGTGCAGTTCGACGAGCGAGGCTTCCTCGAGCCGGTGATCGCGCGGTTCCCGTCGGCCGACGGCGGCGCGGGGTTCGCGCCGCTCGCCGCCGCCGTGCACGACCTCGGGCTGCGCTTCGGCATCCACCTCATGCGCGGCATCGCGCGGCGCGCCGTCGAGGCGGACCTGCCCGTGCCGGGCACCGAGCACACCACGGGCGAGATCGCCGACCGCGGGAGCACGTGCCCGTGGAACCCCGACTGCTACGGGCTGCGCCACGACCACCCGGGCGCCCAGGCCTGGCTCGACGCGATGATCGAGCACGTCGTCGGCTGGGGCGTCGACTTCCTCAAGGTCGACGACATGCTCGCCCCGTACCACGCGGACGCGATCGAGGCGCTCTCGCTCGCGGTCCGACGCGCGGAGCTGCGGCACGGGCGGCGCGTCACCGTCTCGCTGTCGCCCGGCACCGAGCTCTCGCTCGCGCACCTCGAGCACCTGCGCGAGCACGCCGACATGTGGCGGGTCTCGGACGACCTGTGGGACCGCTGGGAGGACGTCGAGGCGCAGCTCACGCGCCTGGCGCGGTGGGCGCCGCACTCCGGTCCCGCCGGCTGGGCCGACGCCGACATGCTGCCGCTCGGCCGGATCGGCCTGCGCGCCGAGCGCGGCGAGCCGCGCGACAGCCTCCTGACCGCCGACGAGCGCCGGACGATGCTCTCGCTGTGGTGCCTCGCGCGCTCGCCGCTGTTCGTCGGCGGGGACCTGCCCACGTCGGACGCGGCGACGATCGCCGACCTGACCAACCCGGCCGTGCTCGACGTCGCGCGCGGCTCCGGTGGCGGGCGCGAGCTGCTGCGCGAGGGCGACCTCGTCGTCTGGGGCGCGCGTGGCGGTGGTGAGCGCGGCGGCGGCGAGCTCGCCGGCGCGCGCTGGGCCGGGGTGTTCAACACCGGGCGCGAGGCGCGCCGCGTGCGCGTCCCCGCGGCGTCGGCGGACCTGCCCGGCGCGCCCGAGGCGCTCACCGACGTGTGGACGGGCGAGCGCGTCCGGCTCGCGCCCGCGAGCGCCGCGACCGCCGGCGACACCGTGATCGACGTCGACGTGCCCGCGCACGGCGTGCGGCTCCTGCGGCTCGACGCGGACCCGGCCACGGACGAGGCGTGCGCATGAGGCCGGCCCTGGTCGCGGCGACGGCCGGCGTGGTGGCCGTCGTCGTCGCGGGCGGCGTGACGCTCGGCGTGACCCGTCCCTGGGAGCCTGCGGCCGAGCCGCTCGAGCTCGCGGGCGACCTCGCGACGCACGACCCGGCGCTCGTCGTCGGCGACGAGGGCGAGCCCTGGTTCGTCTACTCGACCGGCGACGTGCGCGTCGGCTTCGGGGCGCCGCAGATCCGCCGGTCCGACGACGGCGGGCGGACGTGGGAGCGGGTCGGCACCGCGTGGGACCGCGCGGGAGACCCCGCGTGGGTGCGCGAGGAGATCGACGGCGTCACGAACTACTGGGCTCCCGAGCTCTACGAGAACGACGGCACCTGGTACCTGTACTACTCGGCGTCGACGTTCGGGTCGAACGACTCGGCGATCGGGCTCGCGACGGCGACGACGCTCGACCCGGACGACCCGGACTTCGGGTGGACCGACCAGGGCATGGTCATCCGCTCGCACGCCGGCCAGGACCACTGGAACGCGATCGACCCCGGCATCGTCGAGGACGCCGCCGGGAACCCGTGGATGTTCTTCGGCTCGTTCTGGGGCGGGATCCAGGTGGTGCCGCTCGAGTGGCCGAGCGGGAAGGTCGCCGGCGACGCGGAGCCGGTGCGCGTCGCCTCGCGTGCCGGGGTGCCCGAGAACGCGATCGAGGCCCCGTACGTCGTCGAGCGCGACGGCTGGTACTACCTGTTCGTCTCGTGGGACAAGTGCTGCTCGGGCGTCGACTCGACGTACCGGATCGTCGTCGGGCGCTCGCGCGACGTCACCGGGCCGTTCCTCGACGCCGAGGGCCGGGACATGGCGCTCGGCGGCGGCACCGAGGTGCTCGCGACCGACGGGTCGATGATCGGTCCCGGCGGGCAGTCGCTGTCGAAGGGCCACCTCGGCTACCACTTCTACGACGACGACGACGGCGGGATGTTCCGGCTGGCGATCCAGGAGCTCGCGTGGGAGGACGGCTGGCCGGTGGCCACGACGGACGTGCCCGGCACGGGGGAGTAGCCATCCGATAGGATCGCGACGTCGCGACTGGCGTACAGGTGGATCACCACCGGGGAGCGACGCGCTGTGCTGACGACGGGTCGTTCGCCTGGGCCCGCTCGCTCGATCCGACCCTGTCGAACCCTGTCCGACATGCCGCCGTCCGACGCAGCAGGAGAACGCCATGAGCACGCCCGACCCCACCCTCAACGCGCCCCTCGCCGAGCTCGACCCCGAGATCGCCGCCGTCCTCGAGGGCGAGCTGGCCCGCCAGCGCGACACCCTCGAGATGATCGCGTCCGAGAACTTCGTGCCCCGCGCCGTGCTCCAGGCCCAGGGCTCCGTCCTGACGAACAAGTACGCCGAGGGCTACCCGGGCCGCCGCTACTACGGCGGCTGCGAGCAGGTCGACATCGCGGAGAACCTCGCGATCGCCCGCGCCAAGGACCTCTTCGGCGCCGACCACGTCAACGTCCAGCCGCACTCGGGCGCGCAGGCCAACGCGGCCGTGCTGCACGCGCTCATCAACGCGGGCGACAAGATCCTCGGCCTCGAGCTGGCCCACGGCGGCCACCTCACGCACGGCATGAAGATCAACTTCTCCGGCAAGCTGTACGACGTCGCCGCGTACGGCGTCGACCCGGAGACGCACCGCATCGAGATGGACGAGGTGCGCAAGAAGGCGCTCGAGCACCGCCCCGACGTCATCATCGCCGGCTGGTCCGCGTACCCGCGCCAGCTCGACTTCGCCGCGTTCCGCGAGGTCGCCGACGAGGTGGGCGCCAAGCTGTGGGTCGACATGGCGCACTTCGCCGGCCTCGTGGCCGCGGGGCTGCACCCGTCGCCGGTGCCGCACGCCGACGTCGTCTCCTCGACCGTGCACAAGACGATCGGCGGCCCCCGCTCGGGTTTCATCCTGAGCAAGGAGGAGTACGCCAAGAAGATCGACTCCGCCGTGTTCCCGGGCCAACAGGGTGGCCCGCTCATGCACGTGATCGCCGCGAAGGCGGTCGCGTTCAAGGTCGCCGCGACGGACGGGTTCAAGGACCGTCAGGAGCGCACGGTGCGCGGCGCGAAGATCATCGCCGAGCGCCTCTCGCAGCCCGACGTCGCGGGCGCGGGCGTCTCCGTCCTCACGGGCGGCACCGACGTCCACCTCGTGCTCGTCGACCTGCGGAACTCCGCGCTCGACGGCCAGCAGGCCGAGGACCTCCTGCACGACGCCGGCATCACGGTCAACCGCAACGCCGTCCCGTTCGACCCGCGCCCGCCGCGCGTCACCTCGGGTCTGCGCATCGGCACGCCGGCGCTCGCGACGCGTGGGTTCGGCGACGCCGAGTTCACCGAGGTCGCCGACATCATCGCGACCGCGCTGCGCGACGGGGCGTCCGCCGACGTCGAGGGCCTGTCGGCGCGCGTCGCGAAGCTCACGGCCGACTTCCCGCTCTACCCGGGGCTCGCCCAGTGACGGCGCAGAAGCTCGACGGCAAGGCGACCGCCGCGGCGATCAAGGACGAGCTGCGCACCCGGGTCGCGGCGCTGCGCGAGCGCGGCGTCGTGCCCGGGCTCGGCACGCTGCTCGTCGGGGACGACCCGGGCTCGCAGTGGTACGTCGCGGGCAAGCACCGCGACTGCGCCGAGGTCGGCATCGAGTCGATCCGCGAGGACCTGCCCGCCGACGCGACGCAGGAGGAGATCGAGGCCGCGGTGCGCCGGCTCAACGAGGACCCCGCCTGCACGGGGTTCATCGTCCAGCTGCCGCTGCCCAAGGGCATCGACACCAACCGCGTGCTCGAGCTCGTCGACCCGGCCAAGGACGCCGACGGCCTGCACCCGACCAACCTCGGCCGGCTCGTGCTGCGCGTGGGCGACGAGATCGACTCGCCGCTGCCCTGCACGCCGCGCGGCATCATCGAGCTCGTCGAGCGGCACGGGGTGTCGCTCAAGGGCAAGGAGGTCGTGGTGCTCGGCCGCGGCGTGACCGTGGGGCGGCCCATCGGGCTGCTGCTCACGCGCCGCGCGGTCAACGCGACGGTGACGCTCACCCACACGGGGACGCAGGACCTCGCGGGGCTCGTGAAGCGGGCCGACGTCGTCGTCGCGGCCGCGGGCGTCAAGGGGCTCGTGACGGCCGACATGGTCAAGCCCGGCGCGGTGCTCGTCGACGTCGGCGTCTCGCGCGAGACCGACCCGGAGACGGGCAAGTCGCGCGTCGTCGGCGACATCCACCCCGACGCGCTCGAGGTGGCCGGCTGGTACTCGCCGAACCCCGGCGGCGTCGGGCCCATGACCCGCGCCATGCTGCTGGCCAACGTCGTCGAGACGGCCGAGCGCCTCTCGGCGAAGTAGCGCACGATCCGCCGAGGTAGCGCACGATCCGCCGAGGTAGCGCGTTCTCGCTCGAGGTAGCGCACGGGGAGGGCGCGCGCTCGAATGAATCGGTCGCTGCGCTCCCTCTGCTCTCGCGCGCACCCTCCCCGTGCGCTACCTCGCGGGCCGGGGCGCTACCTCGGCAGATGGTGCGCTCCCTCGCGGGCGGGAGCGATGAGTCCCGGCGGGCGCCGGCGTCGTACCTCCAGAGCCCTCGACCGGCGAGGGCGCCGAAGGAGGCAGTCATGGTGTCCGTACGCACCCACCTGTGGTTCGGCAACGACCGGGCGCACGAGGCGGCCGAGTTCTACGCGAAGCACATCCCGGGCTCGTCGGTCGGGCGGATCATCACGGCGCCGGAGGGCATCCCGGACGTCGCGCCGGGCGCCCCGTTCATCGTCGAGTTCACCGTCGCCGGCCTGCCCGTGATCGGCCTCAACGCCGGCCCCAACTTCCAGCTGGACGAGGCGTTCTCGTTCTACCTCGACGTCGAGACGCAGGACGAGGTGGACCACTTCTGGGAGGTCCTCACGTCCGACGGCGGCGAGCCCGGCCCGTGCGGCTGGTGCAAGGACAAGTTCGGCGTCAGCTGGCAGGTCATCCCGAAGCGGCTCGAGGAGCTGTGCGGCGACTACACGACCGAGGCGAACATGCGCGCGACGCAGGCGATGCTGCAGATGGGCAAGATCGACATCGCCGCCCTGGAGGCCGCGTACCGCGGTGAGTGAGGCTCGCCACGCACGGCGGTGACCCGGCACCCCGGCGTCGTCGGGGTGTGGTGGGATAGCCCGCGTGCTGACCGTCGCCACCGCCAACGTCAACGGGATCCGCGCGGCCTTCCGCCGTGGCATGGAGGCCTGGATCGCCGCCCGCACGCCCGACGTCCTGCTGCTGCAGGAGTGCCGCGCGCCCGACGACCTCGTGCGCGAGCACCTCGACGGCTGGCACGTCGTGCACCAGGCGTGCGAGCTCAAGGGCCGCGCGGGGGTCGCGATCGCGTCGCGGCTGCCGCTGCGCGCGGTGCGCGTCGGCCTCGGCGGCTACGGCCCGGCGGACGTCCCCGAGCCGCCGGGCGACACCGGCCGGTGGATCGAGGCCGACGTCGAGCTGCCCGACGGCGACCTGCTCACCGTCGTCTCGACGTACATCCACTCCGGGACCGCGGGCACGCCGAGCATGGACGCCAAGTACGCCTACCTCGACAAGGTCACGGCCCGCATGACCGAGCTCGCCGCGGCCGAGCACCCGGCGCTCGTCGCGGGCGACGTCAACATCGCGCACCGCACCGTCGACATCGCGAACTGGAAGGGCAACCTCAAGAACGCGGGCTTCCTGCCCGAGGAGCGCGCCTACGTCGACCGCTGGCTCGACGAGCTGGCCTGGACCGATCTCGGGCGGGCGCACGGGGGAGAGGGCCCGGGCCCGTACACGTGGTGGTCGTGGCGCGGCCAGTCGTACACCAACGACCGCGGCTGGCGGATCGACTACCAGCTCGCCAACCCGGTGCTCGCGCCGCGCGCGGTCAAGGTCGAGGTCGACCGCGCCCCGACGTACGAGGCGCGCTGGAGCGACCACGCGCCCGTGGTGGCCACGTACGACCTCTGACACGCCGCCGTCGCCGGCCGTCCGCAGGCCGAGGTGAACGTGTGATGCACACAGCCGGGCCTGTTCACCTTCTCGTGACCTTCGGTCCGGCGCCGCTTCACCCGCCGCTGCTCTACTCGCCGTCGTACGAGGAGCGCACGGGGCGCCGACCGGGTGCCCACCCTCACGACGGGAGCACCCGATGACCGACGTCATCACGCGGACGTCCGCGGAGCCGGCCACCACCCCCGCCCCGGCAGGCACGTCCGGGCAGACGCCCACGGCACCCCGGCTGGTCAGCCCGTTCGAGCGTCTGGGCCTGCGCGGCCGGGCGCTGCGGACGGCCAACCGGCTGGGCGTCGTCGCCGGCGTCTACCTCCTCATCACGGCCGTCAACCTCATCGGCTCGGGCTTCAAGACGGCGACGGGCGACTCGGCCGAGAGCCTCTTCGCGTTCGCGTCGAACCCGTTCGTCGCGCTCATGGTGGGCATCCTGTTCACCGCCGCGGCCCAGTCGTCGTCGACGACGACGTCGGTCACCGTGGGCCTCGTCGCCGGCGGCCTGCCGATCGAGATCGCGATCCCGATGCTGCTCGGCGCCAACGTCGGCACGACGCTCACCAACACCCTCGTGAGCCTGGGCGCGGCCCGCGACCGCGTCGCCTTCCGCCGCGCGTTCTCGGCCGCGACGGTCCACGACTTCTTCAACCTCATCGCGGTCGCGATCTTCCTGCCGCTCGAGCTCGGGTTCGACGTGCTCGAGCGCAGCTCGGCGTGGGTCGCGGACCAGACGTCAGGCTCCGACGGCGGTCTCTTCGCGGCCGTCTTCGGCGGCCTCGGCGGCGTGATCTCCGCCGGCACCAAGCCGCTGTCCGACGCCGTCAAGCACGGGACGGAGCTCATCCCCGGCGCCTGGCACGGCATCGTCATGATCGCGCTCGGCGTGGCGCTCATCCTCGCCGTCATCAGCTTCCTCGGGACGCTCCTCAAGGTGCTCATGGTCGGCAGGGCGGCGACCGTCCTGCACGCCGCCATCGGCCGCGGCCCGGTCTCGGGCGTCGCGAGCGGCGCGGCCGTGACCGTCATGGTCCAGTCGTCCTCGACCACGACGAGCCTCATGATCCCGCTCGCGAGCTCGGGCGCCTTCTCGCTGCGCGAGATCTACCCCTTCACGGTCGGGGCCAACATCGGCACGACGATCACGGCCCTCATCGCGGCGTTCGCCTTCACGGGCGCGGAGGCCGAGGTGGCGCTCCAGGCGGCCTACGTGCACCTGCTCTTCAACGTCTACGCCGCACTGGTGATCTTCTGCCTGCCCGGGATCCGCGAGCTGCCGCTGCGCGCCGCGACGTGGCTCGGCACCGTGGCGAGCATCAACAAGCTCTGGGCCGCCGCCTGGGTGCTCGGCGTGTTCGTCCTCGTGCCGGCCGCGCTCATCGGTGCGACCGTGGTGTGGTGACGACCGACCGACCGGGCGAGGACGCCGTCCCCTCCGTCGAGGAGCAGCTCGAGCAGATCCTGCGCGAGGCCGAGGCCCGCGTCGCCGAGCTGCGCCGTCGCCTCGAGGAGCACCGCCGCGAGGCGGCCCAGCACGCCGAGGTCGACCGGCTGTCCGAGCACCTCGCCGCCGCGACCGTGCGGTGGAGCGAGGTGCGCGGCTTCTTCGACGAGGTGATCACCGAGCTGCGCGCGCCCGACGCCGCGGCGCCCGAGCCGACGTCGGACCCGGACGCCCGCGAGCACTGACACCCGCGCCGGCCGTCCGTGGAGGCGGAGCTACGCGGCGGGGGCCGACGGCGGGGCGAGGAGGAAGCCGGGCGCCCGCAGCCCGGCGTCGTCGAACGCCTGCTGCACGGCCGCGACGACGGCGTCCACGTCCCCGGCGCGCACGAGGGCGATCGCCGACCCGCCGAAGCCGCCGCCCGTCATGCGCGCGCCGAGCGCACCGGCCGACGTCGCGGCCTCGACGACGAGGTCGAGCTCGCGCGCCGACACCTCGTAGTCGACCCGCAGCGACGTGTGCGACGCGAGCATGAGCGGGCCGACCTCGTCGACCTTGCCCGCGCGCACGAGCTCCGCGAACTCGGCCGTGCGCGCGATCTCCGTCACGACGTGCTGCACGCGACGGCGCAGCACGCCGTCCGGGTCGTGCTCGGCCAGCGCGTCGAGCGCCTCGGGCAGGCCCTCGGCCGGGACGTCGCGCAGCGAGTCGAGGCCCAGGAGGGCGGCGGCCTTCTCGCACGCCGCACGCCGGGCGGCGTACTGGCCGTCGACGAGCGCGTGCTCGGCGCGCGTGTCCACGACGAGCAGCGCGAGGCCGGCGGCCTCGAGGTCGAACGGCACCCGGGTGGCCGACTCGAGCGGCGACAGGCCCGGCCGGCAGTCGAGCAGCAGCGCGTGGCCCTCGGTGCAGCGCAGCGACGCCGCCTGGTCCATGCCGCCGGTCGGGGCGCCCGCGATCTCGTTCTCGGCGCGCACGCACGCGGCGGCGAGCTCGGCGCGCCCCGCGTCGTCGTCGGCCAGTCCCAGGCCCGCGACGTCGTCGAGCGCCACGGCGACCGCGCACTCGAGCGCGGCCGACGACGACAGGCCCGCGCCGAACGGCACGCACGAGTCCACGACGGCGTCGAAGCCGGGCACCTGGTGCCCCGCCCGGCGCAGGGCCCACGCGACGCCCGCGACGTACGCGCCCCAGCCGCTCACCGCGCCGGGCGCGACCTCGGACAGGCGCGCGGTCCATGTCTCGCCCGGCGCCTGCGCGGACGCGAGCCGCACGACGTCGTCGTCGCGCCGGCGCAGCGCGACGTACGTGCGGTGCGGCAGGGCGATCGGCAGGGCGAGGCCCCCGTTGTAGTCGGTGTGCTCCCCGATGAGGTTGACCCGGCCCGGCGCCGACCACACGCCGTCGGGCGCACCGTCGTCGGAGGCGCCGAACGCGTCGGCGAACAGGGCGCGCACGCGGCGTGCGCCCTCGTCGGCGGGCCAGGACTCGAGCCAGTCAGGGGACGTCATGGCGGACAGTATCCCGTGCACCGGCCGGTGCCCGCGGACGTCTGCCCGCACTGAGACGCCTCAGCGCGAGACCGGCTGGATCCCCAGCTGCATGCCCGCGAGCCCGCGGGACCGGGACGCGAGGGAGCGCGCGACGTCGCGCAGGACGCGCGCACCGGCCGACTCGGGGTCGGCCAGGACGACGGGCGTGCCGTCGTCGCCGGCCTGCCGGACCGCGACGTCGAGCGGCACCTGGCCGAGCAGCGGGACGTCGGTCCCGACGGCGGCCGAGAGCCGCTCGGCGACCCGGCGCCCCCCGCCCGAGCCGAACACCTCGAGCCGCGTGCCGTCGGGCTGCTCGAGCCACGACATGTTCTCGACGACGCCGACGACGCGCTGCGAGGTCTGCGTGACGACCGACCCGGCACGCTCGGCGACCTCCGCGGCCGCGGCCTGCGGCGTCGTGACGACCACGATCTCGCTGCCCGGCAGGAGCTGCGCCACCGAGATCGCGATGTCGCCGGTCCCGGGCGGCAGGTCGAGCAGGAGCACGTCGAGGTCACCCCAGAAGACGTCGGCGAGGAACTGCTCGAGCGCGCGGTGCAGCATCGGGCCGCGCCACACGACGGGCTGGCCCTGCGGCACGAACATGCCGATCGAGACCACCTTGACGCCGTGCTCGATCGGCGGCAGGAGCATCGAGTCCACGCGCGTGGGCTGGCGGTCGACTCCGAGCATGCGCGGGATCGAGAAGCCGTAGATGTCGGCGTCGACCACGCCCACCGACAGCCCGTCGGCGGCCATCGCGGCCGCGAGGTTCGCCGTGACCGACGACTTGCCGACGCCGCCCTTGCCCGACGCGATCGCGTACACCTTGGTCAGCGAGCCGGGCTGCGCGAACGGGATGACCGGGTCGCCCGTGCCGCCGCGCAGCCGCGAGCGCAGCGCCTGACGCTGCTCGGGCGTCATCACGCCGAGGTCGACGTCGACGCCGGTCACGCCGTCGAGCGCGCCGACCGCGGCGCTCACGTCGCGCACCAGCGTGCCCTTCATGGGGCACCCCGCGACCGTGAGGTCGACGCCCACCGTGACCCGTCCGCCGTCGTGCACGTCGACCGAGCGCACCATGCCCAGGTCGGTGATCGGACGCCGGATCTCGGGGTCGACGACGGAGGCGAGCGCCGCGCGGACGCGCGCGGCGAGGTCGGGCGAGCCGGTGGTCGTCATGCCTCGATCCTACGGACCGCGGCGGGCGGCCCCGGACCGCGCGGGGGCGGGCGCCTCAGCGCGGGCGGTCGCGCTCGCCGTCGGCCGGGGCGCCCCGCTCACGCTCGGTGATCTCCTCGAGCAGGTTGCGGATCTCGGAGCGCACGAAGTCGCGCGTCGCGACCTCGCCCAGCGCGATGCGCAGCGACGCCATCTCGCGGGCCAGGTACTCGGTGTCGGCGAGGTTCCGCTCGGCGCGCTGGCGGTCCTGCTCGGCGGTGACGCGGTCGCGGTCGTCCTGACGGTTCTGCGCGAGCAGGATGAGCGGCGCGGCGTACGAGGCCTGGAGCGACAGCATGAGGGTCAGCGCGGTGAACCCGTTCGCCGCGGAGTCGAAGCGCAGCGGCTCGGGCCCCCAGGAGTTCCAGGCGAGCCACACGGCGCAGAACACCGTGAGGTAGACCAGGAACCGCGCGGTGCCCAGGAACCGCGCGATCGCCTCGGCCGCCTTGCCCGCCGCGTCCTTCTCGACCCGGGGGCGGGGGATGAGGGAGCGGCGGATCTCCTTCGGCTGGTCGAGCGGGTCAGCCACGCGGCACCTCCTCGAGCTGCTCGTCGTCGTGCTGCTCGCGCCAGTCGTCGGGGAGGATGTGGTCGAGCACGTCGTCGACCGAGACCGCGCCGAGCAGGCGCTTCTGCGAGTCGAGCACCGGCAGGGCGAGCAGGTCGTAGGCCGCGAGCAGGCGCGTCACCCGGCCGATCGGCGCCTCCGGGGTGAGCCACTCGGTGTCGTCGTCGAGCACCGAGCCGATCGCGGCGTGCGGGGGCTCGCGCAGCAGCCGCTGGAAGTGCGCGACGCCGAGGAACCGGCCGGTCGGCGTCTCGAGCGGCGGGCGCACGACGAACACCATTGAGGCGAGCGCGGGCGGCAGGTCCTGGCGGCGGATGTGCGCGAGCGCGGTCGCGATCGGCGTCTCCGGACCGAGGATCACCGGCTCGGTCGTCATGAGACCACCCGCGGTGTCCTCGGCGTAGGCCAGCAGCCGACGGACGTCCTCGGCCTCCTCGGGCTCCATGAGCTCGAGCAGCCGGGCGGCCTGCTCGTCGGGCAGCTCGTGCAGGAGGTCGGCCGCGTCGTCGGGCTGCATGGCCTCGAGGACGTCGGCCGCACGGTCCGAGTCGAGCGCGGACAGGATGGCGACCTGGTCGTCCTCGGGCAGCTCCCCGAGCACGTCCGCGAGCCGCTCGTCGTCGAGCGCGGCCGCGACCTCGAGCCGGCGCACGTCGCCGAGCTCGTGCAGCGCGTCCGCGAGGTCGGCGGGGCGCAGGTCCTCGTACGCCTCGAGCAGCCGGGCCGCGCCCTGCTCCTCGGCCGACGTCGCGAGCCCGGTGACGGCGTCGACCGGCACGACGAGCGTCTCGCCGCGCCGTCGCAGGCCGATGCCGCGCTGGCCATGCCTGCGGCGCACGAACAGCTGGTCGACGAGCCAGTCGCCCGTGCGCTGGCGGGAGATCGACAGGTCCTCGATGGTCGCCTCGCCCGAGCCGTCCTTGAACCGCACGGTCCGGTCGAGCAGCTCACCGAGCACGAGGGACTCCATGGCGCGCTTCTCGAACCGGCGGATGTTCACCAGGCCCGTCGTGATCACCTGACCGCTGTCGATGCTCGTGACGCGCGTCAGGGGCAGGAAGATGCGGCGCCGGCCCGGGACCTCGACCACGAGACCGACCGCGCGGGGCGGGCCCTTGGCCCGGACCAGCACCACGACGTCGCGCACGCGGCCCACCTGGTCGCCGATCGGGTCGAAGACCGGCGTCCCCGCGAGCCGCGCGACGAAAACTCGGGTCGTTGCGCTCACGCTGGTCAGCCTACGCGGCGGACCGCGAGCCGGTGTGGTGGCAGGGCCCGGCGTACGACAGACTGGGGCGATGACGTTCAGCCGGTCCAGCGCTCCGCGCGTCCCCACGCCCCCGCGCGGCGACGAGGTCGCCGCGTACGACACCTACCTCGAGGCCCAGCAGGCCGTGGACTTCCTCTCCGACGAGAAGTTCCCCGTCCAGCACGTGACGATCGTGGGCACCGACCTGCGCATGGTCGAGCGCGTCACCGGTCGGCTCACGTACGGGCGCGTGGCGCTCGCGGGCGCGCTGTCGGGCGCGTGGTTCGGCTTCTTCGTTGGCTTGCTGCTCACCTTCTTCGGCGGCCCCGAGGCGGGCGGTGTGATCTTCGCGGCGATCGCGCTCGGCGCCGGCTTCGGCCTGCTGTTCTCGGTGCTGTCCTACGCGTTCACCGGCGGAAGCCGCGACTTCACGTCCCAGTCGCAGATCGTCGCGTCGACGTACGCGATCCTGTGCGCGACCGAGCATGCCGGCGAGGCCCGCTCGCTGCTCCTGAAGTCTCCCGGCGGCCTGGGCAAGGCCCGCCAGACGACGACGCCGGCCGCGCCGGTGCGCACGGGACCCGACCCGCGGTGGACGACGCCCACCGGCGAGCCGCGCTACGGCGCGATGCGACCGGCGTCGGGCACGCCCGCGACGCCGCGGCCGGCGACGCCGGAGCAGGCTTCGGGGCAGACGCCGGAGCAGCGGCCCGAGCAGCCCGACGACGCGTCCCCGGAGCAGCCCGCGCCGCCCGCGCGCCCGTCGTCGGACCCGTACGCACCGCCGTCGGAGGACGACCGCCGGTCCTGACCACGGCTGTCGGTCCCGCCTCGCTGTCGGTGCCACCTCGTAGGGTGGCGCCGGCGGACTCGAGGACCGACGGGGAGGTGGGCGCGTGCTGCACGTGCACCGTTCCGAGCGCGCGGACGCGCTCGTGGCGCCGCTCGCCGCCGTGCTCGCGCCCCCGCCGTCCGACCCGTTCACGCCCGACGTCGTCGCGGTGCCCACGCGCGGGGTCGAGCGGTGGCTCGCGCAGCGCCTGGCCCACCACCTCGGCACGGGGCCCGACGGCGAGGCCGGCGTCTGCGCCAACGTCGAGTTCGCCTCGCCCGCCCGGCTCGTCGCCGACGTCGTCGCGCGCCTCGGCGGGCACGACGCCGAGTCCGACCCCTGGCAGGCCGAGCGGTTGACCTGGACGGTCCTCGAGGTGCTCGACGACGCGGTCGGCGAGGCCTGGGCCGCGCCGCTCGCGCGGTACCTCGGCGCGGACGACGTGGCCGAGGGCACCGCGGGCGACGCCCGCCGCGGGCGCCGGCTGGGCGTCGCGCGCCGCCTCGCCCGCCTGTTCACCTCGTACGCCGCGCAGCGGCCCGACATGGTCGCCGCGTGGGCGGGGGAGTCCGCCGCGGGGACGCCCGACGTGCCGACCGACGTGCCGACCGACGTGCCGACCGACCTCGCATGGCAGGTCGAGCTCTGGCGGCGCGTGCGCGAGCGCGTCGGCGAGCCGGGCCCCGCCGAGCGGCTCGCGGGCGTCGTGCGCGCCGTCGTGGAGCGGCCGGACGAGGTGGACCTTCCCGAGCGGGTCTCGGTGTTCGGGCCCACGCGCCTGCCCGAGGATCAGCTGCGGGTGCTGCACGCGCTCGGCGCGCACCGCGACGTCCACCTGTGGCTGCCGCACCCCTCGCCCGCGCTGTGGGACCGCGTCGCGGCGGCGGGGCCGGCGGCCGCCCGGCGGCGCGAGCAGGTCGTGCATGCGCGTCACCCGGTGCTCGCCTCGATGGCGCGCGACGCGACCGAGCTGCAGGTGCGGCTCGCGCGCCTCGCCGTCGGCGGCGAGGCGCACGCGCACGCGCACCACCCGGCGCCCGAGCCGCCGTCGACCCTGCTCGGCGAGCTCCAGCGCCGGCTGCGTGCCGACGACGCCGCGAGCCCGCCGGCCGAGCTCGACCCGGCGGACCGGTCGGTCGAGGTGCACGCGTGCCACGGCCTGGCCCGCCAGGTCGAGGTGCTGCGCGACGTGCTCGCCGGGCTGCTCGCCGACGACCCGACGCTCGAGCCGCGCGACGTCGTCGTCATGTGCCCCGACGTCGAGGCGGTCGCCCCGCTCGTCGCCGCGACGTTCGGGCTCGCCGACGGCGACGGCGACGCGGCCGGCGCCGCGCACCCGGGACAGGCGCTGCGCGTGCGCGTCGCGGACCGCTCCCCGCGCCAGGTCAACCCCGTGCTCATGCTGCTCGCGACGCTGCTCGACCTCGCCGACGGCCGCGTGACCGCCTCGGAGGTGCTCGACCTCGCGGCCTCCGAACCGGTGCGGCGGCGCTTCCGGCTGTCCGACGACGACCTCGCCCGGGTCCGCGACTGGGCGGTCGAGGCCGGCGTGCATTGGGGCGAGGACGCGTCGCGCCGCGCCCGGTTCGGGCTGCCCGCCGTCCGGCAGGGCACGTGGGACACGGCGCTCGACCGCATCCTGCTCGGCGCCGCGATGGCCGAGGAGGACCACCGCTACGTCTCCTCGGCGCTGCCGCTCGACGACGTGGACAGCACCGACGTCGACCTCGCGGGCCGCCTCGCCGAGCTGCTGGACCGGCTCCGCACCGTGCTCGCCGACCTCGACGGCGCCCGCCCCCGCGACGCGTGGCTCGACGCGCTCGACCGCGCGATCACGCTGCTCGCCGACGCCGCGCCCACCGAGGAGTGGCAGCTGTCGCAGGCGCGGCGCGTGCTCGCCGACGTGCGCGTCGCGGCGGCCGGGCACGACGGCGTCCTGCTGCGGCTGCCCGACGTGCGGGCGCTGCTGGCCGACCGGCTCCAGGGCCGTCCGACGCGCGCCGGGTTCCGCACCGGCGCGCTCACGGTCTGCTCGCTCGAGCCCATGCGGGCGGTCCCGCACCGCGTCGTGTGCCTGCTCGGGCTCGACGACGGCGCGTTCCCGCGCGGGGGTGCCGAGGACGGCGACGACGTCCTGCTGCGCGACCCGTGCGTGGGCGAGCGGGACCGGCGCAGCGAGGACCGCCAGCTGTTCCTCGACGCCGTCTCCGCCGCGTCCGAGCGGCTCGTCGTGCTGTACAGCGGGGCGGACGAGCGCACGGGCGCGCCCCGTCCGCCCGCGGTGCCGGTGGGGGAGCTGCTGGACGCGCTCGACGCCGCGGCGCGCCGGCGTGACGGGCGGCCCGCGCGCGAGCACGTCCTGGTCCGGCACCCGCTGCAGCCCGTGGACGAGCGCAACTTCGCCGCGGGCGCGCTCGGCCGGCCCGGTCCGTTCAGCTTCGACGCGCACGCGTTCGCGGCCGCCGTGGCGGGCCGCGGCGAGCGCGTCGACCGGGTGCCCTTCCTGCGCGAGCCGCTGCCGCCCGCCGAGCCCGAGGGACCAGGCGCCCAGGTGGACCTCGACGACCTGGTCGCGGCGCTCGAGCACCCGGTCCGGTGGTTCCTGCGGCGCCGCCTGCAGGTGTCGCTCGCGGGCGAGGCGGACGACGTCGACGACCGCCTGCCGCTCGAGCTCGAGCCCCTGGGCCAGTGGCCGCTCGGGGAGCGGCTGCTCGGCGCGCTGCTCGACGGCGTCGAGCCGAACCGCGCGCTCAACGTCGAGTGGCGGCGCGGGGAGGTGCCGCCCAAGGAGCTGGGCCGCGCCACGCTGCTCGCGGTCCAGGAGAAGGTGCTGCCCGTGGCGCAGGCCGCGCACCGGTACGCGGGCGAGCCGGCGTCGGGCGTCGACGTCACGGCCGAGCTGCCGGGCGGCGCCGTGGTGACCGGGACGGTCCCCGGCGTGCGCGGCGACGTCGTGCTGCGCTCGACGTTCTCCAAGCTCGGGCCCAAGCACCGCCTGCGCGCGTGGGTCCAGCTGCTCGCGCTCGTCGCCGCGCGCCCCGAGACGCCGTGGCGCGCGGTGACGATCGGGCGGGCGCCCGTGCGCGCGCCGCGCGCCGCCGTCTCGACCCTGCGCACGCCGACCCGTGCGGAGGCGCTGCGGCACCTCGGCGAGCTCGTCGCCCTGCGGGACGCCGCCGCGCGCGAGCCGCTGCCGCTGCCGGTCGCGTGCGCGTGCGCCTACGCGACGAGCCGCGACGGCGGTGCGGAGGAGGTGCAGGCGCTCGAGGCCGCGTCGCTCGAGTGGTCGCAGGGCTTCGAGCGCACCGACGACCACCACGTCCTGTGCTGGGGCGCCGGCGCGACGCTGCGCGAGGTCGCGGGCGTCCCCTCGGCCGCCGAGCGGGCGTGGTGGCCCGAGGAGCGCACGCGGCTCGGGGTGCTCGCGCGGCGCGTGTGGCAGCCGCTGCTCGCGCACGAGGAGACGGTGACGCTGTGAGCGAGACGCTGGACCTCACCCCGCTGGCCCCCGCGGTGTTCGACGTGTGCGGCGAGCTGCCGACCGGCACGACGGTGCTCGAGGCGAGCGCGGGCACGGGCAAGACCTTCACGATCGCGGCCCTCGCGACGCGGTACGTGGCCGAGGGCGTCGCCGAGCTGCCGGAGCTGCTCCTCGTGACGTTCGGCCGGGCCGCGACGTCGGAGCTGCGCGACCGGGTGCGCGACCGGCTCGTGCGCACGGAGCGCGCGCTGCGGTCGCCGGACGCCCGGGAGTCGGCCGACGCCGTCGTGCGGCACCTGGCCGACTGCGACGACGCCGAGCTGGCCCTGCGGCGTGAGCGGCTCACGCGCGCTCTGTCCCAGTTCGACGCCGCGACGATCGCGACGACGCACGGCTTCTGCCAGCAGATGCTCACGACGCTCGGCACGGCCGCCGACGTCGACCCGGACGCGAGGTTCGTCCCCGACCTCACCGACCTCGTCGACGAGGTCGTGGACGACCTGTACCTGCAGCGCTACGCCGACCAGGCCGAGCCCGTGCTGCGGCCGTCCGACGCCCGGCGCGTCGCCGCCGAGGCCATGTCGGACCCCCAGGCGCGGCTCGAGCCCGCGACGGCCGACCCGGGGTCGCCCGCGGGCCACCGCTACGCGTTCGCGCGCGACGTCGTCGACGAGGTCGACCGGCGCAAGCGCGAGCGCCGCCTGCTCGACTTCGACGACCTGCAGACGCGGCTGCGCGACGCCCTCGCCGACCCGGCCGGCGGCCCGGCCGCGGCCGCGCGCGTCCGGGCCCGGTACGCCGTCGTGCTCGTCGACGAGTTCCAGGACACCGACCCGGTGCAGTGGGAGATCCTGCGCACCGCCTTCCACGGCCACCGCACGCTCGTGCTCATCGGCGACCCGAAGCAGGCCATCTACGCGTTCCGCGGCGGCGACGTCGTGACCTACCTCGCCGCGCGCGCCGACGCCACGACGACCGCCACGCTGGGCCGCAGCTGGCGCAGCGACGCCCCCCTCCTGCGTGGGCTCGAGACCGTGCTGCGGGGCGCGGCGCTCGGCGACGAGCGGATCGTCGTGCGCCCGCTCCAGGCGCAGCACATGGGCCGGCGGCTCGACGGCGGCGCGCCCGTGCGGATCCGGCACGTCACGCGCGAGCCGCTCGGCGTGCGGGGCACGCGCAACGCGGCGATCGGCGCGGTCCGCGAGCTCGTCTACGCCGACGTCGCCGCCGACGTCGTGCGGCAGCTGCGCTCGACGCGGCTGCGCGACGGCGAGGCGTGGCGGCCTCTGCAGCCGGGCGACGTCGCGGTCCTCGCGCGCCGCAACGCGGACGCCGCGGCGGTCCGCGACGCGCTCGTGGCGGCCGGGGTGCCGGCCGTCGTGTCGGGGCTGTCGAGCGTGTTCGGCACGCCCGCCGCCCAGGACTGGCTCACGCTCCTCGGCGCGCTCGAGCAGCCCGGCCACCACGGGCGGGCGGCCGCGCTCGCACTCACGCCGTTCGTCGGGTGGGACGCGGCCCGGCTCGCCACCGCCACCGACGCGGAGCGCGACGAGCTCTCCGACACCGTGCGCGCCTGGGCGCGCGCGCTCGCCGACAAGGGCGTGGCGGCGCTCCTCGAGGCCGTCGCGGCGGGCGGCGTCGCCGAGCGGCTGCTGCGCACCGCCGCGGGCGAGCGCACGCTCACGGACGTGCGGCACGTCGGCCAGGCCCTCCACCTCGCGGCGGTCGAGGGCAGGCTCGGCCCCGCCGCCCTCACGGACTGGCTGCGGCGGCGGATCGCCGAGGCCGGCGAGGACTACGCCGAGGAGCGCAGCCGCCGCCTCGAGACCGACGCGGCCGCGGTGCAGGTCGTGACCGTCCACGCGAGCAAGGGGCTCGAGTTCCCCGTGGTGTACGTGCCGTTCGCGTGGGACCGCTACGAGGACAGCCGCCGCCCGCCCGTCGCGCTGCGGTTCCACGACGACCTGGGCGCGCGCATCCTGCACGTCGGCGGCCAGGACGACGTGCACCACAAGGCCGCGCTCGAGCGGCACCTCGCGGAGGACCGCGGCGAGGACCTGCGCCTGCTCTACGTCGCGCTCACGCGGGCCGCGAACCAGGTCGTGACGTGGTGGGCGCCGTCGAACAACTCCGGCCGGGGCGCGCTGAGCCGTGTGCTGCTCGGGGACCACGCCCCGGGCATGCAGCCGCCCGGGCACGTGCCGCAGCCCACCGACGAGGCCGTGGCGCAGCGGCTCGCGGCGCTCGCGGCGGCGTCGGACGGGACGGTCGCCGTCGAGACGGTCACGGCCCGCCCAGAGCCGGTGCGGTGGACGGCGCCGGCCGAGTCGCGCCCCGACCTGGGCGTGGCGCGGTTCGACCGACGGCTCGACCTCGCGTGGCGGCGCACGTCGTACAGCGGCCTCACCGCCGCGGCGCACGAGCACCCCGGGGTCGCGAGCGAGCCCGAGGAGCCGGGCGTGCAGGACGAGGTCGACGTCGCGCTGCGCGGCGCGGCCCGCGCCGACCACCCGGCGCGCGCCGTCGTGTCGCCCCTGGCCGACATGCCCGCCGGCGCGGCGTTCGGCACGCTCGTGCACGAGGTGCTCGAGCACGTCGACACCACCGCGCCCGACCTGCGGGCCGAGATCGCCCGGCGCTGCGCCGAGGCGGGCGCCGCACGCATGCCCGGCGTGGACGACGACGAGCTCGCGGCCGCGCTCGAGGTGGTGCTGGACTCGCCGCTCGGGCCGCTCGCGGGCGGGCGGACGCTGCGCGAGGTGCGCCCAGCCGACCGGCTGGCCGAGCTCGAGTTCGAGCTGCCCCTTGCGGGCGGGGACACGCCCCGCGGTGCGTCGCGGCTCGATGACGTCGCGGCGCTCCTGCGCCGCCACCTCGCTCCCGACGACCCCTTCGCGCCCTACCCCGACCTGCTGGAAGCTCTCGGGGAGTCCCGGCTGCGCGGGTACCTCACGGGCAGCATCGACGCCGTGCTCCGGGTGCGGTCCGTGGACGTGGGCCCCGACGGCGGCCCGCGCTACCTCGTCGTGGACTACAAGACGAACCGGCTCGGCGTGCCGGACGAGCCGCTCACCGCCTGGCACTACCGCCCCGAGGCCATGGCCGAGGCCATGATGCGCGCGCACTACCCGCTGCAGCTGCTGCTCTACCTCGCCGCGCTGCACCGCTTCCTGCGGTGGCGCCAGCCCGGGTACGACCCCGACGTCCACCTCGCCGGCGGGCTCTACCTGTTCGTGCGCGGCATGTGCGGCCCGAGCACGCCGGTGTTCGACGACGGCCCCGCGGGCGTCATGGCGTGGCGCCCGCCCGCCGGGCTCGTCGCCGCGCTGTCCGCCCTGCTCGACGGGAGGTCGACGTGAGCGCCCCGACCGTGGCCGTCCCGCCCGCGTCGTCCGCGACGACGGCGGGCGACCCGCGCCTCGCCCTGCACGCCGGCCCGCTGCTCGCCGAGCACAACCGCGCCGGCATCGTCTCGGCCGCCGACGTGCACGTGGCCCGGCGCCTCGGCCGGCTCGCCGGAGAGCCCGACGAGCGCGTGCTGCTCGCGGTGGCGCTCGCGGTCCGGGCCGTGCGCTCGGGGTCGGTGTGCGTGGAGCTCGACGACCGCGAGGCGCTCGCCGTGCCCGAGGCCGAGGACGCCGCGCCCGCCGGGGACCTGCGCTGGCCGGAGCCCGCCGAGTGGCGCGCCGCGGTCGAGGCGAGCCCGCTCGTGGCCGTAGGGCCGGACGGACCCGCCGACCGCCCTGCGCGCTGGGTCGACGGCCGCCTCTACCTCGACCGGTACTGGCGCCACGAGATGGTCGTCCGGCGCGAGGTCGACGCGCGACTCGACGGCCTCGCGCCCGACGCCGCCGGCCTCGACGTCGACCGCGCCGCCGCGGCGGTGCGCCGCCTGTTCCCGGCCGCGGGCGACACGCGGCAGCGGCTGGCGGCGGCGACCGCGCTGCTCGCGCGCGTCACGGTGCTCACGGGCGGGCCGGGGACGGGCAAGACGACGACGGTCGCCCGGCTGCTGGCCGTGCTCCAGGACGTGCTGGGTGACGGCGGCCCGCTGCGCGTCGCGCTCGCGGCGCCCACGGGCAAGGCGGCCGCGCGGCTCCAGGAGGCGGTCGCCGAGGCGCTCGACGGGCTCGACGCCGCCGACCGGGAGCGCGTCGGGAGCCCGGCCGCGACGACCATGCACCGGCTGCTCGGCTGGCGGCCCGGATCCTCGACCCGGTTCCGGCACGACGCCGGGCACCACCTGCCGCACGACGTGGTCGTCGTCGACGAGACGTCCATGGTCTCCCTGCCGCTCATGGCGCGGCTGCTCGAGGCGCTGCGCCCCGACGCGCGGCTCGTGCTCGTGGGCGACCCCGACCAGCTCGCCTCGGTCGAGGCCGGCGCGGTGCTCGGCGACCTCGTGGCCCGGCCGCCCGTCGCCGACGCGCTCCCGACGGCGCTCGCGCGCCTCGTGCCGGGCGACGTGCCCGGCGGTGCCGACGGGGACGGCGAGGACCTGCGCCGGCTGCGCAACGGCGTCGTGCGCCTGGTCACGGTGCACCGTCAGCGCCCCGACAGCGCGATCCTGCCGCTGGCGACCGCCGTGCGCGAGGGCGACGCCGACGAGGCGTTGCGGCTCCTGCGCGCCGGCGGCGCGGACGTCGAGTTCGTCGAGGTCGCGGGCGAGCGCCCCGACGAGGACGAGGTCGCCGCCCTGCGTGCGGACGCGGTCGGGTGCGGCGGCGCGCTCGTCGCCGCGGCACGGGCGGGCGACGCCGGGGGTGCGTTGCGCGCGCTCGAGCGCCACCGGCTACTTCTGGCGCACCGACGCGGGCCGGCCGGCGTCGCGCACTGGGACCGTCTCGTCGAGGAGTGGGTCGCCGAGGCGGTCGGCGACGACGGCGGGCACGGCGCCTGGTACGCCGGGCGGCCGCTGCTCGTGACCACGAACGACCGCGACACGGGCCTCTACAACGGGGACACCGGCGTCGTCGTCGCCGACGGCCGCGGCGGTCTCGTGGCCGCGTTCGGCAAGCCCGCGTCGCCGCTGCTCGTGCGGCCGCACCGGCTGCCCGACGTCGAGACCGTGCACGCCATGACCGTGCACCGCGGGCAGGGCAGCCAGTTCGACCGGGTGACGCTCGTCCTGCCGCCCGCGACGTCGCCGCTGCTCACCCGTGAGCTGCTCTACACCGCGGTCACCCGGGCACGCTCGCACGTGCGGATCCTCGGCACCGAGGACGCGGTGCGCGCCGCCGTCGGGCGGCCGGTGCGTCGAGCGAGCGGCCTGCGCCGCCCGCTCGGCTGAGAACCGGGCGTCAGCCGCGCAGGGACGCCATCCAGGCCTCGACGTCCTCGGGACGCCGGGGGAGCGCGGCGGAGAGGTTCTCGTTGCCGTCCTCGGTCACCAGGACGTCGTCCTCGATGCGCACGCCGATGCCGCGGAACTCCTCGGGGACCGTGAGGTCGTCCGCCTTGAAGTACAGGCCCGGCTCGATCGTGAAGATCATGCCCGGCTCGAGCACGCCGTCGAGGTAGAGCTCGCGGCGCGCCTGCGCGCAGTCGTGCACGTCGAGGCCGAGGTGGTGGCTCGTGCCGTGCACCATCCAGCGGCGGTGCTGCTGGCCCTCGGGCGACAGCGCCTCCTCGGCGGGCACGGGCAGCAGGCCCCACTCCTCGAGCCGCTCCGCGATGACCTTCATGGCCGCGGCGTGGATGTCGCGGAAGCGCGTCCCGGGCTTGGCGACCTCGAACGCGGCGTCCGCGGCGTCGAGCACGGCGGTGTAGATCTTCCGCTGGACCTCGGTGAACTCGCCGTCGACCGGCAGCGTCCGGGTCACGTCCGCGGTGTACAGGGAGTCGACCTCGACGCCGGCGTCGAGCAGCACGAGCTCGCCGGGCCGCACGACGCCGTCGTTGGTGATCCAGTGCAGCGTCGTGGCGTGGTCGCCCGCGGCCGCGATGGTCTCGTAGCCGACCGCGTTGCCCTCGAGGCGGGCGTAGGAGTCGAACGTCGTCTCGATGACGCGCTCCCCGCGGCGGTGCGCGACGGCGCGCGGCAGCGCCCGCACGACCTGCTCGAAGCCCTCGATCGTGCGCGCGACGGCCTCGCGCATGTGCTCGATCTCGAGCGCGTCCTTGACGAGCCGCAGCTCCGACGTCGCCTCGACGAGCGCCTCGTCGGAGACCTCGTCCGACTCCTCGAGGCCAGCCTCGGCGCGGATCGCCTCGACGAGCGCGTCGATGGCCTCGTCCGCGCCCGTGACGACGACGATGCGCACGCCGTCCGCGCCGACGTCCTTCGCGAGCGCGTCGCGCAGCTCGTCGACGTGCCGGGCCTCGATGCCCGTCAGCGTCGTGACGTCCTCGAGCGTGGGGCGCGCGCCGACCCAGAACTCGCCGTACCGCGCGTCGGCGTAGAACTCCTCGTTGTCGCGCGGCGCCAGCGGGCGCACGTAGAGCACGGCGTGGTGGTGCGACGGCGTGCCGTCGGCGCCGGGGTCGCCCTCACCGTCGGCCACGGGATGCAGCACCAGCACGGCGTCGGGCTCGTGGTCGGTGCCGAGGCCCGTCAGGTGCGCGAACGCCGAGTGCGGGCGGAAGCGGTAGTCCGTGTCGTTCGAGCGGGTCTTGAGCGGGCCGGCGGGGATCACGAGCCGCGTGCCCGGGAAGCGGGCCGACAGGCGCGCGCGACGCTCGGCGGTGAACGGCACGGCGCGCGACGGCTCGACGCCGAGGTCGGGCCGCGGTGCCCACCCCGACATCACGAACTGCTTGAACGCCTCGGACTGCGGCCGCTGCGAGCGGTTGCTCCCGCGGTCGGAGACCGTCTCGGCCCGGGTCTCGGCGGGCGGGGTCTCGGACGGGGTCGTCGGGTCGACAGGGGTTGCGTCGGTCATGCGCCCAGTCTCGCACCCGCGAGGTAGCGCATTCTCCGCCGACGTAGCGCGTTTCTCGGCGACGTAGCGCGTTTCTCGGCGACGTAGCGCGTCTTTCACCGACGTAGCGCGCGACGTCGCGGGATGCAGCGCTACCTCGGCGTGCGGAGCGCTACCTCGGCGTGCGGAGCGCTACCTCGCCGCGGGGTGCGCTACCTCGCGGGGACCGGAGAGGGGGAATGGGTGCGGGAGAACTCGCGCAGAGCCCGGTCGAGCACGCGGTTGAAGGCCTCGGGGGCGTCGGTGTTGACGTCGTGCCCGGCGCGGGGGACGACGACGAGCGCGCCGCGCTCGGCCGCGGCCAGGTGGCGCGCCTCCTCGAGCCGCATGCGGTCGCGGGCGCCGTTGACGAGCCACACCGGCGCGCGCGCGGCACGCAGGTCCGCCACGGACGAGCGGCCGGCGAGCTGGGTGAGCGCGTCCGTGACGACGTCCCACCCGGGGGTGTAGACGCTCGAGGACCGGGGCCCGCCGAACGCCGCGGCGTCGGCGCCACCGGCCACGGAGCGTCCCGTCGCCAGCGCACGCCAGCGCGTCCCGGCCCGGCGCACGTACCGGCCGACCGCCGTCGTGCCGGCGACCGTGACGCGCGCGACGTCGCGGAACAGCGCGACGGGCTTGCCCCGCGGGTCGGACGAGCAGCCCGCCGCCACGATCCCGGCGAGGGGCGCACCGCCGTCGGACGCGTGGCGCGCCGCCCAGCCCAGGCTCGTGTACCCGCCGAGCGACAGACCCACGAGCGCGACGGGCCGTCCGTCGAACGACTCGACCGCCTCGTCGATGACCTCGAACGCCCGGGTGAGCGAGAAGCGCTCGTCGTACCGCGCGCCGTGCGCGGGGAGGTCGACGGCGACGGCCGGGTGACCGGCGTCGCGCACGTGCTCCAGCTGATGCGCCCAGATGGCCGACGAGGTCCGCATGCCGTGGACGAACACGACGGCGGGGGCGGGGTGAGGGCGGTGTGCAGTCATCCCTTCGATCGTCCCGTGCCGGTTCGGCGCTCGCCTGTGCGCACCCGGCGGACCGTGTGGAGACCTCGTGCGGACCGTGCGAGCCGGCCGGTCCCGCGCCCCGCATATCCTTGGAGCCGTGATCGACCTCCACACCCACTCGTCGGTGTCCGACGGCACCGACGAGCCCCGTCAGGTGGTGGAGGCGGCGGCCGCGGCGGGCCTGACCGTCGTCGCCCTCACCGACCACGACACGACGGCCGGCTGGGACCAGGCGGCGCAGGCCGTGGCGGAGCACGGGGTCGCGCTCGTGCGCGGCACGGAGGTCTCGACCCGCGTGCGCACGCCCGACGGCGCGAGCATCAGCGTGCACCTCTTGTCGTACCTGCACGACCCGACGAACCCGGCGCTCGCCGACGAGCTCGAGCGCACGCGCGCGTCGCGCCGCACCCGTGCGCGCGCGATGACGGACCTGCTCGCGCGCGACTTCCCGATCACGTGGGACGACGTCGTCGCGCAGACCGGCGACGGCACGACCGTCGGCCGGCCGCACCTCGCCGACGCGCTCGTCGCGCTCGGCGTCGTCGCGACGCGCGAGGAGGCGTTCGCCACGGTGCTCCACCCGGGCGCGCCGTACTACGTGCCGCACTACGCGCCCGACGCCGAGGTGGCGGTCCGCGCCGTCCGCGCGGCCGGCGGCGTCCCGGTCATGGCGCACCCCGGCGCGGGTGCGCGGGGACGCGTCGTGGCGGACGAGACGATCGCGGAGCTCGCCGACGCGGGACTCGCGGGTCTCGAGGTCGACCACCGGGACCACGACGCCGCCACCCGCGCGCACCTGCGCGACCTCGCCTCGGCGCTCGGGCTGTTCGTGACGGGGTCGAGCGACTACCACGGCACCGGGAAGCTCAACCGGATCGGCGAGAACACGACGGCACCCGAGGTGCTCGAGACGATCGAGGGGGAGGGCGCACTGCCCGTGGTCCGGCCGTGAGCTGGTTCGACGTCGTGGTGTTCACCGAGGTGTTCGTCACGCTGTTCGTCATCATGGACCCGCCGGGCACCGTCCCGGTGTTCCTCGGCCTGACGTCGACGATGACCGCGAAGCAGCGCAACCGTGCCGCGCGCCAGGCGATCCTCGTGGCGTTCGGCGTCATCGTCGTGTTCGCGGTGTTCGGGCAGCAGGTCCTGCACTACATGGGCATCTCGCTGCCGGCGCTGCAGGCGGCGGGCGGCCTGCTGCTGCTCGTCGTCGCGATGGAGCTGCTCACGGGGAAGATGGAGTCGGCCGAGCCGTCGGGCAACCAGTCCGTCAACGTGGCGCTCGTGCCGCTCGGCACGCCGCTCCTCGCGGGGCCGGGCGCGATCGTCGCGACCATGGTGTTCGTCCAGCAGACCCGGGGCGACGACGACGCGCTCGCCCAGGTCCTCGCGATCGCCGCGGCGATCGTGGCGGTGCACGTGGCGCTCTACCTGTCGATGCGGTTCGCCAACGTGCTGCAGCGCCTGCTGCGCGACTCGGGCGTCACGCTCGTCACGCGCATCTCCGGCATCCTGCTCGCGGCGATCGCGGTCCAGATGATCGCGACGGCGGTCACCGAGTTCGTGCGCGCCGCCTGATCCCGCGGGCGCGCCGGCTCAGACCCCGACGGGCTCGAGCGTGACGACGACCTCGTCACCCGGGCCGATGCCCTCGGCCTGCCGGACCGCGCGCTTGAGCGGCAGGACGTAGCCCTGCTCCTGCTTCGACGGGAAGACCGACGTCGACCACGTCGTCGAGCCGACCGTCACGCGGACCCTGATCGAGCCGAAGCCGCGCGGCGGCAGCGGGAGGTCGGCGAGCTGGTCGGACTCGTCGGGAGGCACGGTCACGAACCACCACGAGTCGTCGGACCGCGCGTCCCACTGCCACAGCGGTGCCGTGAACGTCAGGCGCATGCGGGCAGGCTACGCCGCGCCTCCGACAGCCTCCGGACAGCGCTGTGGGCGTGATCCTTGGTCCGCGATACCCGCTCGAAGCGGGTGAATCGGACCAGAGATCACGCCCACGACAGAAGGCAGGAAGGTCAGCCTTCGCCACCGCCGCTGCGCGTACGGCGGCGACGCCGACGACGGGGCTGGCCCTCGCCGGACGCGGCACCCTTGCCCGACGCCGGGCGCTCGCCCGGAGCCGAGCCCTCGGCCGAGGCCGAGCCGTCCGCGTGGGCGGCGGCGCCGTCGCGCGAGCCGGCACGGCCGCGGCCGCCGCGCGAGCGCGACCGACCGCCGTCACGCCGCTCACCGTCACGCCGCTCGCCGCGGCCCTCGCCGCGCGGACCGCGCGAGGCACCCGGGGCTCCGCCGGTCTTGCCCGAGCGCTTGCCCGTCTCGCCGAGGTCCTCGAGCTCCTCGGCGTCGAGGCCGGCGAGCTGCTGCTTCTCCTTCGGCAGACGGCCCTTGGTGCCCTCGGGGATGCCCAGGTCGGTGTACAGGTGGGGCGAGGTCGAGTACGTCTCGACCGGCTCCGGGTGGCCGAGGTCGAGCGTGCGGTCGATGAGCTGCCAGCGCGGCACGTCGTCCCAGTCGACGAACGTCACGGCCGTGCCCTTGTTGCCCGCGCGGCCGGTGCGGCCGATGCGGTGCAGGTAGGTGCGCTCGTCCTCGGGGCACTGGTAGTTGACGACGTGCGTGACGTCCTCGACGTCGATGCCGCGGGCCGCGACGTCGGTCGCGACGAGCACGTCGATGTGGCCGTGGCGGAACGCCCGCAGCGCCTGCTCGCGCGCGCCCTGGCCGAGGTCGCCGTGGATCGCGCCGGCGGCGAAGCCGCGGTCGCGCAGCTCGTCGCTCACCTTGGCCGCGGTGCGCTTGGTGCGGGCGAACACGATCGTGCGGCCGCGGCCGTCGGCCTGCAGGATGCGCGCCAGGACCTCGATCTTGTCGAGCGCGTGCGCGCGGTACACGACCTGGCGCGTGTTCTTGACGGTCGCGCCCTGGTCGTCCGGGTCGGCGGCGCGGATGTGCGTCGGCTGCGACATGTACCGGCGGGCCATCGAGACGACGGGGCCGGGCATGGTCGCGCTGAACAGCATGGTGTGCCGGACGGCGGGCGTGCGCGAGAGGATCTTCTCGACGTCGGGCAGGAAGCCGAGGTCGAGCATCTCGTCGGCCTCGTCGAGCACGACGGTCGCGGCGCGCGTGAGGTTGAGGTGGCCCTGGTTGAGCAGGTCGACCATGCGGCCGGGCGTGCCCACGACGACCTCGCAGCCCGCCTTGAGCGCGTCGATCTGCGGCTCGTACGCGCGGCCGCCGTAGATCTGGACGATGCGGACGGACCGCTTCTTCGAGGCGGTCGCGAGGTCGTTGGCGACCTGGACGGCGAGCTCGCGCGTCGGCGTGACGACGATCGCCTGCGGCTTGCCCGGCGCCGGCAGGTCGTCGTAGCCGGGCTCGCCCGGCGCGACGACGCGGTGCAGCAGCGGGACGCCGAAGCCGAGCGTCTTGCCGGTGCCGGTCTTGGCCTGGCCGATGATGTCGTGCCCCTGGAGCGCGACGGGCAGCGTCATCGCCTGGATGGGGAAGGGGTGCGTGATGCCGGACTCGGCGAGCGCCTCGACGATCTCGGGACGGACCCCGAAGTCGGCGAAGCTCACGTCCTGGGCCTGGATGGCGGACGGCGTGCTCAGGTCGGGCTGGGCCGCGCTCGTCGCGGCCGCGGTGTCGGTGGTGGTCACTTGTGCCTTCGTGTGCTCGTCGGCGCGGGGGACCACGAGGTCTGGCCGCGGGTCGCACGCAGCGCCGAGGTGGTCGGCAGCCGATCGTGGAGGAACGTCGCGCGGTTCCGCAGGGACCTGCGGGCCGGCGCGGGGAGGTCAGCACGTGACGACCGGGCAACCGAGGTACGCGGCCCATGCTACTGGACGGCCCGTCGCGACGCCGAGCGGCCCGGCGGCGGGCGTGGCGCGACGCCCTATCCTTGCCCCGTGAGCGAGCACCGAAGCACCCCGCCCAGTGCGGCGTCGACGACCGCGTCCGACGGCGGTCCGCAGGCCCTGCTCGAGCTGCTGGGGCTCGCGTCCTACACGGAGCTCGCGACGTTCGGGCTGCTCGCGAGCCGCTCGGTCGACGCCCCGGACCTCGCGACGCGGCAGACGCTCGCCGAGGCGGCCGACCAGGCGCTCGGCCGTCAGCTGCGCCTGCTCGAGCTCGCGTCGGGGCACGGGGTCGGCGCCGTCGACCTCATGACGCCGTTCGACGGCTCCCTGACCGACTTCGACGCGCGGACCCAGCCGGGCAGCTGGTGGGAGGGCCTGCTCAAGGGCGCGGTCGGGCACGGCGTCGCCGCCGACCTGTGCACGACGCTCGCGCGCGGCCTGCCCGACGGTGACGCCGCGGCCGTGCTCGCGGTCGTGGAGGACGCGACGCGCGCCGACACGACCCTCCGGCTGCTGACCGACGCCGCCGCGCGCGACGACGTGCTCGCCTCCCGGCTCGCGCTGTGGGGCAGGCGCGTGGTCGGCGAGGCCCTCACGCTCGTCCAGGCGCTGCTGACCCGGCACCCCCGGCTGGCGGACCTCGCGAGGTCGGCCGCGCCCGGTGACGCGCCGGCCGCGGCGGGGGACGTGCCCTCGTGGCTGCTCGCGGCCCTCACGGCCGAGCACACGCGCCGGATGGACCGCATCGGCCTCGCGGCCTGACGCTCCGAGGACCTGAGGTCAGAGGGAGCCGAAGCCGACCGGCCGCTGGGCCCCGGTGCCGAGCTCGACGTACCCGATCGCCGTCGCGGGCACGATCACGCGACGCCCGCGGGAGTCGGTGAGCTCGAACGACGTGCCGCCGTCGAGCGCCTCCTTGACCGCCGCCGCGACCTCGTCCGAGGTCTGGTCGGTCTCGACGACCAGCTCGCGCGTCAGGTTCTGCACACCGATGGTGACTTCCACGTTCTCTCCTTCGCGAGCTGCGCCGCCGACGGCGGCGCGACGGTCCTTCGAGTCGCCTCGATCGTAGCCGGGGCGCGGACGGCTCCCCGCCGCTTCCGCCGAGGGTGAAACGGTCGCGCCGCCCGAGCGCTCGCGGCCGGGTCGTGTCGGTGGGCCGTGGTCGAATCACACCCGTGGCATCCGCACCCGCGCAGCTCGAGCTCGTCCCGCCGTCGTCGACCGACGACGGCGGTCGCGTGCTGCTCGACCCGACGCAGGAGGCGGCGGTCGAGGCGGCGCTCGCCCGCTCCGTCACGCTCGTCGTCGGCGCGCCGGGCACGGGCCGCACGACGGTCGCCACCGAGATCGCGGTCCGCGCGCTCGACGCGGGCCTCGACCCCTCCCGCGTCCTCGTCCTCGCGGCGTCGCGGCGTGCCGCCGCCCGGCTGCGCGACCGCGTCACCGCGGCGGCCGGCCGGACGGTCGGGGCACCCATGGTCCGCACCGCGGCGTCGGCCGCGTTCGCCGTGCTGCGCACGCGTGCCGCGGCGCTCGGCGACCCTCCGCCGCTGCTCGTGTCGGGGCCGGAGCAGGACCTCGTGCTCGCCGAGCTGCTCGCGGGCCACCTCGCCGGGGAGGGTGCGCCGCTCGCGCTCCCGCCCGGTCTGCCCGAGGAGTCGCTGGGCCTGCGCGGACTGCGCCAGGAGCTGCGCGACCTGCTCATGCGCGCCGCGGAGCGCGGCCTCGGCCCCGCCGACCTCGACGAGCTCGGGCGCCGCCACGAGCGGCCCGAGTGGGTGCTCGCCGCGCAGCTCTACGAGGAGTACCTCGACGTCACGGCGCTGCGCCTCGGCACGCCGGACGCCGGCGCGCGCTACGACCCCGCCGTGGTCGTCGACGAGGCCGCGCACGCGCTCGCGTCGTGGGAGGACGAGCTGGCGGGCGTGCCGCGCCCGGCGTGGGACCTCGTCGTCGTGGACGACTACCAGGAGGCCACGGTCGCGACCGCCCGGCTCCTGCACGTGCTGCACGACGGCGGCGCGCGCCTCGCGCTGCTCGCGGACCCCGACTCCGCGGTCCAGGGCTTCCGCGGCGCGGCACCCGGGCTGGTCGGCCGCGCGGCCGCGCCCGCGCGCGGCGGCACGGTCGGCGCGTTCGACGCGCACACGGTCGTGCTCGGCACCGCGTGGCGCCAGGACGCCGCGCTCCGTACGGTCACGTCGGCGGTCACGCAGCGCATCGCGACCGTCTCCGGCGCGCTGCACCGCGGCGCCGCGCCGCGGCCCGACGACGGCGCCCCGGCCGCGCGCGTCGACGTCGCGGTGCTCGCGGGCGCGGCGCAGGAGGCGGCCTACGTGGCGCGAGAGCTGCGCGCCGAGCACCTGCTGCACGGCACGCCGTGGGAGCGCATGGCCGTCGTCGCGCGCAGCGGCGACCGGCTCGCCTCGTTGCGCCGCGACCTCGTGGCGGCGTCGGTGCCCGTCGCGCTGCTCGGCTCCGACCTCCCGCTGCGCGACGAGCCCGCCGTCGCGCCGCTGCTCGCGGCCCTGCGCGTGTGCGCGCCGGCGCCCGGCAGCCTCGAGGCCCTGCTGGGCGACGAGCTCGGCGACGAGGCGGTCGAGACGCTCGACCCGGAGACCGCCGCGCTGCTGCTCACCTCGCCGGTCGGCGGGCTCGACGCCGTCGCGCTGCGCCGCCTGCGGCGCGCGCTGCGGGCCGAGGAGATCGCGGGCGGCGGGGGGCGCTCGTCGGACGCGCTGCTCGTCGAGGTGCTCGGCGACCCCGCGCGCGCCGAGTCGCTGCCGCCGGCCGTCCGCCGCGCCCCGCTCGCCGTCGCGCGCGTCCTCGCCGCCGGCCGCGCGGCGGCCGCCGAGCGCGGGGCCACCGCGCAGACCGTCCTGTGGGCCGTCTGGGACGCGACGGGCCTCGCGCGCCGGTGGCGCGACGCGGCGCTCGCGGGCGGCCCGGCGGGCGTGCGCGCCGACCGCGACCTCGACGCGGTCCTCGCCCTGTTCCGCGCCGCGGAGACGTTCGTCGACCGCATGCCGGGTGCGCCCGTCGCCGCGTTCGTCGACTACCTCGCCTCGCAGGACCTGCCCGCGGACTCGCTCGCGGCGTCGGCCACGGGCGCGCACGCGGTCGAGGCGCTCACCCCGGCGGGCGCCGCCGGGCGCGAGTGGGACGTCGTCGTCGTCGCGGGCGTGCAGGACGGCGTCTGGCCCGACCTGCGGCTGCGCGACTCGCTGCTCGGATCGCAGGCGCTCGTCGAGCTCCTCGCCGGTCGCGCGTCGGACGCGCACGTGCTCGGGCCCGAGGCGCGCAAGCAGGTGCTCGCCGACGAGCTGCGGGCCTTCGCCGTCGCGACGTCGCGCGCCCGCCGGCGGCTCCTCGTCACGGCCGTGGAGGACGCCGACGACAGCCCGTCGGTCTTCCTCGACCTGGTGGCGCCGCCCGGCGGGGAGGGCGCCCCGGCGCGCGACACGGAGGGCCCCGACCCCCGCCGCGTGACCGTCGGTCCGCCGCTCGACCTGCGCGGGGTCGTCGCGGCCGCGCGCGCCGAGCTCGTGCGCGCCGTCGCGGCCGGGGTGCCCGACGGCGGTGGGCGGCCCGCGGGTCCGGCACCGGGCGCCGCGGCACGGCTCCTCGCCGACCTCGCCGCGGCGGGCGTCCCCGAGGCCGACCCGAGCACCTGGTACGGCGTCGCGCCGACGTCGAGCGACGCGCCGCTGTGGGGCCCGGACGACACGGTCGCGGTCTCGCCGTCGAAGGTCGAGACGGTGACGACGTGCGGCCTGCGCTGGGCGCTCGAGGCCGCGGGCGGCACGCGCCCCGACGCGGCGCACCAGACGCTCGGCACGCTCGTGCACGCGATCGCGGAGGACCTGCCGTCGGGGTCGCTCGCCGAGCTGCGCGCCGAGCTCGACCGGCGCTGGCCGCGGCTCGCCCTGCCGGACGGCTGGCCCGCACGCCAGCTGCGGCACCGCGCCGAGCGCATGATCGAGCGCCTCGCGGAGTACTACGCGGGCGCGGGCGAGCCGCTGCTCGTCGAGCCGGGCTTCGAGGTGACCGTCGGGCGCGCGCGCCTGCGCGGCAAGATCGACCGCGTCGAGCGCGCGGGCGACGACTCCGTGACGGTGGCCGACCTCAAGACCGGCCGCAGCGCGCCGTCGAAGGCCAAGGCGGCCGAGCACCCGCAGCTCGGCGCGTACCAGCTCGCCGTCGAGGAGGGTGGGCTCGACCTGCCGCCCGGCACGCGCAGCGCGGGCGCGCAGCTCGTGTACCTGGGCACGCCCACGGTCTCGCCCACGGTGCGTGCGCAGCCCGCGCTCGCGCCGGAGCCGGACGGCACGAGCTGGGCGCGGTCGCTCGTCGAGGGCGCCGCCGACACCATGGCGTCCGCCCGCTTCACCGCCCGCGAGAACGACCTGTGCGCCGTGTGCCCGGTGCGGCGCTCGTGTCCCGTGCAGCCCGAGGGAAGGACCGTCGTCTCATGACCTCCGAGCCCGCACCCCGCCCGGACGACGCCGACGGCCTGTTCGCCGACGACGTCTGGGCCGCGTTCGAGGCGCCGCGCGACGCGGCGCTCGGCTTCCCCGAGCTCGCGGCCGAGGCGGCGTCGCCCGAGGCCGGTCGCGCGCCGGAGCTGTCGGCGCGCGACATCGCCGCGCTCCTGGGCCGGCACGCGCCGACCGACGAGCAGGTCGCGGTCATCGAGGCCCCGCTCGAACCCGTGCTGGTGGTCGCGGGCGCCGGCTCGGGCAAGACCGAGACGATGGCGGCGCGCGTCGTGTGGCTCATCGCGAACCGGCTCGTCGAGCCCGAGGAGGTCCTGGGGCTCACCTTCACGCGCAAGGCCGCGGGCGAGCTCGCCGCGCGCGTCCAGTCCCGGCTCGCGCAGCTCGCGCGCGCGCAGGGCCGGGCCGCGTCGGCGCTCGACCTGCTCGCGCGCCCGACCGTCGCGACGTACAACGCGTACGCGGCCTCGCTCGTCGCCGACCACGGGCTGCGGCTCGGCATCGAACCGGGCTCCCGGCTCCTCGGCGAGGCGAACCAGTACCAGCTGGCCGCGCAGGTCGTGGAGTCCTGGGCCGACGACCTGGGCACCGACAAGGCGGTGAGCACGGTCGTCGGCGCGGTCCTGGCGCTCTCGGGCGCGCTCGGCGAGCACCTCGTGCCCGTCGACGAGGCGCGCGACCGGCTGCGCGAGCTCGTCGCCCACCTCGACGCGCTGCCCCTCGGCCCGCGGCAGAAGGCGCGCACCAAGGACGTCCAGGCGATCATCGACTCGGTCGCCGAGCGTGAGCGGCTGCTCGACCTCGTGGAGGAGTACCGGCGGCGCAAGCGTGCGACCGACTCGCTCGACTTCGGCGACCAGATCGCGTTCGCGGCGGACCTCGCGCGCACCGTGCCCGCGGTCGGGGCGCACGAGCGCGCCCGGTACCGCGTCGTGCTGCTCGACGAGTACCAGGACACCTCGTACGCGCAGGTCGAGCTGCTCGCCGGCCTGTTCGGCGGCGGGCACGCGGTCACGGCGGTCGGCGACCCGCACCAGTCGATCTACGGCTGGCGCGGTGCCTCGGCGTCGGGCCTCGCGCGGTTCCCCGAGCGCTTCCGCACGGCGGCGGGCGCGCCGGCCGCGGTCCGCTACCTCAGCACCTCGTGGCGCAACGACGCCGCGGTGCTCGCCGCCGCCAACGTCGCGTCCGCGCCGCTGCGCGAGCCGGGGCCGGGCGGGGCGCGCGTCGAGGTCCCGCCGCTCGACCTGCGCCCGGGCGCGGGGCCGGGGGCCGTGGCGGCGCACGTCGCGACGACGCTCGAGGAGGAGGCCGAGGCGGTCGCCGAGTGGGTCGCCGCCCGGTGGCGGCGCGCGGCGCGCCCCGACGGCTCCGACCGCGTGACCGCCGCGGTGCTGTGCCGGGCGCGGGCGCAGTTCCCCGCGGTCGAGGTCGCGCTGCGACGCCGCGGCCTGCCCGTCGAGGTGGTGGGCCTCGGCGGCCTGCTCTCGACGCCCGAGGTGGTCGACGTCGTCGCGCTGCTCGAGGCCGTGCACGACCCGTCCCGCGGCGACTCGCTCGTCCGGCTGCTCACCGGTCCGCGCGTCAACCTCGGCGCGTCGGACCTGCACGCGCTCGGGTCGTGGGCCGCCGACCTGGCGCGCACCGACGACCCGCACAAGCGCACGCGCGCCTCCTCGCCTCGGGCCGCCGCACCGCCGGACGGGACGCCGGACGAGACGGCGGACGGGTCTGCGGACGAGACCGTCGACGAGACGACGGCGGACGAGACCGTCGTCGAGGGCGACGTCGTCGACCACCGGTCGGTCGTCGACGCGCTCGACGACCTCCCCGAGCCCGGCGTGCCCGCGCGCGACGGCCGCGTCCTGTCGCCCGAGGGCCACCGGCGCCTCACCGCGCTGGCGCGCGTGCTGCGCGGCCTGCGCGGGCTGACGTACCTGTCGCTGCCGGAGCTCGTCGTCCAGGCCGAGCGGGCGCTGGGCCTCGACGTCGAGGTCGCGACGGCCGACGTCCTGGCCGACCGCCTCGGCGGTGCGGCCGAGGGCGTCAGCCTGCGCGGGCGCGAGCACCTGGACGCGTTCCGCGACGTCGCGGCCTCCTTCGCGCAGTCGGCCGACGTCGCGACGCTCGGTGCGTTCCTCGCGTGGCTCGGCGTCGCGTCGGAGCAGGAGCGCGGCCTCGACATGCCCGTGCGCGAGCCCGACCCGGACGCCGTGCAGGTCATCACCGCGCACGCGTCCAAGGGCCTCGAGTGGGACGTCGTGGCCGTGCCCGGGCTCGTCGACGGCGTGTTCCCCAGCCAGGCGGAGTCCGCTCAGGGCCGCACGGACAGCGGCTGGCTCACGGACGTCACGGCGCTGCCGTACCACCTGCGCGGCGACGCCGAGGACCTGCCCGCGTTCCGCTGGGACCTCGCGAGCGACACGAAGGACCTCGCCGCGCGCCGCGACGAGTTCAAGCTCGACGCGGGCGCGCACCAGCTCGCCGAGGAGCGACGGCTCGCCTACGTCGCGTTCACGCGCGCCCGGCGCGAGCTGTTCCTCACCGCCCACCGCTGGGGCACGGGCAGCAGGCCGCGGCGGCTCTCGCCCTTCCTCGTCGAGCTCGTGGAGGCGGGCGTCGTGTCCGCCGAGGGGTGGGCCGGCGAGCCGGACCCCGAGGGGCCCAACCCGCGCGACGCGCTCGAGGCGTCGGGCACGTGGCCGGCGGCCGACGACGCGGCACCCGGCTCGGCGCGCGACGTCCTGCGCGCGACGGCCGCGCTCGTCGAGCGGGCGGCCGTCGAGCGGGCGGAGGACGTGCGCGCCGCCGGCCGGCCGGACGAGGAGGCCGACCCGGTCACGGCGCCGGCCGGCGTCCTCACCGACGGCGCGGGCAACGACCTCGTCGAGCTCGCGCGCACCCTCCTGGCCGAGCGGGACGAGCGCACGGGACGCGCCGTCGAGCTGCCCGCGCACGTCTCGGCGTCGGGCCTCGTGCGGCTCGCGACCGACCGCTCGGAGTTCGCGCTGCAGCTGCGCCGCCCGGTGCCGAACGAGCCCACCGTGCACGCGCGCCGCGGCACCCGGTTCCACGAGTGGGTCGAGCAGTACTTCAGCTCCGCGTCCCTCGTCGACGTCGAGGACCTGCCCGGCGCCGAGGACGCCGAGCTGCCGGCCGACGCCGACCTCGAGGCGCTCCGCGAACGGTTCCTCGCCTCGGAGTGGGCCGGACGCACCCCGATCGCGATCGAGCAGGACGTCGAGACGCCCGTCGCCGGGGTGCTGCTCCGCTCGCGCATCGACGCCGTCTTCACCGACCCGGACGCGCCGCCGGCGGCGCCTGGCGAGCCGCAGCCGGTCGTCGTCGTCGACTGGAAGACGGGGCGGGAGCCGTCCGACCCCGAGGCGCGCGCCGCCCGCGAGGTGCAGCTCGCGGTGTACCGGCTCGCGTGGTCGCGCTGGACCGGGCTGCCTCTGGAGAAGGTGAGCGCCGCGTTCTGCTACGTCGCCTCGGGCGTCACGGTGCGCCCCGAGCGCCTGCTCGACGAGCACGAGCTCGAGGCCCTCATCCTCGGCACCGCGGACGACCACCGACGTAGCGAACGGTCGTCGAGATAGCGACCCGTCGTCGTTCAGGGCCGGTCGGACGGCGACGGCTCGCTATCTCGGCGACGGATCGCTATCTGGCGGGCCGAAGCCTCAGGCGGGGGCGTCCTCGCGGGTGGCCTCGTCGAGGTCCGCGAGCATCGACTCGGCGTCGGCGACGACGTCGGGCAGCCCGCGCCGCACGCCGTGCAGCAGCCACCGGGCGAGCGCGAGCTCGCCGACGAGCAGCGCCCGGTCGACGAGCCGGGGGTCGCTGAGCTCGGTGCGGCGCAGCTGGTACGCCTCCATGATCGAGTCGACGGCCTCGGGCGGCGCCGCGACGAGGAGCCAGGCGAGGTCGTCGGCCGGGTCGGCGACGCGCGCGTCGGACCAGCCGCTCATCGCGGTCACGCGCGTGCTGCTGACGAGGAGCTGGTCGGGCGCGAGGTCGCCGTGGACGACGACGGGCTTGAACCGCCACAGCGCGACGTCCTCGAGCGCGGCCTCCCAGCGGCGCAGCAGGGCCGGGGGCACCCGGCCCGTGGACGCGGCCTCGTCGAGCTCGACGAGGCGGCGCTCACGGTACTCGGCCGCGGTGTAGGACGGCAGGCCGCACGCCTCGACGACCGACGGCGGCAGCTCGTGCACCGCGGCGAGCGTCCGGCCCAGGTCGGCCGCGAGCCCCGGGCCCGGCCGCAGCGCGTCGACGTTCAACGGGGTGCCGGTGATGCGGCGGTGCACGACGGCGCGGCCGCCCTCGGGCAGCAGCGCGAAGCCTGCGACGCGCGGCACCACGAACGGCAGCACGCCGGCCTCGACGTACAGGTGGAGCGCCTCGAGCAGCTCGACCTCGGCCTCGAGC